>CAISDL010000059.1 GCA_903884065.1 uncultured Actinomycetes bacterium | reverse complement strand
GGCTAATCCCAATGACCGCTGGACCGGGGACGCTTTGCACGGCCCGCGGATCGGGGGCCGGAAAACCTATCTGTTCGCCTTCCTCGATGATCATTCCCGGCTGATCTGCGGCTACCGCTTCGGGTTCGCCGAGGACGCCGTCAGGTTGGGGGCCGCGCTGCAACCGGCGCTGGCCGCCCGCGGGGTCCCGGCCAGTGTGTATGTCGACAACGGGTCTGCCTTCGTCGATGCCTGGCTGTTGCGGGCGTGTGCGAAACTCGGCGTGCGCCTGATCCATTCGACTCCACACCGGCCTCAGGGCCGCGGAAAGATCGAACGGTTCTTCCGCACCGTACGTGAGCAGTTCCTCGTCGAGATCGTCGACACCACCGCCGAGGAGCTTACCGCCGCCGGAACCGATCATCGCCGCGCACTGCTGGACCTCAACCGGCTGTTCACCGCGTGGGTCGAAACCGAGTACCACCGGCGGACCCATACCGAGACCGGCCAAGCCCCGTGGGAGCGCTGGTCGGATGGCTGGAGCCGGCTGGGGCGGGCCGCGGCGATGCCGACCGCGGCGGATTTGACCGAGGCGTTCCTGTGGTCGGAGTACCGCACCGTCACCCGCACCGCGACGGTGTCGTTGCACGGCAACACCTTTGAAGTCGACGCCGCCCTGATCGGGCGGCGAGTGGAGTTGGTGTTCTCACCGTTCGATCTGGAAACCATCGAGGTTCGCTACCGGGAGATCTCCCACGGCCGGGCGGTGCCGCACATCATCACCCGCCATACCCACCCCAAAGCCCGACCCGAAACACCCGAACCACCCCCATCCCCGGCGACCGGGATCGACTACCTGGCACTGACCGCGCAGAACCACCACGAGCAGATCCGCGCCGATCACCGCATCGGCTACGACGCCCTGTTCACCACCCTGCCCGCCGAAACCGGCGACGGTCAGAAAAACCTCGCCGGCCTCGAGGAGAAAGACGGGGTGTCGGCGTGAGTATTGAACGGCTGCAACAGTATTACGGATTCACCCGGATGCCCTTCGGGCGCGGTTTGGCCCCGGCGATGCTGCACCGCCACCCCGGCCACAGCGAAGCCGTCGCCCGGATCACCTGGTGTGTCGACCAGCACGCGATCGGGGTCATCACCGGGGAAGTCGGCGCCGGCAAGACCGTCGCGATCCGGGCCGCCACCGCCGCCCTGGACCCGGCCCGCCACGTGATCATCTACCTGCCCAACCCCTCGGTCGGAGTCCGCGGCATGCTCCACCACATCGTCACCGCGCTGGGGCGGGTGCCCAGCTTCTACACCGCCACCCTGGCCCCCCAGGCCGCCGACGCCCTGGCCGCTGAACACGCCGAACGCGGCCGCACCCCGGTCGTGGTCATCGACGAAGCCCACCTGCTCGACAACGCCCAAATGGAAGCCATCCGCATGCTCACCAACCACGACATGGACTCCGGATCACCGTTTGCCGCCCTGCTCGTCGGCCAACCCACCCTGCGGCATCGCCTGCGCCTGGGTGTGCTGGCCGCACTGGATCAGCGCATCGCCATGCGCTACGCCATCGCCGGCATGGCCCCACCCGACACCGCCGACTACATCGCCCACCACGCCAAGATCGCCGGCCGCACCGACACCCTGTTCTCCGACGACGCGATCACCCTGATCCACAACGCCGCCCGCGGATACCCCCGAGCGGTCAACAACCTCGCCGTGCACGCCCTGACCGCCGCCTTCGCCGCCAAAGCAGCGATCGTCGACGAGAAAGCCGCCCGGATCGCCGTCACTGAAACCGGCCACGACTGAACCACTGAGCGTGCGACGTCACCACACCGACGACGCCACCACCATGCAGACGAAGGCCTCGCCCGCTACGCGGACGGGGCCTTCGCTACGTCAACACCATCGGCATCCATGATGACGACATCAACCGCATCCACAGCGACGCTCAACACACGGTGACCGGTACCGATGCCGATAAGGATCCGCTGTCCTACACGCTGAGCACCGCTACGGCCAAGGGCACGGTCAGCATCACCGCGGCGGGGGCGTTCACCTACACCCCGACTGCGGCCGCCCGCCACGCCGCGGCGAAGACCGGCGCCACCGCGACCGACAAGGCCGACAGCTTCACCGTGACCATCATTGACGGGTACGGCGGTTCGCTCGCCGTACCGGTCAGCGTGGTGGTTGCCGGCGCCAACAGCGTCCCGACCGCCACCGGCACGATCACAAAACCGAATCCGGTCACCGGGTGGCCGCCGGAAAGATCACCGCATCCGACACCGACCGGGACACCCTGACCTACGCGGCGTCCAAACCGGCCAAACGGCAGCGTGACCGTCACCGCCGACGGCAGCTTCTCCTACACCCCGACCGCGGCTGCCCGTAGCGCGGCCCGTTCCTCGACCACACCCAAGACCGACGCGTTCACCGTCACCGTCACCGACGGGTACGGCGGATCCCAGGCGGTGGCGCCGCCGCCCGGCAGAAAGCAACCCGCGCGGGCGCCACCGCAGCCGACAAGTCCGACTCCTTCACCGTGACCATCGCCGACGGCTACGGCGGCACCACCACCCGCACCGTCTCAGTCGCAATCGCCTAACAGTGCGGCCCGGCACCCCTGCAAACGGAAAGCGCAGCAGCGCAAATCGGCTGTACCTTGATACGCGCCGCCGCAGAGCGGGGCGAGAGTAGCAGGGGGTCTTATGTGCGAGCGTTACACCGACGATGTCCGTCGCGTGGTGTCGGTCGACCCAAAGGCAGGTCGCGCGTCTTCAGCACGACGTGTCGCGATCGAGCGGCTGGCATCCCCCAGTCTTCCCGTTTTCCGTACCAACGGGAGTTCAAGAATTTAGGCTCCCGCAATCGGGACACCAATCAAATCTTGACACGGTGACAGCGGAGAAAAACCGCACTACGCGGGATTTGGTGGATCTGGCCCTTACGGCGGCCGAGACCTTGCCGGAATGGTCGAAGCCGATCGGTTCATTTGACTGGCCGGTGCCCGGCAGCGATCAGGTTGTCCGCATGCCGATCGACGCCATGTCCTGGGGCACGCGCGACGAAAGCGTCGGCGTGACTGTCGGATTCCGCTGGGACAGACCCCGCGTGGGGGAGCGCCTCGCCGGCTCGCTGGACCGCACACCGCTGGTCATGCATGCCAGCGGCGTATGGGACCTCTACGAACCCGTCGCCCATCGAACCGAAACGGGAGCTGTCGCCCCCCTTTCCGTCTTGGGCTCGCTTTGGCTGCTCGCCTCCCAACCTCGCGTCACCACACACCGCAAGATCGCCGGGGCTGGCAGCCCGCCCGCACCCAGCCCGGCCACCGGCGCGACTCCGCAACCTGCAACGGCTCCTGCGGTCAGTCTCATCGACATCCGCCAGGTCCGTGCAGAAGAGGTGGCGAACACACCGAGTGTCGGCGGAAAACGCGCTTACACCAAGCAGTGGTGGTGCCGCGGATTCTGGCGGAATCAGGCCTACGGCCCGGGCAGAGTATTACGCCGGCCGGTATGGGTCGAGCCACACATCCGCGGTCCCGCCGACAAACCCCTCGCCGGCGATGGCCGTGTATTCGTGGTGCGACGATGACTCCCATAAACATGCGCAGGCCCTGCCGCTACGGGCTCCGAGGGCATCGTGAGAACTAAACTCCTAGCGACCAGTGGGGGGTGGGCAATGACAGGTACTACCCGCGTGGAGTGGCTTTACTTTTCCGACCGCGACCAAGCACTGATCCGCATTCCCGTCACCGACGGCGTTCGCGGCGGCGACGGTGGTCTTGCCGACCCCGCCCTTGCCCATACACATGATCAGGCCCTTGTCGCCGGCGGCGATGTGGTCGACCAGCGCCGCCAGGGGCGCATCGGGTACCTCGACCGGGGGCTGGGCGGGCTGGCCGGTGGCGGTGTCGGACGTGAACAGCGTTGCCAGGGCGTCGATTCCGACGATGTTGGTGGCTTTGAGGTCCACCAGATCCAGCGGCAGCGCTTTCAGTTCCTCGGGCAGTGCGGCGATGGCGGCCTGTTCGCGGCGGTAGATCGCTGAGGCCAGCGCGTCGCTGTCATCGGCGGGTGCGGGCAGGACGCCGTTGATCACGACGTACTGATGGTTGAGTCCGATGGTGGCCAATTCTCGGTGGGTGCGGGTGATCTCGGTCAGAGTCGAGGTCTGGGCGCGGGCCACCAGCACCAGACGGGTGCGGTCCGGATCGGCCAGCGCATCGACGGCTGCGGAGTACACGGCACGCTGCTTCTCCAGGCCGGCCAGCGGCCCCAGGCAGGAGGCATCGCCCTTGCCTTCGTTGAGGAAGTCCGTCCAGGAGCCGGGCAGTTGCAGCAGCCGAATGGTGTGTCCGGTCGGTGCGGTGTCGAACAGGACGTGGTCGAACTGCGCGATGCGGCCGTCGGAGTCGGTGAGCAGTTCGGTGAACTCGTTGAACGAAGCGATCTCGGTGGTGCAGGAGCCGGAGAGTTGCTCGGTGATCGAGGCCACCTCCGCCTCGGGCAGCAGGCCGCGCACGGGTCCGACGATGCGTTCCCGGTAGGCCTCGGCCGCCTGGTCGGGGTCGATCTCCAGCGCCGACAGCCCGGCAACCGCGGGGATCGCGGTGATGGTGTTGCCGATCGTCAGCCCGAAGACCTGGCCGACGTTGGAGGCGGGGTCGGTACTGACCAGCAGTACCGACCGGCCTTGCCGGGTCAGAGTGATCGCGGTGGCACAGGCGATGGAGGTCTTGCCCACCCCGCCCTTCCCGGTGAAGAACAGAAAGCGCGGCGGATGGTCAAGGAACTTCATCGCGTCGTGAATCAGCAGCAACTCGAGGCGCCGGCGCCGCCGCAGCATCCCCCGGTCGAGGAATCCGATGCGGCGGTGAGGCCCGGGCCGGAGCCGGCGGGCGTGAGTGCGTCGAGCCCAGCCCAGATGGCGAGTTGAATCCGGTCGGGGTATCGGCCGGTCATCGCGGTGACCCCGTCGACGAGCACGAGCGGCAGCCCGGCCGATCCGGACACGTGCAGGAAGGCTGTGACGGCCTCGTGGGCGGCGAACGCCTGCGGTTCGCTGGCCAGGTTGTAGCGCGCGATGTCGCCGCCGCGGCTACGAATGAAGTCGATGTCGGCGGAGAAAGTGACCAGTTGCTGGTCGACGTCCTCCCCGCACACACCGGTGGCACAGCACAGGGCCGGCTCGAATACCTCGATCTTGCTCATCGGCTCTCCTTGTCAGGTTGGGGCAGAGGTCAATTCCGTTGGTCAGCGGGCCGTTGCACCCGGGCGGTCAGGTCGTGGCGGTTCAACCGTAGTCCGGCCCGGGGGTCAAACGAACCGAGAGGTAGACGCTGGAGACACGCCGCGTGCGGTCTGAGGCGACTGTCGAGCGCTGTGTCACGATCAGCTCCGGAACGGTCCTCCAGCGTGGAGGACGTCCAAGGCCGGGTGGACGTGCGCGGCGGTGAGGGGCGGTGGGTTCCAGTGCCCGAAGTTCGGCGCGGGTTCGCGATGATGGTGCGGATCCTCCTCGTCCTGTTCACCGCGTTGGCCGTCCCGCTCGCGCTGCCGGCGTCGGCGAGCGCTGACACCGATCCCGACAAGGTCGTCGTCGGCGCCTTCATCAAAGACATTCAGAACATCGACCTGGAGTCCGAGAGTTTCACGCTGGACTTCTATCTGTGGTTCCGTTGGAAGAACCCCGACATCAACCCCGCGGCCACTGTCGAGACGATGACGTCCAACGGATTTCAGAACACCACCACCTCGTCGACGGGCGGAGTTGTGGGCAAGCCGCTGTATGACGCGCCAGTCGACCTCCCTGACGGCAATAAGTACCAGCTGTTGAGATTCCAGGGAGTTTTCAGCAGGAAGCTTCTTCTTCAGGAGTACCCGTTCGACACCCAGACTTTGCGGGTGGCGCTCAAAGATGAACGCTCCGATGTTCGCAAGCTGGAATACGTCCCGGACAAGAAGCCCATCTCGATCAACAAAGCTCTGCTGATGTCAATCCCGGGGTTTTCCCTGGGGACTCCGACTTTGTTCATCCTGGACCACGCCTACGAAACCGATTTCGGCGACACCTCCGCTCCGGCCGACATCCCCTACTCCTGCATCGTGATCGAGATCCCGGCGAAACGAAACGTGTTGCCCTACCTCGTGAAGATCATCCTGCCGATCTTCATCGTCATCCTCATCACCTCACTGATCTACGTGCTGCCCGCCCGTCTGGAGGAGGCGCGAACGGGGATCGGTGTCACCGCGATGCTGACGATGGTGGCCCTGCAATGGACTGCCGACGCCAGCCTGCCGTCTGTCGAATACCTCACGATGCTGGATCTGCTCTATCTCCTTTCGATGCTCTACATCCTGGCCGCGATGGGATACACGGTGGTGGCAAGCCGCCGAAACAGACACGAGATGGCCCAGGCGCTGACCGCCGCGACGGACCGGCGGGCGGGCGTGATCTCGCTGGCGGCCTTCGGGGCACTGATTGCGTTGGCGACGTATCTGTACCTGCGCGGGGATCACTCCCTGCTCAGATTCCTTTAGCCGTTAAATCCGCGTCATCGCGGGGACCCTGTGATTTGATGCCGAGTCGTACCTGAACTCAACGGTCAAAGGATGCGCATTCGTGAAGTTGCCCCCGACGTTCGTGGCGAAATCGCTGCTGCGCGCGCGATTGGTCGGTGCGGTCGTCGGACTCACGGCACTCTGCACGACGTTGAGTTGCACGGCGTACGCCGATACGGGCCAGGACGCGGGGTCACATCGCAGTCAGTCGCGCCAGCAGGCTGAAAAACCCGCCCAAGCCGGGCAACCAGCCCGACCCGACAATAAGCACCCCGACGATCCGGCCTCGCTCACCGTGGTCAGGGCGCAGTCGACCATCCGCGACGAGGCTGAGAACTTCGCAGCGGCCGCGGAAGTCGCGACGGCTGCCGTCATCGGAGACGACTTGGCGGGCACGGCGAGCTATGCCATGTCTCCCGCCGCTGAGCAGGCCGTGTTGGGTGGCGCCGTTCCGACGGTCGGGATGGGCGGTCTGGTCCCGAACGCCAGGGCGTTGGCGGCGTACATCATCAACGCTTACCCCGGTGTCCAGTCCATCGGCGGCGTGCGGTCGGATCCGCTTCCCGATCACCCCAGCGGTCACGCCATCGACATCATGATCGGCTCGGACATGGCTCTGGGTGATGCCATCAACGCCGATGTCCAAGGACAGGCAGGACGGTTCGGCGTTGTGTACACGCTGTGGCGGGTGGCGAATCACTTCAACCACGTCCACGTCACGGTGTCCTGAGGGTTTGGCAACCGCCGGTCAGGCGTGGGTGAACGTAATGAATAAGCCCAACAGGATGAGCATTCCGACAATCGAACCGGCGACAATGAACGAAGTGGCCATGGTTTCGCGCGCAGCGCTTTTCAAACCCCTTTTCGCTTGCGGCAGGCAGATATTCAGTCGATAGGTGCGTCCCCTCGGCGGAGTCGGTGGTCACGACGCAGACGTCGGCCATCGCACCTCGGGTGAGGTCGGCGACGAGCACGATCACCCGCGCGCCGGCGATCCGGGCGCGTCGACGGGGCCGAAAGTCCCTGCGGTTGGGTGACGTTGGGCCTTAATTAGATGGCTAGGGCCCTTCGAGCGTGGTGCGCGGGCTGTGGCGGTGACATGGTGGCGGTTCGCCCAGACAGGGGCGTGCGGAATGCGCGTCGATCACGGCGCTATCGGTAAGCGGGGGTTGCGATGAGTTCATCCGATGTGTGCGTGGGCCGGGTTGGTGCTTTGGCGGTCGCGCTGGGCGTGGGTGCGGCCGCGTGGCTGATGCCGGCGTTGGCGTCTGCCGATACGACCGGTTCGACCGGATCGGCGGGCTCGGCGGATTCCGAGTCGGCGGATTCCGGGTCGGCGAATTCGGCGCGGCCGTCGCGCCCGGGCACGCATGCGGGAACGTCGCGGTCGGGTGTGCGGGGCGGTACCTCCGGTGCGGCGGCGGCAACGGAGACCAAGACCCGTCGTCGTGGCTCCGACAACCCACCCTCCTCGGTGATCTCCGATCCCACCTCTGAAGCAGCAGCCGGCACCTCCGGCATTGAGACCCCGTCGGCGGCGGAGTCGTCTCCGACGTCCGTGCCGTCGGTCGACAACGCGCCCGTGGCGCCCGCTGTGCGGCCGGCGGCCGCGGTCGACAATGCTGTGCGGCCGGCGGCCGCGGTCGGCAATGACGTCACGTCGGCGGTGGTTCCGGCCGCCGCAGCGGCACCGGTGATCACCGCGGCCCCGCGGCCGGCTGCCGCGACGGCTGCGGTCAACGGTCTGGCCGGACATCTGCTGGACTGGCTGGCCTCCGGTGGCACCGGTGATGGCCCGGCGGCGGCGCCGTTGGCGTGGACGGCGCTGGCGTACACCCGCCGGGAGCTGGGATCCGCTTGGCGTACGTCGGCGGCCGCCGCCACGATAAGCGTTGGGGCGCCGGTCAATCCGACCCAGATGGTCTCGCCACCGGCGGCGCTGACCGCTGACCCCTTCGCCGGCATCGTGCGGATCTTCTTCGGCGACGGCACTGCCGACAATCCCAACGCCGGCATCATCTGGGGCGACGGCTACAGCTACGGCACCGTCGCTGACGACTGCCCGACCTTTACGTGCAAGGGCGGCAACGGCGGCATGGTGGGGAGCGGCGGCAGCGGCTACAACGGCGGCAAAGGCGGCGCGGCCGGCCTGTTCGGCAACGGCGGTAAGGGCGGCGACGGTGTCGGGCGCGTCCTCCCTGACGATGTCCTCAATGGTGGGGATGGCGGACGCGGCGGCCTGATCTGGGGCGCCGGCGGGGCTGGTGGCGCGGGCGGCGAAGGGGCCGCAGTCGCCACCACCGGTGGCAACGGCGGCGCGGCCGGCTTGTTCGGCAACGGTGGTGCCGGCGGTGACGCCGGCGTCATGATGGGCAACATTGAGACTCCGGTCCCAGTCACCGGCGGCGCCGGCGGGCGCGGCGGCAGCGGAGGGCTGTTCAGCGGCAACGGCGGCACCGGCGGCACCGGCGGCAACGCGATCCCCTCGGGTTCCACCGGCGGGGCCGGCGGCGCCGGCGGCGGCACCGGATTGCTGTCGATCGGCGGCACCGGAGGAGACGGCGGTGACGGCGGCCGCGCCAGCACCGGCGGGCTTGGCGGCGCCGGCGGCAGCGCCGGTTTCCTGGCGGGGTTCTCCAACGGCGGTGCCGGCGGAGTCGGTGGCGCGGGCCCGGTTGGGGGCAAGGGCGGAAGCGGCGGTGCCGGTGGCCTGCTGTCGGGAAGTGGCGGCGCGGGCGGTGACGGTGGCATCGGTGGAGGTGACGGCGGTAGCGGCGGCAACGTCGGGTGGCTCTCGGTGTTCGGGGGCGGCGGTGCCGGCGGCGACGGCGGCACCGGGCAAATCGGTAGGGCCGGCGTGGGCGGGCGTAACCCCAGCGACAACGGTTCCACCGGCGGAACCGGCTTGATCGGCGGCAACGGCGGCGATGGCGGCAACGGAAGCTGGATCTTCGGGGTCGGTGGCGCCGGTGGCGAGGGCGGCACCGGAGGCGCGGGTGGCGTCGGTGGCGCCGGCGCCGACGGTCACGCCGTCGTTTTTGGTACTGGCGACCCCGGCGGTAACGGCGGTATCGGCGGCGCGGGCGGCCCGGGCGGCGCGAAGGGCGGCCTCGGCGGCACCGGTCGGTATCTGTTCGTCGTCAAGTCCGACGGTGTCGATGGCGGCGTCGGATCCGGTGGAGAGGGCGGGGACGGCGGTAGTGGCGGTTCCGGTGGCGACACGCTGGATATCACCGGGTCCGCGCGCGGCGGGACAGGCGGCAACGGCGGGCCCGGTGGCATCGGCGGTACCGGCGGCGCTGCCACGGACACCTCTGCCGCCGGCACCGGTGGCACCGGCGGGGATGGCGGAGTAGGCGGCACCGGCGGTCAGAGCGGCACGAACGCCGATCCCGGCCTGCTCGGCGGGAAGGCCGGCAACGCCGGCGCGGGTGGTACCGGCGGCACCGGCGGTGCCGGCACGGCCACCGAGGACGCCGGCGAGGGCGGCGCCGGCGGGGCGGGCGGCACGGGTGGTACCGGCGGTAAGGGTCTCTACGGCGCTGATGGGACCAACGGCGGCACCGGTGGCGACGGCGGCACTGGCGGGGCCGGCGGCGGCACCGGTGGCGACGCCGGTGAAGGCGGTGCGGGCGGCAAGGGTGGAACGCCCGTCGGTGGTGAGCGCGGAAAAGACGGCAACTACGGGGAGAACGGCAACCCCGGTAACACCGGCTCCGTTGCGCCGGCAGCAGCCGTCCTCGCCCGTTCGTTGGTGGCGGCTGCGGCGGCCTCAGCCGAGGCCGCTGTGGTGACGGGGCAGGCCGCGAGCCCGCAGTCGATCTTCACCGACATCACCGATCAGCTCAACTACATCTTCTTCAACCGCGCCCCGAGTGCGGCGCCCACCCAGAGCCCGCCGACCGTTGATGGGAAGGTGATCTTCGGAGACATCAACGGCGAGAGCAATAACGGATTCGCCCCGACCTACACGGTCACCACCAAACCGAAATACGGCATCCTGGACTTGAACGAGACCAGCGGTCTGTACACCTACACGCCCGACTCCGCGTTGGTGACGCCTGGGATCACCGACTCGTTCGTCGTGACGGTCAACAACGGTGCCAACGCTCAGATGTCGGGGCTGGCCGGCATGGTGCAGGACGCATTGCACAACCTCGCCGTCGGCTTGGGATTGGCCAAGCCCGACACCATCGAGGAGACGATCGACCTCACCATCTCCGGCACCGGCTATTACGGCGACCGGGACAACTCGGTCTATTGGGGTAAGCAGTCCTATTTCAACTGCACGCTGATGGCGACGGCGATGGCAATCCGCCAGATCAATAACGAACTCGACACCCCAGACGAGGACTACATGGTCGCACTGGCGAAGCGCACGGACAGCGTCGTCAATCCGGGCAGCAAGATGTACCTGGACCAGAACATCGAGGATGGTGTCGAGGTCGGGGATGCCGTGGTGCTGATGAACCGGGTTTTTGACGTCAGCGCGACCACCAGGACATACGGCGGAACAGATGAGAACGGCAAGCCGGGCAAGCCGAACCCGGGGTCCGGGGCGCCGGGCAAGCCGAACCCGGGGTCTGGGGCGCCGGGGGCCCTGGTGCCCGACTCGAACTCTCCCTCAACGGCTCAGGACGGCGAGATAGCGCTCCGCGACCTGGAGGCGGCACTGGCGATGGGGCACGCGGCCATGGTCACCGTCAACGCCGCCCTGGTCTGGAGCGCCGCCGACGAGGACAAGCCGTCGGCAGTGCCGAACTATTCCGACCCCGACCACGAGGCCGTGGTGATCGCAGTGGACCTCCCGAAGGGCTTGGTGTACATGAACGACAGCGGTCCCGAGTTCGGTCAGGACATGGCGGTGCCGATCGGCAACTTCCTGACCGCATGGCAGAGCAATAGCTTCGAGCTGACGATCGTGTCGGAAGTGGTCCCGGTCTGAGCGAAGTACCGCACCTGCCTCCGGTCCGCTCGGAGCGCGCCTTCTACTCCCGCGGTATCCGTTGCGCCGCTTGGGTGTTCCGGCCTGCGGCGCCGGCGGCTGAGAAGGTGCCGGTGATCGTGATGGCGCACGGCTTCGGCTGCATCCGTGCGCTTCGGCTGCCCGCCTACGCCCAACGGTTCGCCGCCGCGGGCTACGTGGTGGTGGTGTTCGACTACCGCTACTTCGGCGACAGCGACGGCCGGCCGCGTCAACTGCTCGACGTCGCAGCACAACTCGACGACTGGCGTGCCGCCATCGGTTGGGCCCGCACCCTCGAGGGGGTGGACCCGCAGCGCGTCGTCGGCTGGGGCACCTCGTTGTCCGGCGGCCACGTCATCACCGTGGCCGGCACCGGCGCGGCACTGACGGCGATCATCGCGCAGGTACCCCATGTCGATGGGATCGCCGCCACTCGTGCCACGGGTATGCGTCACGCCGCGCGTCTGCTGCCCGCCGCATTCGCGGATACCTGGCGTGCTCTGCTCCACCGCGCACCGCGCTATCTCGACTCCATCGGTGCGCCCGGCACCCGCTCGATCATGGCGACCCCGGACGCCAGGCCCGCCCTGGAGCGGATGGCCGCCGCCGACGGGATGACGCTGGGGGACTTCCCGATCACCGTTGCTGCGCGCATCGTTCTGCGGATCGGGCTGTACTCACCGATCCGGCACGCCGCGGGGGTCACGTGCCCGGCGCTGATCCAGGTCGCCAGCGACGACACCCTGACGCCCACCCGCGCGGCCCGAAAGGCGGCCAGCCGCATGGCTCGAGCGACGCTGAAGAGCTATCCGGGCCACCACTTCGATGTCTACCTGGAGCCGTTGTTCACCACGGTGATCGCCGATCAGCTCGAGTTCCTGAGGGCGGTCGCCCCGGTCACGCTCTAGCGTGCATCGGATGCGCCTTCCCGGACCGCATGGTTCGCTGGGCTAAGTTTGGGTATCGGAGGTCAACGGGGCAGTGACGGGAGCATTTCAGGGGGTGATCGGCATCGCCGTCGAACGTGATCGCGAGGCGGACCTCCGTGCCCTGTTGCGGGCCAGCGCCGACAGCATGCTCGATCCCCAGGTGCTCCTGGAGGCGGTCCGCGGGCCGGACGGGCACGTGGTCGACTTCCGCTATCTCGGCGTCAACCGGGCCGGCTGCGACTATCTGGGGCGTGCGGAGAGCGATCTGGTCGGCTGCACCCAGCTTGAGTTCTCACCGAACCTGAAGGGCTCCGACCTCCACCGTCAATACATCCAGTGCCTCGAGGATGGGCAGGCGGTCGTCCTGGACGACTGCCCGTTCTTCAACGGGATCACCGGCAATGCCTGCCGGTACGACCTCCGCGCCACCCGGGCCGGTGCCGACCTGCTCGCCGTCACCTGGCGGGATGTCACCGGGCAGTTCGAGGCCGCGCAGCGCATCGAGGACTCCGAGCTCAGGTACCGCCTGATCGCCGAGAACTCCAGCGACGTGGTTCTGCACGCCCGCGACGGCAAAGTCGTCTGGGTGTCTCCGTCGGTCGAGGAGGTGCTGGGCGCACCACCGGAGTACTGGGTGGGTCAGGAACTACGGGTAGCCATTCCGGCGGAAGGCCTTGCGGCCCATGACGACCGGCTCACGACGGTCACCGCGGGGGGCACGGTCCAGCAGCGGATCCAGCTGATTGCCGTCGATGGCGCCAGCCACTGGATTGACGCGCACTCCAAGCCCTTCCACGACGCCGACGGCCGCCTCGACGGATTCATCATCACGCTGCGCCTGGCCGATGACGACGTGGCCACCGAGCGCGCGGTGGAAGAGGCGCGGCGGCAACAGGCCCTGTCCGACGCACGCTTTCGCCGCTCGATGGACAGCGCCGCCATCGGCATGGCCCTGATCGCCCCGGACGGCGGCTTCGTCGAGGTCAACCCCGCACTCTGTGCGTTGTTCGGCTACGACGCCACGACGTTGACAAGTAAGACCTGGCAGGAACTGACCGCACCGGAGTTCTTGGAGGCGGATCTGAAGAATGTCAACGACATTCTGGACGGCCGGTCCGACTCCTACCGGATGCTCAAGCAGTACATCGACGCCGACGGGCATCGGATCTGGGGCGATCTGGCAGTCAGTTGCATGCGCGACGAGAACGGTCAGGTGGAGCACTTCATCTCCCAGATCGTCGACGTCACAACCGCCATCGAGGCGACCGAACGCTACCGGCTGGTCGCCGAGAACATCGCCGACGTCGTACTCCGCGTCGACTCGAGCGGCACGATCACCTGGGTTTCCCCATCCGTCGAGAAAGCGCTGGGTGCGCCGCCCGAATACTGGATAGGCCGCAAAGCGAGAGAAGCGGTCCCCCCGGAGGACGGGCCGGCCGCAGCCGCCAGACTCGCGAAGGCACTGGCAGGTGGAATGGTCAAGGAACGGCTGCGGGTGATCTCGGTGGACGGCGTCATCCACTGGGCCCACATGCACGGCACAGCGTTCTATGACGCCGATGGCCGCCAGGACGGGGTCACCGCCGTGCTTCGCCTGATCGACGACGAGGTGGCCGCCCAGCAGGAGGCCGAGAAGGCTCGCCGGCAGCAGGCCCGGGCCGACGCCCGCTACCGCCGGGCGATGGACACCGCCGCCGTCGGCATGTGCCTGCTGGCTCCCGACGGCACGTTCCTGGAGGTCAACCCCGCGCTCTGCGAATTCCTCGGCTACGACGCCGAGACGTTGCTGCAAAAAAAGTGGCAGGACCTGACCCCGCCGGAGTTTCTGGACGTGGGTGAGGATGCGCGCAAGGCCGTCTTCGACGGCCGTTTGGACTCCTACCGACTCGTCAAGCAGTACATCCATGCCGACGGCTATCGGATCTGGGCGGACCTGGCCGTGAACTGTGTTCGCGACGAGAACGGACGGGTGGAGCATTTGGCCTCCCAGATGATCGACATCACCGAAGAGGTGCACACCCGCGAGCGGCTCAAGCAGGGTGATGAACAGAATCGCCTTCTGGCGCAACGACTTCAGCTGAAGAGCGACCGGCTGGCGGCCGAATTGCGCAGTGCCGCCGACTATATGGCGTCGATCATGCCCAAGGGTCTTGGCGGACGGGTCAACATCGCATCGTGTTACCTGCCCTCCCGTGAACTCAGCGGCGACTGTTTCGACTACACCTGGATCGACGACGACCATCTGCTGGTCTATCTGATCGACGTCTCCGGCCACGGCATCGAACCCGCGTTGCTGTCGGTGTCGGTGCACAACATGCTGCGCTCGGGATCCCTGGGAGTCGAGACCATGGCGGCGCCGGAGGCGGCGCTGGCCGAATTGAACCGCCTGTTCCAGATGGGCGATCAGGGCGATCACTACTTCACCATCTGGTACGGCATCTACCAGTCATCCACCCGCACCCTGCGTTACGCCAGTGCCGGGGCGCCGCCGGCGTTCGCCTTCGATTCCGCCGCCGACGGCACTGTCTCGGTCACGGATCTGTCCACCCTCGCCACCCCGGTGGGGATGTTCGCCGACACCGAGTTCAGCTCCAGCAGTTACGTCGTGCCGAAGGGTTGCCGCATCCTCATCTACAGCGACGGCGCACATGAGATCACCCTCGCGGACGACCGCCAGTTCCTGGTGCACGATTTCAGGGACCTCACCAAGCGTCTCGCCGGGGCGTCGACCTGGTCCCTTGAGTCACTCGTCGGCGAACTGCAGGCCCTGACGCCGACAGGTGCCTTCGAGGACGACTGCTCGCTGATCGAGCTGAATTTCGACTGACACGGCAGGAACACCGCTGCCGCTGCCCGGCGCGTGCAGGAAAGGTCCAAAGTCCTCTCTATCCGTGACCATCTCTGGGTTCGGCGTAACTCCACTTACGCAAGACTGAGGAGGCCACGCCGCCTCCCGCGTGATCCCGGAGAGGGGAATCCAGTGCGGTCATCAGATCTTTATGTCGGTCGAGTCGGTGCCTTGGCGATCGCGCTGGGTGTGGGCCTGAATGCGTGGGTCATGCCGGCGTGGGCGTTTGCGGACACGTCCGGTTCGGCGGGTTCGACGGATTCGGCCTCGTCGAACACGACGCGGGCATCGCGACCGGCGCATCCGGGCACCTCCCGGACCGGGGCGTCCACCGCCGGATCCGGCTCCGGCGAAAAGCCCTCAACGGCACGGTCGTCTCGGGGCGGCTCGTCGGGTACGTCGGGTTCCGACAGCGGCCCCTCGGTGGGCCTGCGGGGCGGCGGCTCCGACGCGTCCTTGCAGGACAACAAGCCCCTTGACGAGCCCGCCAGGCTCACTGCCCTCCCCGCGGGCACCGGTAGCGCGAGCACGACCGCCCGTCCCGTTGTCACCTCACCGCTAGTGGGGTCGCTTTCCCCCGGATTGCCGGCTTCCTTGGCCACGGAGCTGCCGGTGTACGACCGGTCCAACTCCTCGGTGAATTCCTCGGATTCCTCCACACTCTCGGCCTTCAGGCCGGAGGTAGTGCGGCCGGTTGTCACCGCGTCGGCTGCGGTGGCGGCCGCACCGGTGATCACCGCGGCACCGCGTCCGGCGGCCTCCGGTGGAGTCAGTGGGCTGGGCGGCAATCTGCTGGCCTGGCTGGCGTCGGCCGGTACCGGTGATGCCCCGGCAGCGACACCGCTGGCGTGGACGGCGTTGGCGTTCAGTCGTCGTGAGTTCGGCAAGGCTTCGCGCACCGCGGCGGCTGCGGCGATCACCAGCGGTGCACCCCTGGACCCGGCGGCTGGCATCCCGCTGATCGATTCAGCGGCAGTGGGCTCGCCGCGCGCGGCGGCCATCGGGTCGCTCACCCGCATCTTCATCGGCGACGGCACCGCGGACAACCCGAATGCGGGCATCCTGTGGGGCAACGGCTACAGCTGGACCGCCCAGACCTGTCCGACCGGGTCCTGCAAGGGCGGCAACAGTGGCCTGATCGGTAACGGCGGCAACGGCTTCGGCGGTGGCAACGGCGGTGCGGCCGGTTGGTTCGGTAACGGCGGCAACGGCGGGGCCGGGGTCCGGAATCTGTCTCAGGCGGGGGCCAACGGCGGCAAGGGCGGCGTCGGTGGCGTCGGTGGGTTGTTCGTCGGCAACGGCGGCCACGGGGGAGCCGGCGGAGACTCGATCCCCCATCCGACAACGGGTGGTGACGGCGGGCGTGGCGGCAACACGGGGTTGCTCTCGATCTGGGGCGCAGGCGGCAACGGCGGTGTCGGTGGCGGCGCCAGTTATGGCGGGGCCGGCGGTGACGGCGGCAGTGGGGGATTGCTGTCGATCTTCGCCAACGGCGGTGCCGGCGGGGCAGGTGGGACCGGACCATTCGACGGAGGCAAGGGCGGGGCCGGCGGGGCCGGCGGACTCTGGACGGGCAATGGCGGTAACGGCGGCGAGGGCGGCGGTGGTGGCGGTGACGGTGGGACTGGCGGCGGCACCGGATTGCTGTCGTTGTTCGGCCGGGGCGGCGACGGCGGTGCCGGTGGCGGTGGCAAGCCAGGGGATGTCGGCATCAACGGGTCGAAGGCCGGCGCCAACGGCGGCGCTGGTCAAGATGGTGAAGCAGGGGGCAGCGGCGGAAACGGCGGTGCGGGCAGTTTCATCCTCGGTCGCGGCGGCTTCGGCGGCAGTGGCGGTGGCGGCGGTGGCGGCGGCAACGGCGGCCAAGGCGCCAATGGCCAACTTGAAGAGGGCCTACCTGCCGAGAAGGGCAATGGCGTCGATGGCGGGGCCGGTGGCACTGGCGGTGACGGCGGCCCGGGCGGCGCCCGGGGTGGCGAGGCCGGTGTCGGCGGCTACTTCTTCGTCATCGCGTCGAATGGCCGTGCCGGCAGCAGTGGCGCCGGCGGTAAGGGCGGTGTCGGCGGAACAGGCGGCAACGGCGGTGCGACCAATGACCCCAAGGGGATAGGTGGCAAGGGTGGCGTCGGCGGTTTGGGCGGCGACGGCGGCACCGGCGGTGACGCGACGGCCGTGTCACCCGGCGCCGACGGCGGTGACGGCGGCACCGGCGGCATCGGCGGCACCGGTGGCCCGAGCGGCCCAGGCGGCGGCGGCACCGGCGGCAGCGCCGGAAGTGCCGGCAGGGGCGGGGTCGGCGGTGCCGGAGGTATCGGCACGGAAACCGCGTCTGCCGGGGATGGCGGCAAAGGCGGGACGGGTGGCACCGGCGGCACCGGCGGCAAGGGTGGCACGGGAGCGATAGACAAAGCCGGTGGCAGTGGCGCCGTTGGCGGCGCGGCAGGAGACGGCGGGCGCGGTGGGCCGGGTGGAGTTGACGGCGGCGCCGGCGGCGGGACGGGCGGTTTCGGTGGCACCGCCGGTGCGGTCGGCACTGGCGGCACTGGCGGCCTTGGTGGTGGACGCGGCAAAGCCGGCGCGAATGGAGTTCCTGGCCAGAGCGGCAAGGGTGGCGACAACGGAGAGCCCGACCCCGCTGAAGAAGCCGGAACCGGAGCGTTGGTTCCGGCGGTCAGCGTTCCCCAGGGATCCGCCACCGCGGCGGTGCAGACTGCGTCCACCGGCCCGGCCGACATCCTCACCTACATTTTCTTCAACCGGGCACCGGTGGTGAACCCGGATGTCGGTCCCTCGAACGGCAAGAGTGGGCAGGTCGCCGGCGATCTCGATGCCCAGAGCGACAATGGCCTCGCGCTTACCTACAAACTCGTCAGCAAACCGAAATACGGCGAGTTCAGCTGGGTTGAGAAGGGCAAATTCACTTACACACCGGATCCGAACCTGGTGGGACGCGGCATCATCGATCAATTCACCGTCACCGTTACGGAAGCGCCCGCCGCCGCGAACCCTGGTCTGCTGGGCGCGGCTCAGAAACTGCTGCGCGGCATCGCAATAGGGCTGGGCGCGGCCCAACCCGACACCGTCACAAGGGAAGTCACCGTCACGGTGTCCCCCTCCGGGGAGAATGGCGGTCAATACGGCGACATTGCCAACTCGGAATGGTGGGCGAAGCAGAGCTATTACAACACCACCCTGATGGCGGGGCAGATGGCGGTCGCTCAGGTCACCGGAAAGACGAAGACCGAGGCCGACATGGTCGCACTGGCGAAGGCTGCGGACAGCGTCGTCAACCCGGGTACCAAGATGTACCTCGCCGATGACATCAAGCACGGTATCGCCGCCGGCGATGTCGTGGAGTTGATGAAGAACACGTTGAACGTCACCGTCGACACAGTGGAATTCGGGCCGACGCGTGAGGACGGCGTGCGCGCTCTGAGCGCGATCGAAGCGGCGCTGGCCCAGGGCAAAGCAGTGATGGTGGGTGTCAACAGCGACGTCATCTGGACTGCCGCCGGGACCTATCGCGCCGAGGCTGGTTCGGCCCAGGTCGGCGATGTCTATTCCACTACCGGCACGCCCAGTTACACCGATGCCGACCACATGGTGGTGGTCATCAATGTGGATGCCGAGAACGGAATGCTGGTTCTCAACGACAGTGGGCCCTCGTATGGCGCGGGCATGAAAGTGCCGATCGGCGCATTTCTGAGCGGGTGGCAGGGCGACCACAAGCTCTACGTGGTCAGCAAAGCCGGGACATCGGCGACCGCAGCCGCGGCAGGGACAGCGATCGGGGAGCCGAGTTCCGATCGCCGTTCCAGCTTTGCGCGAATCTTCATCGGTAACGGCACCGCGGATCACCCCGACGCGGGCATTCTGGTCGGTGACGGCTACAGCTACGGCAGCGTGGCCGGTGATTGCCCTAGCACGTGCAACGGCGGAACATCCGGTCTGATCGGCAAGGGCGGCAATGGCTTTGGCGGGGGTAACGGCGGTTCGGCGGGCTGGTTCGGCAAGGGCGGCAACGGTGGGGCCGCAGTCTCCAACAGCGGCAACCCCGGCGGCAAGGGCGGTAGTGGCGGGTTGTTCCTAGGAAACGGCGGCAGCGGCGGAGCCGGGGCGAACTCGATACCCGAGGGGGCCACCGGCGGCAATGGCGGCAATGGCGGCAACACCGGATTGCTCTCGCTCTGGGGCACCGCCGGAAACGGCGGGGCCGGCGGCCTCGCGAGCAACGGCGGTGCCGGCGGCACCGGCGGCCGCGGCGGACTCTTCTCGCTCTTCGCCAACGGCGGCGCCGGTGGGGAAGGTGGCGCCGGACCGCAACAAGGCGGCAGGGGTGGCGCCGGTGGTTACGGCGGACTCTGGACGGGCAACGGCGGTGCCGGCGGCAAGGGCGGCGCCGGCACCGGTGCCGGCGGTAACGGCGGAGGCACCGGTGCGCTGTCTGTCTTCGGCAGGGGCGGAGATGGCGGTGCCGGCGGGATCGGCCGGACCGGAAGTGTCGGCATCAACGGATCAAACCCCGGTGCGGACGGCGGCAGTGGTCACGCTGGTTACATCGGCGGGAGCGGCGGAAACGGCGGTGCGGGCAGCTGGGTCGTCGGGGCCGGCGGTGCGGGCGGTAGCGGTGGTTCCGGCGGGGTCGGCGGCAACGGCGGCAAGGGCGCTGACGCAGCGACGGGCCCCGGCAGCGCCGGCGGCCCCGGTGGTGCCGGCGGCAACGGCGGCGCCGGTGGTGCCGGGGGCGCCCGCGGCGGTGACGCCGGAGAGGGCCGCTACCTCTTCCTGATCTCGTCGGATGGCTCTGCCGGCGCCAGCGGTGCCGGCGGCAAGGGTGGCGCCGGCGGGAACGGCGGCAAAGGCGGCGAATACGAGACAACGGGCCGTGCCGGCGGCAAAGGCGGTACGGGCGGATCGGGTGGTCTGGGCGGGGCCGCCACGGACACCTCGGCTGCCGGAGTCGGCGGCGACGGGGGCGCCGGTGGCATCAGCGGCACCGGCGGTGACGGCGGCGTGACGGGCGGTCCCGTCAACCCCAGCGGTAACGGTGGTCGCGGAGGCGCTGGCGGTGCCGGCTCGCCCACCAAGCCAGGCGCCGTCGGTGGTGTCGGTGGTTTCGGCGGTGCGGGCGGCACGGGCGGTCTGGCCGAGGGTGGCGACCCCCCCGCCACCGGCGGCGTTGGCGGTAATGGCGGTGACGGCGGCGTCGGAGGTGTCGGCGGGGCTGATCGCGGTGCCGGCGGCGGATCCGGTGGCTTCGGCGGCAGCGGCGGTGCCCGCGGTCTCGGTGGCACGGCCAAGGGTGACAACGGCAAGGCCGGCACCGACGGCGTTGCCGGCGCCAACGGCAAGGCCGGTGCGCCCGGCTCCGATGCGCAGCCCGCCCCATCGTCGCTGGAGTGGACTGCGGGCGCATCCAAGCCCTCCGACCTCGCCCGCCGGCTCACGTATGTCTTCTTCAACCGTGCGCCCAGCGTGACACCCACCCAGAGCCCCGCCAGCGGTGTCGGTAAGCAGATCACCGGTAATCTCAACGGCGACAGCAACAACGGGTACGGCCCGACCTACACGCTCAGCACTAAACCGAAGTACGGCGAGCTCAAATTGGCTGGGAACGGCGCGTACATCTATACCCCTGATGCGGCCCTGGTCGCACCCGGTATCACCGATCATTTCACCGTCACCGTCGACAACGGAGCCAACGCCAAGCTGCCCGGGCTGCTGGGCTCGGTCCAAAAGCAACTGCACGCCATCGCCGTCGGTGTGGGCGTAGCCCAAACCGACACCATCACAAAGGAAATCGCCGTCACAGTTCCCGGAACGGGAGAATACGGCGATCCCGCCAACGCGGAATGGTGGGAGAAGCAGAGCTACGAGAACTGCACACTGATGGCAGGGGCGATGACGGTCAGGCAGGTCCTGAAGCAGACGGGGCCGTCGCAGGCCGACATGATCGACCTGGCGAAGAAAACCGACAGCGTCTACTACCCGGGCAACAAAATGTACCTCGACGAAAACACCCCGAATGCCATCGCCAATGACGATGTCGTGCAGTTGATGACGACGAAATTGGGCGTCTCTGTCGTCACCACGCAGTATCAGGACGGTCAGCGGGCTCTCAGCGACCTGGAAGCGGCACTGGCTCAAGATAAAGCAGCGATGCTCGGAGTCAACTGCAACGCCCTCTGGACCGCCGCTGACCTTAGAGCGTCTGACACCCCCAGCTACACGGAATCCAACCACCTGGTGGCGGTAATCGAGGTGGATGCCAAGGCAGGAATGGTGTACCTGAATGACAGCGGGCCCGCAGAGGGGGCAGGCATGAAGGTGCCGATTGGCGCATTCCTGTCCGCATGGCAGGGTGACTACAAGCTCTACGTTGTCTCGAAAGCGGCTCAACCCCCGGCCTGAGCGCGCCCACAAGCCGGGCGCCGTGATTCGCCGATAACCCACTGCAAACCGACGTCGGGTCGGAACGACGATTACGATTCCGGGGTAGTCACGTAGGTGATTCACATCCGGAGGGACTGCACTGATGACCGCCGAACTCACCGAGTCCACATTCGGTCCCACGACGGCCACGCTGGAATTCGATTACGCCGGCGACCGTGCGCTTGGCCGGCGCGGCCTCCGACCGCCGCACCCGCGGGTCAGCGTCGTCGTGCCGGCGAAGGACGAGGCCGACAATATTCGCGAGATCCTGCCGTACCTGAGCAGCTTCTTCGAGGTCATCGTCGTCGTCAGTGAGGACGACCACGAGTCGGCCCGCGCCGCGGTGGAGGCACTGCCCTCGGCGAGGGTCATCTACCAAACCCGCAAGGGGAAGGGCAATGCCCTGGTGTGCGGGTTCGATGAGGTCAACGGCGACGTCATCGTCACCTTCGACATCGACGGATCGGCGGATCCGCACGAGATCCCCCGTTTCGTCGAAGCCCTCACCCGGGGCGCCGACCTTGCCAAAGGCAGCCGATTCTCCGCCGGCGGCGGCAGCCAGGACATCACCCAGTTCCGCTCCCTGGGCAACCGCGGACTCAACCTCCTGGCCAGCGGGATGACCGGGACCCGCTTCAGTGACCTGTGCTACGGCTTCAACGCCTTCTGGGCCGATCAACTCCCGGTGCTCTGCCTGCCCGACCCCGCCGCGGAAGATCCACAGACCGGCGACGGCTTCGAGATCGAAACGATGATCATCGGCCGCTTCGCCTTCGCGAAGGCCATCATCATCGAGGTGCCGAGTTACGAGTACGACCGGTACTTCGGCGAGACCAATCTGAACGCGATCCGGGACGGTTTCCGGGTGCTGTGGACCATCCTGCGCGACCGTGTTCACGGTCGGCGTTACCGCGATCTCGCCAAGCGTCTCCGGTCAGCCGGCACATCGGTGGGAAAGCCGTTCTGGATGCTGGCCAACCCCAGGGCCGGAGCCACGCTCGCCGCAAGCCCGGATTTTCTCGCCGAACTCCAGCGGACCCTCGACAATGCGTGGGCGCAGCACCTCGAAGTGCCCGAGTCCACGCGCATCGAAGTGACCATCGCCGCCGCCGAAGTCGGCAGCAACATCATCGAACATGCGGGTCGTGGTCGGGATCTGCATGTCCGGATGGACCTGTGGGTGCTCGCCGATCAGGTGCACATCGAGTTCACCGATGACGGTTTGCCCGCTGAGGTGGACCTGGACCTCGCATCGGTTCGCATGCCGGATGTGATGGCAGAGAACGGGCGGGGCCTGGCGCTGGCGCGGGCATCCCTTCGCGAATTGTCCTATCGGCGGGACGCTGACGGCAACCGCTGGACGCTGGTCAGCCACCGATTCGGCTGATCGTTCAGCGCACGGTCAATTCGGCGCTGATCCCATCGCCCGTCATGCCGGGCTTGCAGGCGGTCCGGTAGGTGCCGGGTTCGGTGAAATCGACGTCGAGGGAGCGCTGCAGGCCGGGGGAGATGTTCTCCGCCTCGGCGAGCACCCGGTCGTCCTTGCCGTAGACGTAGAACTCGGTCACCTTGGAGCCGTTGTTGGTGACGACGAAGGTGCGCTTGCCCGTGCCGGCCTGGTTGGCCGACAGTGTGCACGCGCTGTCGGAGGCGTCGACGGTGATCTGAGCCGAACTGCCGCTTGGGTTTTCGGCCTTTGCGGTGTCCTTGGCTTCCTTGGCGGCGCAGCCGGCGAGCGCGCCGCCGATCAGGACGGCCGCCAGGGCGGCCGAGGTTGCCGTGGCACGGGGGTACTCAATCACGTGGTTCACCTTTCGGGGACTATGCAGCAGGCGTTGCGGAAACGCTGGTCGGCGCGGGAGCGGCCATCGGCTCACGGGCACTGCCGCCGCCGCGAGTGCGCAGGAACAGTGCAATGACGACGACGAGGTAGGTCAGCCAGGCGAGCAGCTGCAGCGCCGTGGGGGTGGGGGTGATGTTGACGACACCTTGCAGAATCTGGCCGTACCACGCCGACCAGTCCAGCGATCCGCTGATGTCGAAGGCGCGGTGGCCATGCCCTGGCAGCCATCCGACCGTCTGCAGTGCGCCGATGCCGTAGGACAGGATCCCGGCGGCGACGATGATCAGGAACAGCCCGGTGTAGGTGAAGAACTTCGCGAGGTCGATGCGGACAGCGCCCGCATACATGGCCCACGCGATGCCCGCGGCCGCGATGACGCCGATGACCAAACCTATGAGCGGCCAAGCGGTTTCGGCTTCGGCATAGCCGACCATGAACAGTGCAGTCTCGAAACCCTCCCGGCCCACGGCGAGGAAGGACAGCATCGCCACCGCGACTCCGCCGGTCTCCAGGGCCTGCGACATCCCGGCGCGGAGTTCGCCCGACAGTCCCGCCGACGCGCGCCGCATCCACAAGACCATGGAGGTGACGATCGTGACCGCGACCAGGGACGCGATGCCGGCGATCGCTTCAGCGGTCAGACCGGTGATGCCGTAGGCGCCGTAGCGGATGCCCAGGAACACGGCGATCGTCATCAGGACGGCCGCTCCCACCCCGAGCCAGACCCAGCGCAGCGCATCCCGGCGATCGGACTTCACCAGGAAGGCGACCAGGATCATCACAACGATGCTGGCTTCCAGGCCCTCGCGCAGCCCGATCAGACCGCTGCCCACCAATTGGGCGGAGATTTTCGGCGTCGAGAGGGCGAGATCGGCGGCCCAGTGCCCGCCCAGCAGTCCCGTCATCGTCGCCTCCTCAAGTTATGGTTGCCTAACCTAAAGTCGAGAGTATCTTCGCGGCGCCCGGCAGTGCAAGGCGGGGTCGGTATTCGCAGGCCGGTGCGGAGGCACGGTTCTTTATCGGATCTTCACAGAACCGCTAGGACAGCCCTATCGAGGGCCGGAAGGCTGGACGGCGAAGGTGGAACTAGCTAGGAAAGGGATGTTTGTGAGGAATTCAAGGACTGTGTCGACCGGGATGGCTGCGCTGGCCGCGGTGGCCCTCATCGGCGCGTGTAGCAACTCGGGCACCAAGGAAGCGACGTCATCGTCGGCGGCGGCGTCGACTCAGACCTCGGCCTCCGCGGAAGCCGCGGCGCACAACCAGGCCGACATGAACTTCGCCCACATGATGATCCCGCACCATCAGCAGGCGGTCGAGATGAGCGACATCATCCTGGCCAAGCAGGGCATCGACCCGCGGGTGGTCGAACTTGCCACGCAGATCAAGGCCGCCCAGGGTCCGGAGATCGAGCAGATGCAGGGCTGGATGACGCAGTGGGGGATGCCGATGAGCGGAATGCCCGCGATGAGCGGTATGCCGGGAATGGGCGGCATGGGTGACATGCCCGGCATGGACGGCATGGACGGCATGATGTCGCAGGCCGACATGGAGGCCTTGAAGAACGCCGACGGCGTCGAGGCCAGCACGTTGGCCCTGACCGGGATGATCAAGCATCACCAGGGCGCACTGACCATGGCGCAGACCGAGATCAAGGACGGTCAGTTCCCCGAGGCCATTGCGATGGCCAAGGCGATCCTGACCAGTCAGCAGAAGGAGATCGACACCATGAACCAGATCCTCACCTCGCTGTAGGGGTTACGAACCGGTCGGGACGCCCTCGACGCCGGCCCGCGCCAGTGCCGGCGTGCGGATCGGAACTGACACGGTGAAGGTGGTGCCGTGCCCGGGGCCGCGGCTGGCCACGCTGACCTGGCCGCCGTGGGCCTCGGTCAGCGCCTTGACGATGGCCAGTCCGATCCCGGAACCTCCGCGCCCCCGGTCGCGGGCGAAATCGGCGCGGTAGAACCGTTCGAAGATATGCGGGAGATGCTCGGCGGCGATCCCCTCGCCGTCGTCGGCGACGGTGAACACGACGTCGGCGCCGGACCGGGAGGCGGTGAGGCTGACGTTGCCGCCGGCCGGTGTGTGGCGCAGCGCGTTGTCGAGCAGGTTGCCCAGGACCTGGTTGAGCCGTTGCCCGTCGGCCCACAACCGGCCGGCGTCACCGGCAACGGTGCGAAGCTCCACGTCCTTGGCGGCGTAGCGGTCGGCGACGGTCGCACTGACCGCACCGAGCAGGTCGCGGGCATCCACCCATCGCGGTGCGATGGCGGCGTGCGCATCTTCGGCCTGTGCCAGGGCCGCGGCATCGGCGGAGAAGCGCACCAGCCGGCCGGTCTGCTCGCGCAGCATCGCGATGGTCTGCGGGTCAAGGGTTTTCACCCCGTCCTCGACGGCTTCGAGATAGGCCTCCAGCACCGACACCGGGGTGCGGATCTCGTGGGCCAGGTCGCCGAACAACTGGCGACGGGTCGACTCCACGCCTTGGAGGCGCTCGGCCATCCGGTTGAACGCGGTTGCCAGGTAGTCGAATTCGTCGCCGAGCCGGGGAGGGGCGACCCGAATGTCGTAGTGCCCCTCGGCGACTGCGGACGCCGCCGCCGACACCTCGGCGAGCGAGCGTTGCAGGCGCCGGCTGAGGTATGCGGTGACCACGAACGCGGTCAGCGCAGCGACCGTGATCGCCACCGTGATCGACAGCGCGGTGGCATGCTGGTAGGCCTGCTCGGCGTGGAACTGCTCATTGGAGTCGTCAGCCACCCCGGCCCGGTGCAGGTGTTCGCGGAACAGCGGAGGCCCGACCATGGCCGCCACCAACCCGGTGGTGACCCCTCCGGCCAGCAGGACCAGGGTCTGGGCGAGCAGAAGCCGCCGACTCATCCCGAAGCCGGTCGGCCGCGTCGGCGCCGTCACGCGCCGCTGCCCATCCGGTAGCCCACCCCGCGCACGGTGAACACGAAGCGGGGGTCGGCGGGGTCGTCGGCGAGTTTGCGCCGCAGGTGTCCGACGTGGACGTCGACGAGGTGGTCGTTGCCCACCCACGGCTCGCCCCATACCGTCTCGATGAGCTGGCGCCGACTCCACACCACACCCGGGCGCGACGAGAGAGCGGCGAGGAGGTCGAACTCGGTGCGCGTCAGTGCGATCGGCACACCGTCGAGGAACACCTGGCGGCTGGCGACGTCGATCGACAGCGGTCCGAACACCCGCGCGGGCAGCACTGCTTCGGCCGCCGCGCCGACAGTGCGGGGCCGGCGCAGCATGGCCCGGATTCGGGCCACCAACTCCCGCGGACTGAACGGTTTGGTCACATAGTCGTCTGCCCCGACGGACAACCCGACGATGGTGTCCATCTCGGTGTCGCGGGCGGTCAGCATCACGACGTAGGCGTCGGAGAAGGTCCGTAACTGCCGGCAGACCTCGAGTCCGTCGATGCCCGGCAACCCAAGGTCCAGCACCACCACATCGGGATCGACCTCGCGCGCGACGGACAGCGCCTCGGCCCCCGTGTGGCACACCGTCACGTCGAAGTGATCGCGCTGCAGATAGCTGGCGACCACGTCGGCCAGTGGCGCTTCGTCGTCGACAACCAGGGCGCGATAGCCCGGGTCGGCGCCGCCGGAAGCGACCTGGGAGATGACATCCATCCCTTCATCGTGCCGCGCCGCCGGGCCGCTTCCGGCTCTTGAGCGAATCTTCACACAACCAATACCGAAGCCGGCTCGGCGAACTTCACCAGTTGAAGAGCTGAAGGACAAGGGTTCCGAGGCAGAGTCCCACTCCGAGGTAGGGCAGCGGGGCGGGAACGGTGAGGTACCCGCCGTGATGGCGGTGGTGCCGCTTGATCACGATCAACGACGCATTCACCAAGGTGAAGATGATGAGCACCAGAAGGCTGGTGAGTTGCGCCAGTGACACCAGGGGAAGCAGCACGGTTCCGGCGATCATGGCGGCCAGGACCACGAGGGTGGCCGTCACCGGGGTCTGGTAGGTCCGGTGCACCGCGCCGAATTTGCGGTGAATCCAGCCCTCGTTGGCCAGGCCATAGAGAATCCGCGAGCCCATGATGATCTGCACGATGACGCCGTTCATCGCGGCGGTCATGCCGATGAGGCTCAGGAACACGCCCTGGCCGGCCCCGCTCCGCTCGAACACCAGGGTCAGTGGCGCAGCACTGCCGGCCAGTTCGCCGGGGGATACCAGAGTCGTCGCGACGACAACGACGAGCAGGTACAGGACGGTCGACGTCAGGAGCGCAAACAGGATGGCCAGCGGCATGGTTCGACGAGGATTCCTGACCTCTTCGGCCACATTGACCATGTCCTCGAATCCAATGAACGCGTAGAAGGCCAGGAATGCGCCGGCGAACAGGCCGCTGAGCCCGACTGCCGGGTCGATCGCGACCAGACGCCCAACATCGATGTGCGTGAACGCCTTCCGGCCGAACCAGATGACCAGTGCCAAGCCCAGTATTTCCAGTCCGGTGAGCACTGCGGCCAATTTCGCCGACTCGCCGATCCCTTTGATGGCGATCGCGCCGAGCACCACCAGTAGGGCCACGCTGCCCACGATCGTCGGAACCGCCACGAACGAGTTCAGGTAGCCGGCGAAGCCCTGGGCCAGTGCCGCCGCGGAGGCGACTCCGCCGCCGACCATCGTGAGGCCGATTGCCGTTGAGAGCCAGCGCTTTCCAAAAGCCCGGTGCAGGTAGACCGAGACGCTGGCGCTCACGGGGTAGCGGCCCGCGAGTTCCATATACGACAGCGCGGTCACCGCGGCGGTGACCATCGCGAGGACGAAGGCGAGGGTGGTGCTGGACCCGGCGAAGCCCGCTACCTTGCCCACCAGCACGTAGATTCCCGCGCCAAGGATGTTGCCGAGCCCGTAGAGGGTGACCAGGGGCAGGCTGAGAGTGCGCTTCAATCCGGCATTGTCGATGGGCTCCGACATGAGGGAACTAGATCACGAATGAATCCTTGGAGCCATTGACCGACGCAGTGCCGGATCGGACCATGGTGCCTAGTCGAGACGACGCGAGCGCCACCATGGCCGTCGCGGTAAAAGGGGCCCAGTGAT
This sequence comes from uncultured Actinomycetes bacterium, assembly GCA_903884065.1. Classification (GTDB taxonomy): domain Bacteria; phylum Actinomycetota; class Actinomycetes; order Mycobacteriales; family Mycobacteriaceae; genus Mycobacterium. Next base: position 98,621 of record CAISDL010000059.1, on the reverse strand, counting down.
ACGCGAGTTGATCCTCGATGCAGCCCTCGACGAGTTGAAGGTCACCAACGGCGCCACCTTCACGCTGGAGAAAGTCGCGGCGAGGGCGGGTGTCGAGACCCGCACGGTCCAGCAGTTGTGGCCCAACACCCCCGAACTTTTCGCCGCGACCATCATGTCCTACTCATCGCGGCATCTGCCGGTTGTTCCCGACACCGGCACGCTCTACGGCGATTTGCTGCTCTACGCGACCTCGTATGCCGAGATGGTGAACACCCCTACCGGGCGCCGACTGCTGGACTCGTTGATCGTCAGACCCACCGACTGGGATCTGGCGGGCGCTCGGGAGGCCTACTTCAAGAGTCGCCACGACTGGGCCGCCGTGATCGTCCGGCGGGGAATCGAGCGCGGTGAGTGTTCCCCGACGACCGATACGGGCCGCACCATCGACACGTTGACACTCTCGGTGTGCCTTCCCGTGCTCATCTACGACCGTCCCATCACCCCGGACGACTGCGAGTACGCCGTGCGGTTGGTGCTTCGCGGAATCAGCTGAGGCGCGCGAGGTTCGCGCTGCCGGCGGGATCGGTTGTGCCGAACCAGATGTCGCCCAGGTCGTCGGTGATCGGGAAGCCCGCTGACGGAAGGTTCGTATCGATCAGCGTGATGGTCGGAGTGCCGGCCAGGTCGCCGTCGATGCGGACCACCATGGTGCTGGCGCTGTCGTTTCCGAACCACAGCGCCCCGTCGTCGTCGACGATCGGAATCGACGGCCCGGCGACACCGGTGTCGAACAGCGTGAACTGAGGCTGGCCGGTCAGGTCGCCGGCGATCCGTACGACCATGGTGCCGGCGGCCGTGTTTCCGAACCAGACCGCGCCGTTTCCGTCGACGGTGCCGGTGCGGACGTTGGCAATGGTGGTGTCGAAGCCGGTCACCGTCGGGGTGCCGGAGAGGTCACCACCGATGCGCACCAACGTCGTCGACCCCGAGTCGTTGCCGAACCACAACTGGCCGGTGTTGTCGACCACGGGGAAGTCCGGCTTGATCACACCGGTGTCGAAGGTATTGATCGTCGGGGTGCCGGCGAGGTCACCGCTGACCCGCACGACCGAACTGCTGCCGTCGCCGACGAAATTCCCGAACCAGAGATTGCCGTCGCCGTCGACCACCGCGGTGACCGGATTGGGCACGCCGGTGTCGAATGCGGTGATCGTCGGGGAGCCACCGAGGTCGCCGCTGACCCGCACGATCAGGTGGGTCTTGGGGTCGAAGCTGCCGAACCAGAGATTGCCGTTGGGATCGACGACCGGCCAGGCCGGGTCGGTCACCGGTGTATCGAACACGGAGACCGTCGGCGTCCCCGAGAGATCGCCGCTGATGCGGACAACCTTCTTGCCCCCACCCGTCTCGCCGAACCACACTCGCCCGGCGTTGTCGACGGTCGCCGTCACCGGATCGAGCACACCGGCGTCGATGGTGGTGGTGGTCGGGTTCTGGCTCCCGAGGGCGCCGCTGACCCGGGTCACGAACGGCGCCGTTCCGCTCGGGTCGGCGTTGCCGAACCAGAGATTGCCGCTGAGATCCTTGACGGCCGTCACGGGATTGGCCGCCACGGTGGCGAACAGCGAGACGACCGGGCTGGGTTGTCCGCCGGTGCCGCCGGCCCCGCCGCTCCCGCCGGTCCCGTCGGTGCTGCCGGTGAACCCTGCGCCGCCTGGGGTGCCGGTGCCGCCGGTGGTTCCGCCGCCGGTGCCGCCGGCCCCGCCGTTGCCGCCGGTCCCGCCGGTGCCCGGTGTGTTGACGAGAAGCAATGTCCGCCCGGCGCCGCCGTTGCCGCCGTCCCCGCCCGGGCCGCCGGTACCGCCGACGGCATGGGCGCCGCCCTTGCCGCCCGTGCCGCCGGTTCCGCCGGGCCCGCCGGTTCCGCCCCGGCCGAAGACCCAACCGCCGTTACCCCCGTCGCCGCCCATCCCGCCGGCTCCACCGGGATCTCCGGGGATCCCCGGGACCTGACTGGCCGTGCCGGTGCCGCCGGCACCGCCGCCGCCGCCGGCACCGCCATTGCCCCCCAACGACAACCACCCCGTGGCACCGCCGTCGCCGCCTGCACCCCCGGCCCCCAGGATCGCGCCGCCGCCGGCCCCGCCACCGCCTCCGTCGCCGACCAGCAGGCCGCCCCGGCCCCCGGAGCCTCCGCTTCCGCCGATCCCGCCGCCGCCGCCGATCCCACCGACCGCTCCGGTTCCCCACACCGACAGCAGACCGACGTCACCGCCGTCGCCACCCCTGCCGCCCGCCTCGGTGCCGAAGCCCCCGTTGCCGCCGGAGCCGGGCTTGAAGAAGATGTGCCACAGTCCGAAAAAGCCTGTGTCGCCGCCCTTTCCGCCGGCACCGCCTGTAACGACTCCCTGGCCGCCGGCGCCACCGGCGCCGCCGGCGCCGAAGATCAACGACCCGGTGCCGCCGTCGCCGCCGGCCCCGCCGACTCCGCCGGTAGTCCGGTCCGGTTGGGCGGCCCCACTGCCGCCGGCGCCGCCATTGCCGAATATCAGCCCACCGGTGCCGCCGCGTCCGCCGGTGCCGCCCGGGATGGCCGCGTCCCCGCCGTTGCCGCCCGCGCCGAACCACCCGGCGTTGCCACCATTGCCGCCGTGAAATCCGTTGCCGCCGCTGCCGACCAGGCCGCCCCTGCCGCCGTCGCAGGGACCGTTGGTGCACGCTCCGCCGTAGCCGGTCCAGCTGTAGCCATTGCCCAGCAGGAGGCCCGCGTTCGGCTTGTCCGCGGTGCCATTGCCGACGAAGATCCGGACGACGCCGGAGATCGGTCCCCCCGTCGCCGCGGCGTGGGCCGGGCCACTCGCCGGCGGCGTCGCCGCTGCCGCGGTAGGGGCGGTGTGCGGTGCCGGCCCAGCGGCGGCCGGACGTGGCCGCTGTCGCACCGGGTCGCCCTGCGACGGCGGCGCGGCGGCCGAAGCACGGGCTGCCGAGGAACGCGTGGATGCGGTCGCCCGGGGCGAGCGCGGGCCGTTCTGGGAGGTTCCCGAGGACTTCGCGGCGCCGGCCCCCCGGGACCCGTGCGCGGCGCTGCCGGGGTCGGCATCGGCATGGGCCACCCCCGCACCGACCAGCAAAGCCGCGCCGACGCCCAGACTGAGCGCCCCGGCACCCAACCATGCCGAAACCGCCAACTCGCGGCCCCGTCGCCCCGCTGAGGGCGGGGCGCACCCTGCCAGCCAGGGAGTCATGTTCTCCTATGCTTTCTCGACTGCCTTCTCGACTGCTTTCTCGACTGCCTTCTCGACCGTTGACCTGTATCGACGCTGGTGTCTAAGTTAACCGGACGAAGAATTTCTTTGCCGCCCATTCGAACAGCCCTACCAGCCATGTGGGAGTCCCACGATCGAGATCTCCCGCGCCCTGCCCGGTCGTCACCGGCCCCGGCGGCTGCGGCGGACCGCCGCGTTGCGCCGCCTCACCGCGGAGGCGAGTCTGGCCCCGTCCGCCCTCGTTCAGCCCATCTTCGTTCGCGACGGCATCGACCGGCCGCGGGAGATCCCCTCCATGCCGGGGGTTTTCCAGCATTCCGTGGACTCCGCGGTGCGTGCTGCCGCCGAGGCCGCATCGGCGGGCGTCGGCGGAATCATGATGTTCGGCATCCCGTCGGCGAAGGACGACACGGGTGCGGAGGCATCGGATCCGAACGGGATTCTGCAGCGGGCGCTGCGCATGGTCATCGATGAGGTGGGGGAGGAGACGGTGGTGATCGCCGATCTCAACCTCGACGAGTACACGACTCACGGACACAGCGGTGTGCTCGGCGACGATGGTGACGTCGACAATGACGCCAGCATCATCCGATTCGCCGAAGTCGCTGTGGCACAGGCCGATGCCGGGGCGCACATGGTCGCTCCCAGCGGCATGATGGACGGTCAGGTGGGGGCCATCCGCACCGCACTGGATTCCGCCGGTCATCAGTCGGTGGGAATCCTGGCCTACGCGGCGAAGTTCGCGTCGAGTCTTTACGGGCCGTTTCGCGATGCGGTGGAGTCCTCACTGATCGGGAACCGGCGCACCTATCAGCAGTACCCCGGCAATCGCAGGGAGTCGATGCGCGAGGTTCTGCTCGACGTTGACGAGGGTGCCGACATCGTGATGATCAAGCCGGCCCTGCCCTACCTCGACGTGATCGCCGAGGTCGCCGCCGCGGTACGGATTCCGGTGGCCGCCTACCAGGTCTCCGGCGAGTACGCCATGGTCGAATCCGCGGCCGCGCACGGCAGACTGGACCGCGAGGCGGCCATCCTGGAGATGCTGCTGGCGATCCGGCGGGCCGGGGCGAGCATCATCGTGACCTACTGGGCGACCGAGGCCGCGGCGTCGCTGCTCGGGCACGGCGAATACTGACTCCAGCCAGCCGCTCAGCCCGGCGGAAAAACCCTGTCGCTCAACGGCGCTCGGAGCAGATGCTCGGCCAGGGCGCCGGCGCGCTGCGGGCTGAGTGTCCCCTGGCAATAGGCCAGGAACTTGTCGGTCAGCAATTCCTGCGACCACGGCATCGACGCGTCGCCGCGGACTGCCGAGGCCGTGGTTTCGGTGGTTCGGCCGTCGTTGCGGACCAGTTGGACCCGGGCGGTGCGGTGATCGGTCCCATCCGATTCCTGGTGGATGACGACGTTGCGTTCCAGTGACCGCACGAGCGGGTCCTGGAACTGGGGAGTGCGGTAGACCATCGGGTCCAGTCGGCCCCAGCGCAGCATGGCGGCCACCCCGAAGGACAGCGAGAACTGCGCCTGCAGTGGTGTGCGCGGATCGCGAATGCCGCAGTAGGTCATGGCTTCGGGGTACGTCCACACCTCGACCGACCGGATCTGTTCGGGTGGGACTTCGGTGCGCAGTTCCGCGGCCGCCCGGGCCGCGTAGTGGACGTGGCGGACGGCGGCGTACTCCTTGAAGTAGCCGGACAGGATCCCGACACTCCGCGCGTCCGCGGCAACGGCGACCGAGGTTCTGCCGTAGGCGACGCGGGCATAGCTCTCCACGGCGTCGCGGGGCGCGGTGATCCCGACCGCCGAGGACTGCGCCGCCATCCGTCCGAGCACCGCGGCGTGGCCGAGGTAGGTGTTGCGCGCGGTGTCGCCGGTCTCGACCGGGCGGTACAGCGATACCGGTAGCTGACAGGCCGCGATTCCGACCGCGCCGACAACCCCTGGTGGATCAAGGCCCAGCGCGCAGGCTGCGGCCGCCGCCGCGCCCAATGACGGCCAGTTGGCGTCGACGTGCATGCCGGGGGAGATCCTCAGCGCGGCGCCCATGCGGGCACCCACCTCGTAGCCCACCACGACGGCCCGAAGCAGTTCGGCCAGGGTCATCTCGAGCACCGACGGCCAGATCGCGGCCAGTGCCGCGATGCCCGGCCTGCCGTGGGCGACGGCATGTCCCTCGCAGGCCTCATCCCAGCAGGCGCCCATGGCCAGTGCCATCGCCGGTCCTGCATCGGCGGCGCCGGATCCGTCGTCGGCCGTGCCGTACGGATCGTCGGTCAACCCGTGTCGGGCCAACCAGGACCGCACGTTCGGCGAACGACCTCCGGCGATCGCGCACCCCAGGCTGTCCAACACCAGCCAGCGGGCACGGGCCTCCACCTCCGCCGGTAGCGCCCGGCGTCGATCGACAAGCGGCGCAACGACGTCCAGCAGTTCCTCGCCGATCACAGTTCCTCGCCGATCACAGTTCCTCGCCGATCATTGTGTCGGGTCGGGGCCGCGGACCGGATGGGCCGGCAGGTGGGCCGGTGCGATCCGCCGGTACAGACCAGTGCCCGGCCGGTGGCCGCATTCCTTCAGGATCCACCAGGCTCCGCACAGATTCGACGACAGAATCGGAACCCGGAGGCGATGGCCCATCTGATAGATGCTGGCGATGCTGACCATGCCGGTTCCGGTCAGCAGCAGTGCGCAATCGGGTTCGGGATCAACCGCACGGAGGTGTTCGATCACCTCGTCGGTGTCCATCTCGTAGGCGCGGAACTCCTCACCCCTGCCGAGCAGATGGTCCACCGCCACGACGTTGATCCCGGCGTCCGACCAGTAGGCCGCGGTCTGTTCGGTGAGCCAGCCCGGATAGGGCGACACCAGATGAATCCGGTTGATTCCCAGCGAGGTCAGCGCGTCATGGATGGCCAGACTCGCTGTCCGGACCGGCAACTCGAACTTCTCGCTGAGTTGCATGCAGAGTTCGCGATCGCCCTCGACACCGAACTGGTAGGTCGGCCCCGTCATGGCGACATAGGCGCAGACCGCTGCGATGCCTTCCAGGCTGTCGAGCGCCTCGTCGTAGGCCGGCACGTACAACCGGTTGCGCTGCTCGAGTGTCATCCCGGTGAATCGCGGCAGACGTGCGCTGTAGAGGATGATGTCGTCGCCGAGCAGTGCGTCGAGTTCGGGTTCGACGACGGGGTTGGACGGCGGAACCACCACACCGACGCGCAGGCAGTCATCGGAAAGCCAGGCCAGTTCCGGGAACTGCGGATGCCTCATGGCCAGCTCACCATGTCCAGCATGGCGCCACGGCGCAGAAAGTCGCGGCGCGCCTTCGGGTTTGCGCTCAGCGCCAGCACCCGCTGCAGCCGGGACATCGGATCGTCGAGAGTCTCGTGGGTTCGCGGCAGCAGCATGTCGCGCGCCACCGCCAGCCGGGCGCCGGCGGCCTCGGCGACACCGCCGGGATCGCGGGCCAGCGCGGAGGCGATCACCGCCGCATCGTGAATGCCTGCATTCATGTTCATCCCGCCTCGAGTCGTGGTGACGTGCGCGCTGTCCCCGACGAATATCACGTCGTCCACCAGATTGGCGGCGATCATCATCCGTCGGGATCGATACGGCGACCACGACAAGACGGTCGGCTGCACCCCGGTCGCCCGGGTGGCGATGCGCACGGCAGTGTCCCGAAGATCGCCGGTGTCGTCGTCGATGCGCACGATGACCCGGACGTGATCGGTCATCCGCAGAACGCTCACCGATTCCGTCGGCGCGGCGACGTAGGTCACCGGGTCCCATCCCTCGAAGCCGATCGGGTCGCAGATCAGTCGCACGACCGTACCGGCGTACTCATTTCCGGCGAATCCGACACCGGCCGCCGTGCGCAGGCCGCTGTCGGCCCCGTCGGCGGCGAACACCCATCGGTAGCCGCGGATGCTCTGCGGGGTCGCGCGCTCGCCGAACCGCAACCGGCACAGTGCGGAATCGCGCAGTCGTTCCAGAATCAGGTGGCAGACCTGCAGTTGCGGGATGTGCCGCCGGTACGGGTGGTCGGTCTCGGCGGCGATTTCAGCCAGGCGGAACCGCGTCCGCACCGGTGACCCGGCCGCGCGGTAGTCGATCGTGCGGGCCTGCAATCCCCGGCCGGTCAGGTCGACGCCCAGGTCGGCCAGGATCTGCAACGTCGGGGGGTGGAACGTCGCGGCGAGCGATTCGCTGCCCGGCGCCGGACGGGCCTCGACCACGTCGACGCGCAGACCGCCGTGCTGAAGGGCAAGTGCCGCCGTGAGGCCCACCGGACCGGCTCCCACGACCAGGACGTCGGCGCGGGTCACCGGCGGCCGCGGCATTCGTTGTCAGAGTTGGTCATTGGAACAGCCGCGGCCAACCCGGGATGGGGCACAGCCCGACGGTACCGCACGTTCAAACGGGGCGGGCGCGCCGCGCACCGTAGTCTCGCAGGTGTCCGCACCACCGCACGCCGAGGAAGCCACTGTGTCCGACCACACCCACACCGCAGGCTGCTGCGAACCCCATCCGGCCAACACCGCGCGGGTGTCCTTCGCGGGGGTCGCACCCGCCGAGCGCACCGCAAGTCCCCATCGCCGCGAAAGCGCCGACAAGGCAGAGCTTCTGGTCATCGGATCGTTGATCACCATGGATGCCGCCGCGCCGCGGGCAGAGGCGATGGCGATCGCCGGCGGTCGCATCCTGGCTGTCGGTTCCCGCGCCGATCTGGAGTCTTTCGTCGGCCCCGGCACCACGACCCTCGAGCACAAGGCGGGGTCGATCCTGCCCGGGTTCGTCGAGCCCCATCTGCACCTGGTGTCCTCGGCGCTGGTGTTCGACGGCGTGGATTGCTCGCCGTACGCCAACACGACGCTCGATGCTGTCCTGGCGGCCCTCAAGGCAGCGGCCGCCAAAGCCGCGCCGGGGCAGACGGTGGTGGGCCAACTGTTCGACCCGAGCCTGTTGCCGGGCCAACCCGACCTGACCGCGGCGCTTCTGGACCAGATCTCCACCGCGGTCCCGATCGTCGTGATGAACGCCTCGCAGCACTTCTTCTACGTCAACTCCGCCGCGTACGCCGCGGCCGGCATCACCGCCGACACCCCGAACCCGCCCGGCGGCGACTACGGAGCCCGCAACGGCACGCTGACCGGGATCGTCGCCGAGAGCGCGGCGATGCTCACCTTCGTCAAACTCCTGCCCGCCCTGACTCCGGCCGCCATTGCGCAGTCGATCACCGGCATCGCCGGCCTGGCCGCCAAGGCCGGGGTCACCTACATCCACGAGCCGGCCACCGGAGCGATCGCCGCGGTCAAGGAAGTCGACCTGCTGCATCAGGCCTTCGGCCAGCCCGGATTCCCGGTTCGCGGCTCGCTGTCGCTATGGGGGGAGAACCTCGACGATTTCATCGCCGCGGGCATCGTGCCGGGCTCCGGTGACGACCGGTTGCGCTCGCAGACCGTCAAATGGGTCTCCGACGGTTCCAACCAGGGTTACACCGGCTTCATGCGGCAGAACTATCTGGGCCGCGACACCCGCGGCGCGGCCAATTTCACCCAGCAGCAACTGGAGGCGAACTTCGCCAAAACCATTGCGGCGCAGTGGCCGATCATGTGCCACGCCAACGGCGACGCCGCCATGGACATGGTGCTGGCGGCCTTCGACGCGGCAGCCAAACTGCCCGGCTGGGACCCCGCCAAACGGCACCGCACCGAACACTCCTCGCTGCTGCACGACGAGCACATCGCCGCGATGGTCCGACTCGGCGTCACCCCGAGCTTCTTGATGAACCATGTGCGGCTCTGGGGGAGGGTCATGCGCGACGACATCCTCGGCCCCGAGCGGGCCGACCTGCTCGACCGCTACGGATCAGCGGTCACCGCGGGGCTGCGCGCCAGTTTCCACTGCGACTTCTCCGTCTCGCCCATCGGGCCGCTCAACTACATCGCCACCGCGGCGGCCCGCACCATGGCCGACGGGGGAGAGGTGCTCAACCCGGCCGAACGGGTGCCGGTGGCCCAGGCGCTCAAGGGCAGCACCATCGACGCTGCCTGGATGTGCCACGCCGACGGACTGGTCGGATCGCTGGCCGCAGGCAAGGCCGCCGACTTCGTGCTGCTCGGCGACGATCCGCTGTCCCACGAGGCGGAGCCGGACGCGGTGCGCGACATTGCCGTGCTGGCAACGTATCTCGACGGGACGGCGGTGCACTCGTCGTGAGCGAGGCCGAACACTCTGACCGCAATGTGCTGGGTGGGCCGCTAGAACCCTGCGGCACCGATCCGCTCACCGGCTTCTACCGTGACGGATGCTGCTCGAGCGGTCCGGAGGACCTCGGGTTGCACACCGTCTGCGCGGTGGTCACCGCGGAGTTCCTCGAGCATCAACGGGGGATCGGCAACGACTTGTCCACGCCGATGCCGCTGTACCGGTTCCCCGGGCTGGTTCCCGGTGACCGGTGGTGTGTGACCGCGCGAAATTGGCTGATCGCCTATCAGGACGGCTGTGCCGCCCCGGTGGTGCTGGCCGCCACCCACGAGCGCACCCTCGACGTCGTCGCATTGACCGCCCTGCGGGAGCACGCCGTCGACGTCCCTGACGACCTCACCGGGCTCTGACCGCCGGCGTATAGCCCGGGCCGCAGCCGATCTGGCGCTGGACCGTTATGACTTGGTGCTGTTTCGCCTCGCCGCCGCTTGCCACGATCACAGGCAGTGAACCCGAAAGCGTTAGTACAGACCGACAGTGCGCTGGCCGCCCGTTGCGCGGCGATCGCTTCTGTCGGCGCGGGATTGATTCACTTCGCGGTGATGCCCACGCACTGGCTGGCGTGGTGGGCTGCGGGCCTGTTCTTCGCCGTGATCGCGGTGTTCCAGTTGATGTGGGCCTACCTCGCGTGGTCGCGCCCCAGGGCGCTGCTGTTGGCCGCCGGAATCGCGGTCAATGCCGGCACCGCCGCGCTGTGGATCGTCTCCAGCACGGTCGGCCTGTCGTTCGGTCCGCACGCCGGTGGCCCCGAAGCGGTGGACGCCGCCGGCATCTGTGCCCTGCTGCTCGAGTGCTACGTCGTCATGGGTGCGGCCTGGGCCTGGATGCAGGACTACGAACCCGAGGCGGTGTCGCGGTTCCGGTCAGCGTTGGTTCTGCTCGGTGCCAACGGGGTGATCGCCGGAACGGTCTGCGTCGGGGTGGCGTCGACCTTCCATGGTCACGACGAGCACCGCGCCCCGCTGGAAGCGCAACGCGGCACCCCGCACCACCACACCTCGCCGGTCGGCCCGCCGCAATCCGGGGTGCCCGATCTGCCTGTCGTGCCTGCTCCCGGGGATGTCGGTCTTCCCGTCACCGACATGGCACTTCACGACGACGGCGAGTCGCCGCACGAGTGAGGCTCCGCCCCACCCGACAGCCCGGCTGAGCAGCGCCGGCGACAGTGCAGATCGACCTCGTCGGCGAAGGTGTGCAGAGCGCTGCGGACCATGCGTGCGGTCCCATCGGGATGCCGGCAGGACCCGCGGCCGTCGACCATGCGAACCATCCGGCGGATCTCCTGCACCAGGTCGTCGGATGCCCGGCCGAAGGCGAGTTCGTCGAGCAGGGACGCCAGTCGCGGCAGGCCGTTCAGGCACGGGCCGCACTGGCGGGCGCTCTGGTCGGCCAGGTATCCGGCGATCTCGGCGGTGCGACTCAGCCCGCACTCGGTGCGCTCGAGCGCGTGAACGATTCCCGCCCCGGGTGACGCCCCCAGCGGTGTGAGGGCTGACCGCGACAGTCGGGCCACCCCGAATTCATCAGGGCCGAGCCATGTTCCGTGGTAGCCGCCGATCAGGACGGCCCGCAGGGTGCCCGGGTCGGCACCGGCCGACCGGAGCAGATCGTCGAGTGGTGCGCCGGTGGGTATCTCGACGATCCCCTGCTCGAGCGAACCGGAGAGGGTGACGAGCATCGTGCCCGGTTCGTGCGCATCGCCGACCGAGCGGAACCAGTCGGCGCCGTAGCGGGCGATCAACGCCAGGTGAGCCAGTGTCTCGACGTTGTTGACCAGGGTGGGGCGGCCGCGAACGCCGGAGACCGACGAGACCACTGTGCGGTCCCGCGGTAGCGCCGGGCCGCCCTCGATATGGCGGAGCGCGGCGGACTCCTCACCGGCGACGAACCGGTCGGGTGCGGTGACCACGGTTACCCGGTGGGCGTCCAGGCCCGCCGCGCGCCGTTCGCCGAGGGCCTCGGCCACCGACGGCGTCGCGTCGGGGTGCACGTAGAGATAGACCTTGTCCGCCCCGATCGCCGCGGCGGCGGCGTCGAGACCGTCGAGCACCAGATGCGGCGCGCGGGTCAGCAGGGTGGCATCTTTGCGGCTCAACGGCTCACCCTCGGCCCCGTTGCCCACCACCACCGGTTTGGCTCCGGTGACCGAGGCCATCTTGCGGCCGGTCGGGAATCCTGCGCCGCCGCGTCCCGTCAGCCCGGACTGCTCGACGGTCGCGATGAGTTCGGCTGTCGGATGGGGCAATTCGCCGAAGTGCCCCAGATGGTCGGACAGGGCAGGCCCCGGTGCGGCGAGCAGCCGCGGCACGCTGATCATGTGCCGGAGTATTCGGTGAAACCGGCCCGCAGGCGCCACACGATGACGACAGCGACCAGCAGGGCGCAGCAGCCCGCGAAGACCTGGAACCAGATCCGCCCGGTGTCGGTGCCGTTGCCCAGGGCGTGGGCCATGGAGATGGGCCACAGCAGGTAAGTGGTCCAGTGCACCGCCCGGAAAACCCTCAGCCCCAGGCGATCCCGCAACAGACTGGTGATGATCACAATGATCAGCAGATCGAAGGCGACGGTGCCCAGTCCCTGCCACAGCGGCCGGTAGGCGCCCAGGAACGGCACCACGAAGTCGATGATCCGCAATTTGGCGTACGGATCGAGGAACAGCAGCCCCATGTGCAGCACCACCAGAAGGGTCGCGGCGAGGGCCACGAAGCGGTGGACAGCGGCGATCCCGAAGCGGGGCAGGAAGAACAACGGTCGCCCGGACCGCGATGCCACGCCCAGCGCGACGGACAGGGTCATGAAGGCCAGGGCCACGATTCCGTTACCGCGGCCAAGGGCCCACAGTGCTTCGCTGCTCATCGATCGGGATCAGGATCCGCGGGAGGCGGTGTGCGGCGGGGTGAACTTGTTGCCCGAGGACACCGAGCCTCCGCCGCTGCCGGTATTGCTGTGACGGATCGGGAAGCCGCCCTTCGACGGTGCCGGCGCGGCCACGACCGGCGCCTGCTGGACCGGGGCGGTGGGCGCTACGTAGGCGGGGGCCGGAGGGGCCGTGTATGCCGGGGCCGGCGGCGCGACGTAGGTCTGGGCCGGCGGCGCGACGTAGGTCTGGGCCGGCGGCGCGACGTAGGTCCGGGTGTAGACCGGCGGGGGCGTGTACTGCGGCGCGGGTGCGGAAGTCGGCTGCGGTGTGTAGGCCGGGACCGGCGCCTGGCGGACCGGTGCGGGCGCGGAGGCGACGACCGGCTGCGGCGCCGGAACGTCGACCGGGGCGGCGGCCGGCTGTTCTTGGGCAGCGTGTTCTTGGGCAGCGTGTTCTTGGGCAACGGGCTTGAGGGTGCCGGCGTAGGCCAGCTGCGATGCCCCGGCCACCCCAGCGGCGCCGATACCGGCCAACGCCCACGAGGCGATGGCGGCTCGGCGGAATCCGGAACGCGGTGAACTCATGACCCAGATCGTGGCAACCGATTCTTGGAAGGCTCAAAGAAGAGACGCAGGCCACACCTCACAGCGGTCACCCGGCGGCGGGAAGGGAGACGGTGAAGGTCGCTCCCCGGCCCTGCTCCGACGACACGACGATCTCACCGCCGTGGGCCTCGACGATCTCGCGCACCAGCGACAGTCCTATCCCGTAGGACTGCCCGCGGCGGTTGGTGTGCGCGGTGCCGCGCGAGAATCGATTGAACAACGTGGCCATCGTCGCCTGGTCGATGCCCACGCCGTCGTCGATCACCGCGACGACGACCTGCTGACCGTCTCGTCTGATGTCGAGTTCGACCGTCCCGCCGGCACTCTGGTGCCCCAGCGCGTTGTCGACGAGGGCTGTCAACGCCCGACGCAGGGCGGCCTCGGAACCGATGACCTCCAGAGCCCCGGACCGCGCGCCGGGGTCGACGGTGGATTCCACAGCGACCCCGAGCGTCTGGGCGTAGGGCTCCATGCCGGTGCTCACCGATTGCGCGAGTCGGCCCATGTCGACCCGATCCGTGCGATCACGACCGGCGGTCATCGTCGCCGATGCCAGCAGATCGTCGACGATCCCGCCGAGTGCCCGGGTGTCGCCGACCAGCGCGTCGGCATCGCGCGTCGCCGCGGTCAGGTCACCGGCGTGCAGCCGGCCGGCGAGCAGTTGGGCCCGGGTGTGCAGCACGGTCAGCGGGGTGCGCAGTTCATGGGACGCGTCGGCCACGAACCGGCGCTGCAGTGCCAGGGCCTGCGCCAACGGCCGCACCGAGCGACGGGTGAACAGCACGACGACGGCGATGGAGGCCACGATTCCGGTCAGTTCGGCCAGCGCGAGCGCGGCCAGGAGTCGGCCGCGGCTGGCCCGGTAGGGAGCCAGATCCATCACGGCCACCACCCGTCCCTCGGGACGGTCGACGACCAGGGCGCGGTAGTCGCGGTCCTTGTCCTCGAAGTCGGTGAAGCCGGCGGATCCCGACAGCAGTGGCACGCCGACCGCGCCGCCGTCACTGGTCGACACGGCGCCCCCCGCGTCGCGGAAGGCGAGTTCCATGCCCGGCGGTGGATCGTTGGCGTCGTCGGCACTCATCGCCACGCTGGTCAACTCATCGTTGATCTGACGGGTCTGGGAGTGGACGTACAACGCGGCCAGGACACCACCCACCAGCAGCAGCACCGCCGCCAGGGCCGCGGAGGTCTGCAGCGCCACCACCCGGCCCGCGCGCCGCACCACGGCAAGGTCGCTGTGCGGGGCGTTGGGCCGGCCGGAGCTGTCCTGCCCGTGGGTGCGTGTCATTCCAGCCCGAACCGGTAGCCCGACCCGTGGACCGTGCGGACCGCGTTCTTGCCCAGTTTGCGGCGCAGATAATGGACGTAAAGATCCACGGCCGCTTCGGAATCCACCCCGTCGAAGGCACGCATGAGCAGTTGCGGCCGGGTGAAGACGCTGCGCGGTGATCGCATCAGAGTCGCCAGCAGGGCGCACTCCCGCTCGGTGAGTTCGACGTCGCCGTCTGCGCCGTTGACGCGACGGTTCATCAGATCAAGCCGGATTCCGCCGGCCTGCACGACGGTGGCCGCGTCGTCGGCGCGGCGCACCAGGGCCCGCACCCGGGCCAGCAGTTCGGGAACCTCGAACGGTTTGACCAGGTAGTCCTGCGCGCCCGCGTCCAGGCCCTCGACCCGGTCCTCGACGGATCCCCGCGCCGTCAGGATCAACGCGGGTGTGGTGATACCCCGCGACCGCAACAGGGCGATCAGATCCGCGCCGTCCATCACGGCCAGCCCCCGGTCGACGATCAGCGCGTCGTAGTTCCCGGTCAGCGCCGAATGCATGCCCTGCTGGGCGTCGTAGGCGGTGTCGACGCGGTATCCCTCGGCGGTGAAGAGCTCGTCGAGCATGGCGCTCAGCGCGCGGTCGTCCTCGACGACGAGCAGCAGTGGCGGAGGCACGTCTGGAAGCGTCCCACGGCGATTCTTTCAGCGCTCAAAGAAAGCCCCGGCAGAGTCACCGGGGTGTGCCTGTCCGGTTCGGTGACCCCCGCAGGGGTGCAGTGGGACCGGTGGAGCACCGAGATGCATCTGCTGGTCACCGATCCGGTGCAGCTGCCGCGCGCGCGAGCGGTCCTCGACGGCGAACTCGACGCCATCGAGGCGGCTGCCTCGCGATTCCGCCCCGATTCGGAGGTGTGCGCGCTGGCCGCCGCAGACGGGGAGCGCCGCACGGTCAGCCCGGTGCTGGCCGACCTCATCGAGGCGGCACTGGGAGCGGCCCGGGAGACCGACGGCGACGTCGACCCCACCGTCGGCTGCGCGATCGTGGAACTGGGGTACGACCAGTCCTTCGCGCCGGGCAGTTCGGCGGTGCCGCGGGTCTCCTCGATGGCGGTGCCGATCACCTGGACCGCCGTCGAGTTCGACGGCCGCAGCGTCCGCATGCCCGCGGGCACGCTGCTGGATCTGGGGGCGACGGCCAAAGCCGTCGCCGCCGACCGGGCCGCCCGGCTCGTCCACGACGAAACGGGAACCGGCGTGCTGGTCAACCTCGGCGGCGACATCTCAACGGCCGGGCCGGCGCCGGAGGGCGGTTGGCGGGTTCTGGTCCAGGACAGCGACGACGACCCCGCCAGCCACGTCACCATCGGCACCGACACGGGCCTGGCCACCTCGAGCACCCGCCGGCGCCGGTGGTGGCGCGCCGGTGCGGCCCACCATCACATCGTCGACCCGCGCACCGGGGCGTCGGCCGATCCGGTGTGGCGCAGCGTCAGCGTGGTCGCCGGCAGTTGTCTGGCCGCCAACACCGTCAGCACCGCCGCCATCGTCCGCGGCCGCCGCGCCCCGGCGTGGATCTCGTCGCTGGGCGTTCCCGCCCGCCTGATCGACGCCGACGGCCACGAGCGCATGATCGGAGGATGGCCGTCATGACCCGACTACACATCGACTGGACCCGCTGCGACGGCCGGGGCTTGTGCACCGAGCTGCTGCCCGACCTCCTGGCCCGCGATGACTGGGGTTATCCGTTGTCCCGCAACGGGTCCCGTGAACCCGAGATTCCGCCGGAACTCCACCGATTCGCCAAGGAGGCCGTGAAGCGCTGCCCCCGTCTGGCGCTGAGACTCATCAGCGAGTAGGGCACCCCGTGAGCGTCGGGTGAAAAGCGGCGCCGGACGGCCGTGACGACGGCGATAATGACGTGCTCTTCATCGACCGACAGGCGGGTGCAATGGTGCGGACTGACGATGCCGTGATCGCGGGCGACCCAACGAAGACGATCCGCCGGGCGCTGAGCGCAGGCGACCTGGCGACTGCGGACGCCGAGGCCAAGCGGCTGACCCCCGCCCGCACCATCGACGTTCTCGAACGCCTGCCCGCCCAGCAACGCGCGGTGCTCTATCGGCTGCTGCCCAAGCAGCAGGCGTCGGACGTCTTCGAAGATCTGCCGCCGGTGCTGCAGAAGGAACTGATCAGCTCACTGCAGGACGAAGAGGTTGCCGCCGCATTCGCCGACCTGGATCCCGACGATCGGGTCGCCCTCCTCGACGAGGTGCCCGCCTCGGTGGCCGCCCGACTGATGCAGGGGCTCTCGCCGGACCAACGGGAACTCACCGCCGACATCCTGGGCTACCCCAAGAAGTCGATCGGTCGGCGGATGAGCCCCGAGGTGTTCGGTCTCGATCCCGATGTGACGGCGTCGTGGGCGCTCGGCGTTGTCCAACGTGGCCTCGAATACGCCGAGACGGTCTACACCCTCCCGGTCACCGACCCGAACCGGGTGCTGCTCGGGGTGGTGAGTCTGCGGGACCTGATGACGGCCGCACCCGAGCAGACCGTCGCGTCGATCATGCGGGCGGCCGACTTCGCGCGCGCCACCGATTCGGCCGAGGACGCGGCGCGCCGCTGCGCCGACAGCAAGCATCTGGCGCTGCCGGTGGTCGACAACGACCGCAGGCTGGTGGGCATTCTCACCGTCGACGACGCTCTGGACATCTTGGAGGAGGCCGACAGCGAGGACCAGGCCCGCATCGGTGGGTCGGAGACCCTGCGTCAGCCCTATCTGACGACCAGCATCGCCACGCTGGTCCGAACGCGGGTGGTCTGGCTGCTGGTGCTGGCCATCGGCGCGGCGCTGACCGTGCAGGTGCTCGACACCTTCGAGTCCACGCTGGCCGAGGTCGTCACGCTGGCGTTGTTCGTTCCGCTGCTGATCGGAACCGGTGGGAACACCGGCAATCAGGCGGCCACCACGGTCACCCGCGCGCTGGCCCTGCATGACGTCACCCCCGGGGACATCGCCAAGGTGCTGGGCCGGGAGTTCCGGGTCGGACTGAGCCTCGGATTGATCCTCGGCACCGTCGGTTTCGCGATCACCAGCGTGATCTTCGACCGCTCCATCGGGACCGTGATCGGGCTGACGCTGCTCAGCGTGTGCACCATGGCGGCGACGGTCGGCGGTGCAATGCCCCTGCTGGCCAAGGCTGTTCGGGCCGACCCGGCGGTCTTCTCCAACCCGTTCATCACCACGTTCGTCGATGCCAGCGGTCTGGTGATCTACTTCCTGATCGCCAAGGCCGTGCTGCACATCTAAACGCGCGCAGACCCGGTCAGCGACTGGCCCTGGGAGCCCTGCAGCAGGCAGATCACGGTGCTCGGCAACGGGTTGTTGAACGTGCGGTCCTGGTCGGAGTCGATCATGTAGGTGATCGTGTAAGGGCCGCCTGCGGACGCCCGGCCGGTGTAGGCGACGAAACCCGCCTCGCATTGAGCGTTGGCGGTGCCCTCGAGGGCCGCGTCCACCGGGATGGGCGCCCGCACGAACGCCTCGGCCAGATGGGGCTGCGAGCAGTCGACGAGGGTGACCATGACCACCGCCGGATCGGTGGGCGGTGCATCGGCGAGGCAGTCGCCGACTTGGAGGTCGATCCACTTCTCGGTGCGCGGGGCCTTGGTCGTGGACGGTGCCGTCGTGGCCGGCGCGGAGGCGGCGGCGGCAGCGGTGGACGTCGCCGGCGACCCACTTGCCGGGGCTTCGGCTGCCTTGTTCCCGGCGCACCCGGTCAGGCAGGCGGCCGCGGCCAGGGCGACGGCGATTCCCGACGACAGCCGGTGAACTCCCATGACGATCTCCTTGTGGTGTGGCGATGCCGGTACCTTTATATCGGCAGCAGCCGACCGTCGCCGACATCCACCGAGAATGCATCCAGATCGTCGTTCGCGGCGATCCGACGATCTGTGCGCATTCTCGGCGTGCGAAATGGGGCGTGAATGGTGAATCACTGGTTGGGGCTGGCCGTCGCGACCGTCTTCGTCTGGCTCGGGATGGTGCTGGCCATTTCATTTCTTGAGGCGCCGTTGAAGTTTCGCGCGCCGGGCATCACGATCCCACTCGGTCTCGGGATCGGGCGCCTGGTGTTCAAGGCGCTCAACCTCTGCGAGGTGGTGCTGGCGGCGACGGCGTTGGTGGGCGTGGTGCTCGGCCGCGCCCCGGTCGGTGTGCTCGTCGCTGTGGGGGCCGCCGTGGTCGCACTGGGCGCACAGGTCCTGGCGGTGCGCCCCGCGCTGACCCGTCGGTCCGACGCCGTTCTCGCCGACGCGTCTGTCGCAGAGTCCGGACGATCGCACGCCCACGTCGTCTACGTTGGGTTTGAACTGGTCAAGGTGGTGGCATTGCTGGTGGGCGGCGTGCTGCTGCTGGCCTGACATGAAGGAGTGCCATGGAATCGATGTCGTTGTCGCGGCTTGCTGACGAGCAACTGGAGGCCGCGCGGTCCGCGCGTGCGGGCCGATCGGCCCTGACCGTGCACGGCGGCCACGACCATCTGCTGCGCCAGACGCTGATGGCACTGGTCGCCGGCACGGACATGGGCGAACACAACAGTCCCGGCCAGGCCACCCTGCAGGTGGTGCGGGGCCGGGTCCGGGTGAGCACCGCCGACGAGAGCTGGGAGGGCGGACCCGGCGACCTGCTGGTGATCCCGGCCGAACGACACGGTCTGCACGCCGATGAGGACGCCGTGGTGCTGCTGACCGTGCTGGCCGACAGTCGCGGGGCTCAGTAGCGGTAGGCGGCCAGATCGAGGCCGCCGCGTCGCTCGCCCCGGTGGACGGCCAACAGCGCCGGAACCATCTCGCAGGTCACCATGCCGTGCTCGCCGGTGAGTGTGTCGACGATGTCGAAACTGGCCGCGATGTTCGCCGGGGTGTCGACGATGATCGTCATCAGCGGCACCTGCCGGCCGAGCTGAAAGAGCCTGTCGCCATGCGGTTCCTGGTTGCCGTGGAAGCCCCACACCCCGCGCAGCACCGTCGCGCCGCTGGCGGTTCCCGACCGCCACAGCCGGCGAACCAGCGCCCGGTGGATCGGCACCCGGTCATTTCGGTCGGCCTCGGAGGTGAAGACCATCAGCTTCTGCCACAACGGCCGACCCTGATCGTCGGTATCGGGGAGTGCGGCCGGTCGGGTCAGGAGTTGGCCGCCGCGCTTGCATAACTGTGCTCGCTCCACGGTCATCAGCGGCCGGTCCAGCAGGGCATTCAGGCCGGCCATCGACCGCTGGATCTGTTCGGCGCTGCCGATGGCGATGATCATCATGGGCACATCGACGTTGCCGCCGAAGAAGTGGGCGCGATGGCGCTCGCCGTGGCTGGTGCCATCGACGCCGAGGAATACCGATGCACCGTCGAAGTGGTTGCGGTGCAACAGGTCACAGGCGGCCTGGTACGCCGTCACCCCATCGATACGACGGTTGCGGCCGACGTAAACGGTGAGCTTGACGGCATGCCCGGCCAGCGAGCCCTCAGGAAGGGGCACCGCGGTGTCCGGACCGGTCAGGTGGTGGTCGAGCAGTCGGGCCCGCTCCAGGGTGATGAGCCCGCCGGTTGTCAGCGCGGCCACATCTGCGGCCAGCCCGTTGATCGTGTCGGGATTGTCGACGGCCACGATCGCCACCGCCGGATCTTCGGAGAGGGTCAGCGACTCGTCGGTTCGGATGATCCGGCGGTGGCCGTAACCGGAGATGCCCCGCAGCATGGCACTGGTGGCGACACGGCGCTCGGCGAACAGGTCGAGCATCGCTTCGGCCAGGAACCGTGACCCGACGCGCTTGCGCTCGGCGAAGTAGGTCGTCAGCTTCAGCGAGACGTCCTGCGCGGCGGGGCCTTCAGCTGGATCGATTGCGGAATTCACAGCATGCCCGCGATCGCCTGCCCGGCTGCGGCGGCGGGGAGGCCGAGCAGGACACTGACGACGACGTTGGCCACCGCGGGCCAGATCTGGCGTTCTTCGGTCAGCCGCTGGGTCTCGAACATCCAGGTGGAGAAGGTGGTGTAGGCCCCGGCGAAGGAGATGCCGGCCAGCACATAGGCCTGAGGGCTCATCGCCAGGCCGAAGATGAAGCCCAACAGTGCCGAGCCGGTGATGTTGACCGTCAATGTGCCGAACGGAAACGACCGCGCGGCGCGACGGGCCACGGCGCGGTCGACGACGTACCGCGCGACCGATCCCAGACCGCCGATGACCAGCACCCCGGCCCACACCGCGGGGCTCATCGGTGTCCTCGCCTCTTCGCGCAAGCGCTCATCGGTGTCCTCGCCTCTTCGCGCAAGCGCTCATCGCAAGACAACCTTCCGCACCAGCATCGTCGCGGCGTACACCGCCAGCAGTCCGGCCGACACACTGACCACGCTGTACGCGGCAGCCATTCCGTACTCCTGCTGCTCGATCATCTGGAGCGTCTCGACCTGCATCGTCGAGAACGTGGTCAGCCCGCCGCAGAACCCGGTGCCCAGCAGTGGGCGCCGGTAGGCCGACAACGGAAGGCGTTCCAGTAGCCGGGTGGTGACGAAACCGAGGATGAACGCGCCGACGATGTTGACCGTGAACGTGGCCCATGGCCAGTGGTTCGGTCCCGGGCTGGTCAGGGCGTTCACCGCCGCGCGGGCGGCGGTGCCCACCGCGCCGCCGGCGAACACCGCTGCCAGTTCTTTCTTGTCGTGACCGAACACCGCCGATTTCTCCCGCCTGAGCCGTCATCGAGTGTGCGTTCACGGCGGGAAGGTGGTTCGAAAGCCGCCACAGGCGCATACTCGGCGTCGTCGATAACCGGATCAGTATGGCTCGCCGGACGGCACAATTGCTCCTATGGCCGCCAATCCCCGCGCCGGGCAACCGGCGCTGCCCGAAGATCTCATCGACGTTCCCCACCTGGTGACGGCGTACTACACGATTCAGCCCGACCCCGACGACATCGCGCAGCAGGTGGCATTCGGCACCTCCGGGCATCGCGGGTCCAGCCTCGACGGCGCGTTCAACGAGGCCCACATCCTGGCGACCACGCAGGCCATCGCGGAGTACCGCGCGGCGCAGGGCACCACCGGTCCGCTGTACATCGGCCGGGACACCCACGGTCTGTCCGAACCGGCCTGGGTATCGGCGCTGGAGGTGCTGGCCGCCAACGACGTTGTGGTGCTGGTGGATTCGGCGGACCGCTATACGCCGACCCCTGCGGTCAGCCACGCCATTCTGGCCTACAACCGGGGCCGCGCCTCTGGGCTGTCCGACGGCATCGTCGTCACCCCGTCGCACAACCCGCCCCGCGACGGCGGGTTCAAGTACAACCCGCCCAACGGCGGCCCGGCCGACACCGACGCCACCGGGGCGATCGCCAAGCGGGCCAACGAAATCCTGCGTGGAGGCTGCGCTGAGGTGAAGCGGGTTCCGTTGGCCCGCGCGTTGCGCAGCGTCCAGCGCCACGACTACCTCGACGCCTACGTCTCCGATCTGCCCAACGTGGTGGACATCCACGCCATCCGGGCCCAGGGCGTGCGGATCGGCGCGGATCCACTGGGCGGGGCCAGCGTGGACTACTGGGCCGCCATCGGTGAACGGCACGACCTGGAACTGACCGTGGTCAATCCACTGGTCGACGCGACGTGGCGGTTCATGACCCTGGACACCGACGGCAAGATCCGGATGGATTGCAGTTCGCCCAATGCCATGGCGTCACTGATCGCCAACCGCGAGCACTACCAGATCGCGACCGGCAACGATGCCGACGCCGACCGGCACGGCATCGTCACTCCCGATGCCGGCCTGATGAATCCCAATCACTATCTGGCCGTGGCTATCGACTACCTCTACACCCACCGGCCCGACTGGCCTGGCTCCGTGGCCGTCGGAAAGACGGCTGTGAGTTCCTCGATCATCGACCGAGTGGTGGGCGGCCTGGGCCGCCGGCTGGTGGAGGTACCGGTCGGGTTCAAGTGGTTCGTCGACGGATTGTTCAGTGGCACAATCGGATTCGGCGGTGAGGAGTCGGCCGGGGCGTCGTTCCTGCGTCGCGACGGCTCGGTGTGGACGACCGACAAGGACGGCATCATCATGTGTCTGCTGGCCTCGGAGATCCTTGCCGTCACCGGCTCCACGCCGTCGCAGCGCTACGCCGAGCTGGCCGAGCAGTACGGCGCCTCGGTGTACGCGCGGGTGGATGCACCGGCCAATCGGGAGCAGAAGGCCCGGCTCTCCAAGCTCTCACCCGAGCAGGTGACCGCCACGGAATTGGCCGGCGAGCCGATCACCGCCAAGCTCACGTCGGCCCCCGGTAACGGCGCCCCACTGGGCGGGCTGAAGGTCACCACCGCCAACGCCTGGTTCGCGGCACGCCCGTCGGGCACCGAGGACGTCTACAAGATCTACGCCGAATCGTTCCTTGGGCCCGAGCACCTGGCGCAGGTGCAGGACGCGGCCAGGGAAGTGGTGAATACAGTCATCGGGTGAGTTCGGTCGCCGACACCTCCAAGGTGCAGATGCCTCGAGAGGTGTGGTCGCTGATCGCGGCGAACGCGGTGATCGCACTGGGCTATGGCGTGGTGGCCCCGGTGCTGCCGGAGTTGGCCCGGCACTTCGGGGTCAGCATCAGCGCGGCGACGTTCGTCATCACCGCGTTCGCGATCATGCGGCTGTGCGCCGCCCCGCCGACCGGGTTGCTGGTGCAGCGACTGGGGGAGCGGCGGGTCTACGTCAGCGGTGTGCTGATCGTGGCGGTGTCCACGGCGGCATGCGCGCTGGCCAACACCTACTGGGAGCTGCTGCTGTTCCGGGCCCTGGGCGGCATCGGCTCGACGATGTTCTTCGTCTCGGCGCTGGGCCTGATGATCCGGGTCAGCCCGGAGGATGCCCGCGGCCGGGTGGCCGGGATGTTCTCCGGCGCTTTCCTGGTGGGCTCGGTGGTCGGACCTGTGCTGGGCAGCCTGACCGCCGGGCTCGGGTTGAGGGCGCCCTTCATCATCTACGGCGTCCTGCTGCTCATCGCGGCCAGCATCGTTCTGGTGAGCCTGCGACACTCGCCGCTGGCTGCCCCGGCCGCCAAAGACGAACTGACGGTGACGGTGCGGGTGGCGCTGCGCCACCGCGCGTACCGCTCAGCGCTGCTGTCCAACTTCGCCACCGGCTGGTCGCTGTTCGGTCTGCGATTCGCCCTGGTGCCGCTGTTCGTCGACGAGGCCCTGGACCAGCCGCCGTCGGTCGCGGGTCTGGCGCTGGCGGCCTTCGCCGTCGGGAACGTGATCGCGGTGATGCCCAGCGGCCGACTGTCCGACCGCATCGGGCGCAAGCCGCTGCTGGTCGTGGGCCTGACGCTGGCCGGGATCTCGACATCGGCGCTGGGACTGGCCTCCTCGATGCCGGTGTTCTTCGTCGAGGCGGTGATCGCCGGCCTTGCTTCGGGTGTCTACAACTCCCCGCAGCAGGCCGCGGTGGCCGACATCATCGGCAAGGCCCGTGGTGGGACGGCGATCGCGACCTTCCAGATGATGTCGGATTTCGGCTCGATCGTCGGATCGCTGGGCGTGGGGTTGTTGGCCCAGCAGCTGTCCTACGGGTGGGCATTCGCCATCAGTGGCGCCATCCTGCTCGTGGCGGCGGCCGGCTGGATGCTGGCGCCCGAGACTCGCGATGAGTCGCCGGTGGAGCCCACCGCCCGGGGGCGGGCAAAAGCGTAGTTTTGAGGCCGCTGCGCCGGTGGTGTAGTTTCGACACGCACACCTGGGGCTATGGCGCAGTTGGTAGCGCACCACACTGGCAGTGTGGGGGTCAGGGGTTCGAATCCCCTTAGCTCCACTAGGGAAAACGGCGACGATGCGGGCTTTTCGAGGCCCGTTTGACGACAGTTTTGACGACAACGTGGGACCCCACACTTCGCGTGTGGCGGTTACGGGTTCCCTCCTTCCTGTCCGAGCTTGCGATGAGTGCGGCATCTTGGCCGCGGGTTGTCGAAAAGCGCGAGCAGGACTTGTCGAAAAACAAGAGTAGGAACTGTCGAAAACGTAGACTACTGCCATGTTCGACTATCGGGAGCGCGTCGTCGATTCTGAGTTGGCCGAGCGGCTGACCGCCATTGGTGCCGTCCTCATCGACGGTCCTAAGGGCTGTGGGAAGACGGAAACGGCCCTTCAACGGGCGAAGACTTCAATTCGCTTCGACACAGACCCGAACGCGCGCTCACTTCTGAGCCTAAACCCCGACGAATTGTTCGCCCATGAGACGCCAATTCTCTTCGATGAATGGCAGCGCGCGCCCGAGGTATGGGACCAGGTGCGGCGGCATGTCGATGATCTGCGTCGCCGGGGTTTATACATCCTTACAGGTTCGGCGACTCCCAAAGATGAGCGCGAATTGCACTCCGGTGCTGGGCGGATTGGCACGCTCCGGATGCGGCCGATGAGCTTATTCGAGTCCGGCCATTCGACGGGTGAGGTTTCGCTGGCGGCTTTGCTCAGCGGTGAAGATCAGAGGGCGAAGCGAACCGCGATGACGGTTCCAGGCCTCATGGAGCGAATCGTCATCGGCGGCTGGCCGGCCTTGCTTGATCAGTCTGAGCGCAGCGCCCGCGCGTGGGTTGCCGATTACCTCGCTCAGAACGTCGACATTGACATACCTGAGCTCGGCGTCGGCAGGCGCACTCCCGATCGATTACGCCGCGCGCTCTCATCACTCGCGCGTTCTGTCGGGACATCAATAAAAGTCACCGCACTAGGCGCAGACATTGCCGGCGATGACCATCGCGCTCCGGCGAGAGAGACTGTGAACTCCTACCTCGACGCGTTGGATCGTCTCAATCTCACCGAGAACTCGCCGGCATGGAAGCCGCACATGCGTTCGCGCACCGAACTTCGGGAGGCGCCGGTCCGCTACTTCGTCGACCCGTCGCTGGGAACCGCCGCGCTCAAGGTTGGATCGCGGGATTTGCTTGCCGACCTCGAGGCGGCCGGATTCCACTTCGAAGCGATGACGGTTCGCGACCTTCGCATCTATGCGCAACCGCTCGGCGGACGGGTCTACTCCTGGCGGGAGTCTCACGGTCGTAAGGAAGTTGACGTGATCATCGATACGCCGGACGGTTGGGCCGCATTCGAGGTGAAGCTCACGGGCGATCAACACGTGATCGACACGGCTGCGAAAGGGCTCCTGAATTTCGCGGCCAATGTGGACAACTCAAAGCATGGCAGGCCTGCCGCTCTCGCTGTCGTGACAGCGACTGGCGGCGGCGGGAAACGAACCGACGGGGTCCATGTGGTGCCGATTTCCGCATTAGGGCCCTAGCGGTTTACCCATGGGCTCATCACAGCCGACCCGGGCGGGGTCCGCCAGATCGACGACAGTTTTGACGACAACCCCGACGACAGTTACGCCTCCAAACACACTCACTACAGCGAGGCTTGGATGGCGAACGGGTCGGAGTCGTCGCGGGGGTCGCGGTTCTTGATCACACGCTGGCGGATAGCGGCGAGTTCGGGGCCATCGGTGTAGTAACGCCCGCGGCGTTCGCCGTGTGGTACGAGGAGGCCGTGGTTGGTGAGACTTTGCAGATCGCGGGTCGCGGTCTGTTCGCTGACCGGATCATCGCTCTGATTCTTGAGGATGGCGCGGTAAACGGCCCGCCGGACTCTGAGCCCGGATGTGGCATCGAAGAGGGCTTCGAGTGTTCGCTCTGGAAGCCGGTATCGGGCGACGAGCCGTTCGAGTTCGAGGTAAATGGTTTCGATCTCTTTGGTGCGGCGCAAGACGGTTTTCGCTTGACGCAGGTGCGCGGTGAGCACGTAGCGGATCCACGGCCGGGTGCTCCTGGTCGGTTGCCATGAGCCGGCGCCGACGTCGGCGAGCACGTCGTAGTACGAGCGCGTGTCCTGGCCGAGGTATTCCTCGATGCTGGAGAAGACCGGGGAAACGATTCCTTCTCGGGCCAGTACCAGCGTTTGGAGGCAACGCGCCATCCGGCCGTTTCCGTCCCGGAAGGGGTGGATGAGAACGAGGTTGAGGTGAGCCATCGCGGCTTTGACGACGATCGGGAAATCGCCATCGGTTTCCAGGTAGGTGACGAGTTCGTGCATGAGGACATCGACCGAATCCACGTCGACGCCTTCGTAGACGATCTCTCCGGTTTCTTCCTTCTGAACGTAGATGGGGCCCGCTCGCCAACGGCCGGGGCGGCTCTTCAGGTCGTAGTTCGTCATCATGAAGTGAAGGCTCTTGATGAGTTGTTCTTCGAATCGGAACCGGGGCTCTTCCGCAAGTTGGAGCACATAGGTCATTGCATCGCGATAGCCCTTGATTGCCAGAGCGGTTTCTTCGCTGGCGTCCAGAGCCTCTTCGCCCATCTCGATGGCGAGCGCATCGTCAAGTTTGGCTTCGTAACCCTCGATGCTGTTGGACCCTTGGACTGCGCGGGCGAACTGCACCCGGCGTAGGGAGCCCGTCCAACGACGCGGTTCGTAGAGGCGTGAACGCAGTCGCTGGCGAAGTCCCTCGATTTCGGAGATGACCTCATGCTCGCGAGCGTCCAGGACCGGCGACTCGAACAGCATGATGCAAACCTTCTTACAAACAGTCGCCGCAATAGATACTAACCATCATAACCGCTGTTTGTATCCTGCCTGTTCAGCGGTTGTGCCTGTTCCTGCCAGTGTGGGGGTCACTGGTCCGAATCCCCTAGCCCTACAGAGAAAAGCCCGAAGTCAGATGACTTCGGGTTGTTTGCTGAGCGGGACCGGCGGGCCAGCCTCTGTCAGGGCCCGGTGGCGCGCAGCCCGGGCGGGCGGCAGCCTATGCTTGCTCGGTATGGTCGATCAGTCCCTCACCGCACTGGCCGGGCAGCAGTTCGTGGCCCTGACGACCTTCAAGCGCAACGGGGAGGGTGTCGTCACGCCGATGTGGATCGGCCGCGATGGCGACGCGCTCTTCGTCTGGACCCCCGCCGACGCCTGGAAAGTCAAGCGGGTGGCCCACGATCCCCGGGTGCTGCTGGCACCCAGCGGCCGCTTCGGCAAGGTGCGTGATGACGTCACCCCGGTTGCGGGCACCGCCGAGGTCATCACCGAGCCCGCCACCGTGGAACGGCTGCGTCGTGTCATCCAGCGCAAGTACGGCCTGGGCTACTGGGTCATCACCACGATCGAGGCGATCGCCGCGCGGGGACGCAAACCCCGGGTCATCCTCTCGATCTCCCTATCGGAGTAGCCCCATCACCTGGGGCGACCGCTCATCCCGTGGTGGACCGTCCAACTGCGCACCCATCATGTTGCCCGCTGCAGGCAGGCGGACAGGCCGTGGCGCTGTACCGTTTCTACGGAATCGACAGCTGCGCAGAGGATTCCGATGAGCGTTGACCACCCCACCGCCGTCGCGGCCGACGCCGGTCGGCGACAGGTCCTGACGCGCCGGATCCGACTGCTGGTGGCCGCGACCATCGGCTATAACGTGATCGAGGCCGCCGTCGCGCTCACCGCAGGGGCGCAGGCGTCCTCGACCGCGCTGATCGGGTTCGGCTTGGACTCGGCGATCGAGGTGTCCTCGGCTGCGGCCGTTGCTTGGCAGTTCGCCAAGCCCGACCACGAGGCTCGGGAGAAAGCGGCCCTGCGGATCATCGCGCTGTCGTTCTTCGCCCTGGCCGCCTACGTCACCGTCGAATCGGCGCGGGCCCTGTTCGGTGACGCCGAACCCCGCCCCTCGATCGTCGGCATCGTGCTGGCCGCGGTCAGCCTGCTGGTGATGCCACTGCTGTCCTGGGCCCAACGACGGACCGGCCGCGAACTCGGATCACGCTCGGCGGTCGCCGATTCCCAACAAACCCTGCTGTGCGCCTACCTGTCCGCGGTCCTGCTCGTCGGACTTTGCCTCAACAGCCTCTTCGGCTGGTCCTGGGCCGACCCGATCGCCGGTCTGGTCATCGCCGCCGTGGCCGTCCGCGAAGGACTCGAAGCGTGGAAGGGCCGCAACTGCTGCGGCCCAACGCCTCTGATCGAAACATCGTGCGGATCAACCGAGTGTCGCGACTGATGACCGCGTGTGAACACTCGGCTCACAGGCCGTCACCGCTGACAAACGGCCGGCCCGGTGCGGCACTCCCTGAGAGGGGATTCGTGCAACCACACGACGGCGCGGTGCGTTCCCCACACGCTCAGCGCCCCAATTGCGGCCAACTCCATTGATTTCCACACGTACGTCATCGCGAACTCCTCCTGCTAGTCCGAGGAATTGACGGTGTGGCGTTTTTCTAAACCGATGTCGGCCGCCAGCATCTGCTCGATCCGCTCCTCGGACGTGTGCATCAGATGGCTGAAGATCGTGGCGTACGGCTCCATCAGCATCGCGGTTCCGTCAGGCGATCGCAGTTCGTAGATTCCCTCGCTGATCGGGATTGCCTCGACGCCGGAAGCAAATCCCAGGGCGTAGAGCTCCCGGCCCAGGATCGGTGTGCGCAGCACGCTTCGGGCGGCGGAACCCCATATCCAGATGAGGTATTTCTCGGCGAGTTGGTAGCTGGAAAACGTCGCGGTGTCGTTCTGCCGTTGGCCTCGGTCGTCGACGGTGTCGACGAACCAGCGGCCGCCGACGCTGCGAAGGTGAACCGCATAGTCACTCGAACTGAACAGGACGTCGCAGTCCTCGCACAGGGTCGTCACCGACACCTCGCGTAGGCGCGCCAACCCGGACCAGTGGGCCCACTGTCGCGACAGGCGTCCGAAGTCGGCTCCTCCCGTCACGGATATGCGAGGAATCCCGAATCGAGCAGCGCCTGAACCGGTGCGCCTTTTCCATTGGGGCCGATGATCCGGTACTGGACCCCTCCGCCCGGCTGACCGAACCAGGGTGCGGCCTGGGACTGCTCGACGTGGAACCCGGGCGGAAGGGCCGACGGGTCGGCCACCACGTACTGGAAATACGGTGCGACGAGGCCACTGGGCGGCAGTGAGGTCTGGGCGAGGAATGTGTTCGCCGGAGTCAGGTACGAACCACCCGGGTAACCCCAGCGGGCAAGTGTAAAGCCAGCGGGGAGTTGAACATCGGGCACGATTGTCCCGGGGATGGCGTAGGGCTTGCTGGGGTCGTCGTCGTTGGGATAGATGAGACCGCCCCCGTTGGAACCGATTTCGTTCTCGTCGGGCTGGTACGGGGGTACCGGTGCGTACACCGGATAGACCGGGTTGTAGCCGACCAGGAGTTGCGAATCGAGTGGCAGCGGTGCGGCCCCGGCGCCGCCGTTGCGGCCGAAGAGGAGACCGCCTCGGCCGCCGTCGCCGCCGCTTCCGCCGACGGTGACCACCGTGCACGTCGGAGCCGAGCAGGTCATGGCCCCGGGCCCGCCGACCCCGCCGCGGCCGCCGCGGCCGAGGAGCAGTCCGCCCTTGCCGCCGTCGCCGCCGTTCGCTCCGATTGCCGCGTTCCCGCCGTCTCCGCCGTTGCCGAGGAACAGCCCCGCCGACCCGCCTCTGCCGCCGCGTGCGCCGGCGGTGTTCCGGTCGGCGGCGCCACCGCTTCCGCCGTTGCCGACGAACCAGACCGATCCGCCGTTGCCGCCGCTGCCGCCACGGACCGAAGGCGTTCCGCCGCCGCCGTTTCCGCCGTTGCCGAACATCCCGGCACCGCCGCCGTCTCCACCGTTGAAGCCGTTTCCGCCGTTGCCGTAGAGGTATCCGGCCCGGCCTCCGTCGCATCTGGTGCTCGCCGGACAGCTGACGGTGGTGAAGGTGAAGCCGTTGCCGATCAACAGCCCCGCATCGGGATGCGACTGAGTGCCGTCGGAGATGAAGAACGAGACGATGGGACCCGGCTGGCGGCCCACCGCGGCGCCGTCCGGGGCCGGCTTCACCACCGACGCCGGGTTCTGAGCCGGGGGAGTGGTGACGGGGACTGCGGCTGCCACCGACGCGACTGGCGCACCCGGTGCTTCACCGATCGGAATCGGCTCTGCGGCGCGGGCAGTGCCGGCAACCGGACTGGCCGCCGCCGAACCACCCCGACCGGGAGCCCCCGTCCGCGACGAACGGGTGCCGCTGTCCGGGGCGGCGGACGTCTCGGCACTGCTGGTCCGCGAGCCGTGACGAGTGCCGTCCGAGGCCTCGCCGCGATCGGCGTTCGCCGGAGCGGCGCCGACGAGTAGCGACGCAGTGAGACCCATGCTGAGCGCGCTGGCGCCCAGCCATGTGGATGCCCGCCCAGAAGCCACGGAGATCCCCCTCCATCAGTCGACGATGCGTCGAACCCAAGATGCCCGTGATCGATCATCGTCGCCCCCGTGCGATCGTGTGCCGATTCGGCTCCGAAGGCCCGTGCCGCCCGCACCCGCCGCCCTACACTGCGAACTATGAGCAGGCGGGGCGTGGTCTGGATGGCCTGCGCCGTCGCATTCAGCGCCGGCGCCGGTTCTGGTGTTGCCCACGCCACCGGTCACGGGCCACCGCCCCCACCACCGCCGTGCTCCTTCACCCTGTCGCCGCCCACCCTCGACGGGGACGCGGTGACGGCGACGGTCCAGTCGTCGGGGTGCGCGCCCCTGGCGGTGCCGTATTCCGCCGTCGCCTGCCTGCAGCCCGGCAACGGAGCGCCCATGAGCTGCGAACAGGGCAACGGCACCGATCCGACGCGGGTCTCGGTGCCGTATGCCCCCGGTGTGACGTTCGTCGCGACCGGCCGCGGCTGTGCAGGTTGGGCCGGGTTGTCGCCGGCGCCGGACTGCCAACTGCTCGGACCGAATTCGGCAACCCTGTAAGCGGCGGGTTACCGTCGACCGCATGTCGTTCCTGAACCCGACGATGCGGAAACTTGCGGTGGCAGCGGTCGGTGCGGCCGTTGTGCTGGTCAGCCCGGGCGTTGCGTCGGCCGCTCCCAAGAACTATTGCGCGGACCTCAAAGGGGTCAGCGCCGCCAACGTCTGCCAGATCACGGTGACCGATCCGGGCTACACCATCAACATCAGGTTCCCGAGTAACTACCCCGACATGAAGTCGATGGCTGACTTCGTCTCCAAGACCCGCGACTCATTCCTGGGTGCGGCGAAGTCTTCGACCCCCCGCGATACGCCCTACGCGCTGGAGATCACACCGACGACGTATAACTCGCTGGTGCCGCCCCGAGGTCAACTGTCGGTGGTTTTGAGGGTTTATCAGAACACCGGCGCCGCCCACCCGCGGACATCGTTCACGTCGTTCGTGTGGGACCAGGCCTACCGCAAGCCGGTCACCTACGAGACCCTATGGGTGCCCGACAGCGATCCGCTGCCGATCGTGTTCGCGATCGTGCAGGAGGACCTGCGGAAGCAGGCGGGGCATCCGGTGCCGATCGCGCCGGCCGTCGGCCTGGATCCGGCGAACTATCAGAACTTCGCGATCACCAACGACGGCGTCATCTTCTTCTTCAGCCAGGGCACGCTGCTCGCCGAAGCCGCCGGTGCCACCCAGGTTCTGGTCCCGCGCTCGGTGATCGACCCGCTGCTGGCCTGATTCGGAGGGCAGGAGCGAAGCGACCCGGGAATTTGGTCGCGCTAGAGGGCGGCGAACAAGAGGTTCAGCGACTCGGCCATGGTGGGGTGGGTGAAGACGGTGTCGCGCACCTGCGGGTAGGGGAGCTTGCCGATCATGGCCATCTGCACCACCGACATCACCTCCCCGGCGCTGTGGCAGAACAGCGAGCAGCCCAGAATCTGATCGGTCTTGCGGTCGACAACGGCCTTGAGGAGCCCCTTGGTCTCCCCGGCGGTGTTGGCCCGCGGAATCTTGCTCGCGGGCAGGGTCGCGACGGCGACGTCGTAACCCTGCGCCACGGCCTGCTCTTCGGTCAATCCGACCCGGCCCAGTTCCGGGTCGATGAACAGTGTGTAGGGCATGAGCCGGCCCGCGGTGCTGCGCCCGGCGTCGTGCAGCACATTGGCGAGCAGGATGCGGTAGTCGTCCCAGGAGGCGTGGGTGAACAGCGGGCCGCCGTTGCAGTCGCCCATCGCGTAGATGTTCTCGGCGGTGGTCTGTAGTCGGTCGTCGACGGTGATCGCACCTCGGGCGTTCAGTTCAACCCCAGTGGCGTCCAGGCCCAGTCCGGCTGTGTTGGGTGTGCGGCCGACGGCCACCATGAGATGGCTGCAGTGCAATGACTCCTTGACGCCGTTGCGGGAGTAGAGCAGTTCGACACCGTCGGGTCCCTTCAGGACCGAGTTGGACTCGACGTTGTCGAGGAATTCAATTCCATCCTCCTCCAACACCTTCCGGATCTCCGCGGCGATGTCGCGATCCTCCTTGGGCAGGAACCTGTCGCCGCGCTCGACCACGACGACCTCGCTGCCCAGTCGGCGGAAGATCTGGGCGAACTCCAGCGAGATGTAACCGCCGCCGATGATCGCCAGTCGGGCGGGCAACTCGTCGAGTTCCATGACCGAGGTGCTCGTCAGGTAGTCGACGCCGTCCAGACCCGGAATCGCCGGGACGGTGGTGTGGCTGCCGGTGTTGATGTAGACGCGATCGCCGCGAACCGCCCGCATCGACCCGTCCGCCATGGCGACCTCGAGGGTCCGCTCGCCGGAGAAAACGCCCTCGCCCAACAGGAATGACATGTTGGGGGTGGTCGTGAACAACGTGTGATGGGTGTCCACCATGGCGCCGACCACCCGGCGCTTGCGCGCGATCACGCCGGCCAGTTCGGCTGGTGGCGGCGTCAGCGAGATTCCGAAATCGGCTGCACGGCCGGCCAGTTCGACCAATTTGGCACTGGCGACCATGGTCTTGGTCGGGATGCAGGCGACGTTGATGCAGGTGCCGCCGATCTGCCCTCGCTCGATCAGGGCGACGGTATGGCCGGCGTTGGCCAACGCCATGGCCAGTGACTTGCCGCCCTTTCCGCCACCCAGAACGACGTCATCGAACTGCTCGACCATGGTGTGCTCCTCGGGCGCGCGGATTCTCCGGGCGGTACCGACCAGTCTGACCAACCGCGCCCATGCCCGGGCGGGGACGGGGGTTTTCGGTCATGGCCGGGTCCGGCGCCCGCATGTGGTGGGATCGGAACGTGCGAAAACCACGGCCGACCCGCCAGGTCGCGGCATGCGCAGCCGTCGCGGTGGCCCTGGGCGCCGGATGCCGGGCGCCGGCCGCACCCGCGCCGTCGGTGCCACTGGCCCCGGAAACGGTCAGGACCGTGCCCCCGAGCCCGGCCGCCCCGAGCCAGGCCGCCCCCAGTCCGCAGCCCGGGCCGGCCGTCCACCCCGTCACCGCCGCCGAACTCGGTGCGACCTGGCGGCCCGGCTGCCCGGTTGAGCCCGACGCACTGCGGCGGGTCGAGGTCGACTACCTCGGTTTCGACGGGGGCGTCCACCGGGGCGCGCTGGTGGTGCACCGCGACGTCGTCGACGACGTCATCGCGATCTTCGCCGACCTTCGGCGGCTGCGGTATCCCATCGAGCGGATGCAGACCGTCGAGCACTATCGCGGGGCCGACGACGAGTTGTCGATGCAGGACAACAACACCTCGGCGTTCAACTGCCGGCCCCTTCCGGGCAATACCGGTTGGTCGTTCCACGCCTATGGCCGGGCCGTCGACGTCAACCCGCTCATCAACCCCTACCTGGACAGCAGCGGGGATCTGCAACCCAAGACCGCGGGCGCCTACCTCGACCGGGCGCGGCAGGCTCCCGGCCTGCTGCGCGCGGGCGATCCCGCAGTGCGCGCTTTCACCGACCGCGGCTGGCGGTGGGGCGGCGCGTGGCGCAATCCCATTGACTATCAACACTTCGAGATCGGCTGACCACACCTGGCGGCGACGGCGGCCTCCGCACTGCCGTTCGTGCCGGCATTGGCGGAGTGGCTGAACACGATGCGGGCGCCGGTGATCCTGGACACCACCCGAGCCAGGACGCTGCTCGGCTGGACGCCGGAGTTCACGACGTCCCAGACGCTGGACGCGCTGGCGCGCAGCAGTGACGTTGGGGCGCCATGACATTCAGCGCGGCGGATCGCCCTGCCAGGCAAAGCTGTTGACGTACTGACCCATGTCCAGGGCCAACTCGAGGTTGGCCGCCGACGGGCGACCAGGGCCGAAGTCCGGACCGAACTGCCGGTAGGGGCCGATCGCGCCGGCGACCAGTGCCAGGTCGTTGTGCACCGAAACCAGGATTACCAACCGCAGGTGCCGGAAGCGGGAATCGCCGTCCTGCGGCCAGATATCGGCCACCTCGCCGTAGCCGGGCCGGAAGCCGACCATCGCATTGGGAATCGCATAGGACCTGCGCGCGTTCGGGTAGCTCGCGGCCAGAATCGCCGCGGTCGTCTCCTTGGCCGAACGGCCCTGTGCCGGTTGGCTCCACAGCCGCAACACACCCCCGTCCCCGCCGAGGTAGCGTGCCGTCACCCCGTCGTCGGCGATGCTCACCTCGTAGGCCGACCCCGGGGCCGGGTAGGCCACCGAGAAGCTCCCGTCCGCTGCGGTGAAGCGGGGATTGCTGGTGACCGGCGTACCGATCGGGGGATGCCCGCAGTCCGGCGGGCAGTTGTACTGCACGGCCGGCGTCGCGATCGACGCCGACAGGCCCACCAGTGCGGCCGAGACCCCGACGATAGTGACCACCCACACCGCCAGCACCCGCATGAACGGCGTGGCAGTCAGCGGGGCGACGGTGTAGGCGCGGGCGGGGACGGCGTAGCCCGGCCATAGCGCCCCAGTCCCGCGCTGCCCGTCCTGCACAGGGGTGACGCGTCGGCGCTCGGCCGCGGAAGTGTGCGACGACGCATGTGCGGACGTCCCACAGAGCGGGCAGAATCCCATATGCGGAACCACATTCCGGCATGACGCACACAGTTCGGGCTGCTCGGTGCATGGGTCTGGAGCCTCGTGCAGCAATGCCAGCTGGATGCCGATCCGCAACGCGATCAGCGCGACCAGGGCCATCGCCACATACCAGCCCAGCATCTGCATCTGCGGCACACCGGCGACGTCGACCACCCCGATGATCGCGTAGATCGTCAGCACCACCGCGCCGACGGCGAACAGTGCGCCAACCACCGCCGGACGAGACAGTCGCGGCCCCTCGCGGGGCCGGGTGAACCACAGGGCGGCGCCCACCAGGCCGCCCGCGCAGGCTGCCGTGAGCGGGATCGCCAGACCGCGGATGCCGGCCTCGACCAGCAGCCATTCCACCGTCTGATCGGCGGCGACCGGGCCGGCGGCGAACTGCGGCGCAAGCTTGGTGAAGGTTGCCGCCGCGGTGAAACTGAGCGCTCCCAGCACCCCGATGGCAAAGCCCTGCAACGACTCCCGTTGTCCGGGGCGCACCAGCCGGATCACGAGCGCGGGCAGCAGCATCAGCAGCGCGCTGCCCTCGGTGACACCCAGTCCGTTGCGAACCACGCGGTTGCCGGCCATCCCGGCGTCGAAGGCCGCACCGGTCTCCCGGATCACCAGATCGCCGGTGAGCAGCACCCAGCCCACACCGATCGCCACGCCCAGAGCCGCGGTGAGCAGCAGGGTGGGGCGCGGAATGTCGCGGTCGATGCCGGAGGCGTGGCTGTAGATGCCGAACAGCAACGGCAGGCCCAGTGTCGCGACGGCGATCAGCGCTCCGGGCAGTCGCAGTTCGACGGCCACGGCCATGATGGCCACGATCAGGACAAGTCCGGCGGTGAACGGCCCCCGGGACAGCTGCGAGGTGTGCGGGAACAGCGTGCTGCTGATCGCCGGGCGCAGCACATGCTCCTCGGGGGCGGCGCAGAACGCGCGCGGTCTCAGCCACCGGGGCCCGTCGCCGGGCTGCGGATGCAGATGCGCGCCGCAATGGCCGCAGAAGACGCCGACCGGCGTCTGCGCGGCACACACCGGACACGGTGTCCTCATCGGATCCCGATCCGCCGCTGTACCGCCAGCAGGTTCTTCGACAGGTTGTCCACATCGGGGGTGCCGAGCCCGGTCACCAGGTCGTAGCCCGGCCCGGCCAGATCAACGGCGTTGCCGCCCAACGTCACATCCCGGAATGCCGGAAGCCGCGCACCCTCGGCGATCTCGTACAGAAGCGGGTTCAGGTCGCCGATCGGCTCCCCGCCGTTGTCCACGAGGTACTGGTTCATGACCGCCGCCATCCCGGCCCACAGTGGCGCCGACAGCGAGGTGCCGCCGCCGACCACCTGCTCGCCGTTGAAGAAGATGCGCATTCCGGTGAACGGGTCGGCCAGTGCGGCGATATCGGGGGTGAGCCGGCGATCCGGGGCGGCCACGGCGAGTGCGGACTGCCACGCCGGGCGGCCGAACAGTGCCGAGATCCCGCCGCCGGTTCCCTGGGTGATCGGCGGGTCGAACCAGGACTGCTCGCCCAGCCACCTGCCGTCGGGGTCGGTCGACAACCGGGTTCCGCCCACGTCGGTCATCTCCGGCAGCGAGGCCACCGAATCGAGGCCGATATCGCCCGGACCCGGCGGGGCGGACCAGTCGTCGCCCCCTTTGCACTCCAGGCCGGCCAGGTCACCGCTGGCGTCGAACGCCGTGGTGCCGTGGCGCTGGGCCAGCGCAAGGGCTGCGCGCACCGGAGCAAGGTCGGCGGCCGTGGTGAGCTTGTCGCAGCCCCAACCGATCGAAAAGCTCCACACCGCACCGGGATAGCGGCGGTCGGCCTCGGTCATCATGTCGGCGATCTTGCGGTAGGACGCGTCACCTTCCACGGTGGGGCGGGCATTGACCAACACCTTGCGGGCGTCGGGTGCGATGGCGTGGACGGCCTGAAGGTCCATCGTCGCCTCGCCATTGCGTTGGGAAGGCATGGGCCCCAACACGTCCGGCACGAGCGGCGGCAGGCCGAAGGTCATGGCGAAGCTGTCGAGGTCGGTCTGATCGAAGCCGTCGAACGCGAAGACCAGCACCGTGACCCCCTTGCCGGTGTAGCCTCCGGCGCGCAGCGGCTCGACGTTGTAGGTGCGCAGCAGGGCGCCCGGGCTCACGGCCCTGTCCGGAACGTCCAACGGCAGGATGACCGGCACGGACTCGTGGTGGGGGGTGTAGCCCAGGAGTCGGCCGAATTCGGCGACCTCGCCGCGTATCGCGGCGGGAACGGCTGGCTGCTGCGGGGAGGCGTAGAAGACCTGACCGCGTCGCCCGCGATAGTCGTGGACCGGGACGTCGAGGGCTGCGGCCGCCGCGGCGGGCGCACCGACCAGCATCGCCCAGCGCTCGCCCGGCCGCCACGTCACCGACAGACCGTTGCTTCGCGCCCACCGGGTCAAGGCATGCGGCGTCGACCCGTCGTGCAGGGCCGCGGTCATTTCCACGCGATCCCCGCGCGCGGGGCCGAGATCCTCGGAGGCGGCCAGCAGGGAGGCGTACGGCCCGGCGATGGTGGTGGGCGCCGTCGCCGCGGCGGCGGTCTCGGTCCGGTCGGCGCTGTGGGCGCAGACGGCGGCGACGGCAACGGCAGGAACCAGCCACCAGGCCAGGGCGGAGCGCACCCGGTGATTATCGCCGTTGCCGGCCCGCCGCCTGACACCGGATATGAACGCCCCGATGTAATCCTGGACAGGTGTCCAGCATGCGAAATCTCTCGTCGAGTGCCCCGTCTCGTCGAGTGCCCCGTCAGACAGGGGGCCACTCGCACATTCCCTGCGTGGTGGCGCACTCGGCGTGGTTAGGGAGTCGGCTTGCGGACCAGCCGAGGCAGGAAGCCAAGCAGACCCAGCACCGCGAGGACCGGAAGTGCCCACCACCAGTGGAAGCCGGTCTTGTCCTCCACCTTCGGAGCGTCCGGCGGGGACGCGCTCGGCCGGGGAGTGTTGGCGGCCGTCGGCGCCAGGAAGGCGATCGGCTTCGCCGGAGCCAACTGGCTGTCGATATTGCCGATGATCGCGTAGTTCTCCTCGACCTTGACCGCGCGAATCCCCGAACCAGGGCCCAGGTTGACGTTGTTGAGGTTCACCCACACGATGTTCGGGCTCAGCGCCGACTCGAAGTAGTAGATCTTGTTGGTGGAGTCGGCCACCGAACGCCAGTACGTGGGGGACAGGTTGGGGTGCTCCGGATCGCCCACACCCCACGGCACCGAGACGTTGCGCATCACGGAGAACACCCCGGCGACGGCCTGGCGCTCATCGGCGGTCTGCGGCAGCTTGCTCAGGTAATACGACGCGCGCACGAACCGGTCCTGGGACTGGATGGAGCCGGGCAGGTCCGTGTTCTTGTCGACGTCGTCCCACTTGGCATTGAGCGTGAGTTGCTCGTCATAGGTCGGGCTGTTGGTCATCACCTGGTACTGACGGCCGTGGTGGATCACCGGCTTGCCGTCGAGGTATTCGATGATGGCGGAGTCCCCGGAGGCGTCGGTGACCGACAGGTGCACGGTCGGATGCGCCGCCCCGCCGGGCCCGAAGTTGATCGGCACGATGTAGATGGACGGGTTGGTGAATGCGTCCACCACCTCGTTGACGGTGGCGAAGTTGGTCAGGACGTAGTCCACCCATCCCGCGAAGGACAGTCGCGGCCGGTTGTCCGCCGGGGCGGGCCCGAAGTCGGACTCGCCCAGATACAGCAGGTTTGCCACCAGGCCAGAGGTGTTCATGCCGTCGAACACGCCGTCGATGGGGCCATTCGGGTCGGTGGTGCCGGCCACCTCGATGGCGCCGTATTTACGGGTCCAGGTCAGCGAGTTCACCCCGCCGGCGCCGTCCTGGGTGCTGCCCGCGGGTACCGCGTACAGGTGCGAATGGAAGGAGTACGGCCAGTCCATCGACCGGCCGGTGATCACCATGCCGTCCGGGCCGAGCCAGGTCACCCGGCTGCAGGCATTCGCTGCCGGTGCCAGTCCCAGCAGAGTTACGACAGCCAGCAGTGCGGCAAACAGACGCATAAGCGGTCGGTGAGCCATCTCGATCCTTTCGGCGGTCCCGCAATTCTGGCAGCTTAGCTATTTGCTGACGCGGAACGCCGTCCCGCGGCGTGCCGATCGGCAACAATGGGCCTCAACGGGATTCCCCGGAACAAGCGGTCGGAGGTGGCGATGGACGAGCGACGTGCGCTCGCGGGTGGGCGCCGCCGTCTCGGTGTCCAGGACGCGTTGTGGCTCGAGATGGACCGTCCGCACAACCTGATGGTGGTCGACTCGGTGATCTGGACCGCCGAGCCGCTGAACTTCGACAAGGTCCGCGCGGTGGTGGAGGAACGGCTGATCAACCGCTACCCGGTGTTCCGCAGCAAGGCCGTCAAGGACGAGGACGGTTCCTGGTGGTGGGAGCCCGACCCCGACTTCGACTTCGACAACCACTTCTCGCTGGTCTCACTGCACAATCCCGACGACCCCCGCGCACTGCAGGACCTGGTGGCCGCGCACCGCACGGAGATGCTCGACCACGACCACCCGTTGTGGCAGGCGATCTGGGTCAAGAAGTACGGCAACGGCAGCGCCATGCTGTTGCGCAGCCACCACGCGATCGCCGACGGCATGCGGATGGTGCAGTTGTCGATGAGCCTGTTCGACTCCTCTCCGCAGGGCGGGCCGATCATGGCACCGGCCGTCAAACAGGTTGCGGCACAGCCGCATCCACCCGGTCAGCCGCTGGGTAAGCGGTTGCGGTCCGCGGCCGGCGGGGTGGCGCGCACCGCGGGCGGCGCGGTCTCCCGGGTCACCGGGGTCCTCGGGGTGGCCGCGGAGGCCCCGCAATTGCTGCAGCGCGCCGGGCAGATGGGCCGCTATGCCCTGCGCAACCCGGTGGGTGTCGGTAACACCCTGGTCGGCGCGGCGCAGGCGACCGGTGCGGGTCTGGCCCGCAACGTCCGCGCCGCGCTGCCCGGCGGCGGGTCGCTGGTCGACTTCTTCTCCGCGGCGCCCGGTGACGTCGACACCATGCGCAAACTGCTGGTCGGCACCCGCAACGACGTGACGCTGTGGACCGGAACCGCCGGTGAGGAGAAGAGCGTCGCCTGGTCGGAGCCGCTGTCACTGGCGGCGGTCAGAGCGGTCGCGGGAGCCAACCGCTGCACCGTCAACGACGTTCTGGTGGCCACCGTCGCCGGCACGCTGCAGAGCTATCTGGCGGCGCACGGCGCACGGTGCTCGTCGGTGACGTTCATGGTGCCGGTGAACCTCAAGCCACTGGACCTGACGCTGCCCGACACGCTCGGCAACGACTTCGCCCTCGTGCAACTCGAACTGCCCACCGACGAGTCCGATCCGCTCAAGATTCTGGCCATCGCCAAACGCCGCATGGACCGCATCAAGCACGGCCACGAGGCGGCGGTGGCGTTCCGGTTCCAGGAGGCCATCGCCGGGCTCAGCCACGACTTGTACGAGGCCTCGGTCGATCTGTTCACCAACCGGACCGTCGGGACGCTGACCAATGTGCCGGGACCGCCCATGCCGGTCTATCTGGCCGGCAGCCTGGTCGACGGCATGGTCGGCTGGGCGCCGATCTCCGGTGATCAGCCGATGAGCTTCACGATCTACAGCTATGACGGTGAGGTGACCGTCGGGATTGCTTGCGACACAACACTTGTGCCCGACCACGAGCAGATCGTCGACGGGTTCGCCGCCGCCTTCGGACGGCTGGTCGAGGCCACGCCGAGTGCTGAACTGATGCAGATCACGTGGGGGGGCGCCGCGAAAGGTCGGAAGCGAAAGCGATGAGGGCCCGCCGGCCGATCTCGAGGATGTCCTGATTGAAGCCGGCGTCGTCGGAATCCGCGGAGTCGTCGCTGTCGCGAAAGGACAACTCGAGGATGCGGTCGGCCATCTCGACGGCGACCAGCATGGCCCGCGGATCGGTGTCGGCGGGAATCAATCCGGCGTTCACCAGGATCGCGTGGATGCGACGAGCCAGTGTGCCCATCCGGGCGCGCACGTGCTTGGTGACGGTGGGGGAGGTGCGCCCACCCATCCACAGCCGCGCCGAACTGGGGTAGCGCCGGTAGTAGTGGACGTGCAGGTCGAGTTCGTTGTTGAGCAGGTCGGCCGCGGACTCGATCTGCCAGGTCTTCTCCGCCGCGACGCAGCGGGCGTCCAACTCGGCGCAGTGCCGCTCGAGCAACTCGTCGAGGATCGCCTCCCGGTCGGCGAAGAACCGGTAGAGCGACGGGTAGGAGACCCCGGCCCGGTCGGCGATGGCTCTGGTGGTCGCGGCGTCGACGCCCTGTTCGTCGGCGATCGCCGCGGCGGCGTCGAGGATGCGGGTGACCGTCTGACGACTGCGTTCCTGCACCGGGGCCCGGCGACTGCCTTCCGGCAACGGGGTCTGACGGGACACGCTCGCCGTGGTCATGGTGTCCTTTCCCTTGACAGCCGTGGGAAGAAATATAACATTGTTAGCGTTTACCTTCGCGCTCAAAAACCGGGAGATTCAGATGACCGCCGCCACCCTCGAGCAGGTCCGCCCCAAGCAGTCGCTGACCGGTCATGTCGACGTGCTCGTCGTCGGTGCCGGCATCTCGGGCCTGGGCCTGGGGCACTACCTGGTGACCCAACTGCCGGGACACAGCTTCGCGATCGTCGACGGTCGCGACGCGATCGGCGGGACCTGGGACCTGTTCCGGTACCCGGGCATCCGATCGGACTCCGATCTGCACACCTTCGGCTACGAGTTCAAGCCGTGGACGTCCGACAACGCCATCGCCGATGCCGACGAGATTCTCAACTACCTGCACGAGGTGATCGAGGAGGACGGCCTGGGCAAACGGATCTTCATGAATCACAAAGTGATTCGGGCCGACTTCAGCACCGACACCGCGCGGTGGACGGTCACCCTCGAGCGCGACGGCCAGCAGTGGGACATCACCTGTGGATTCCTCTTCGGCGCCACCGGTTACTACAACTACGACGAGGCCCACGCCCCGCACTTCGAGGGTCAGGAGGACTTCGAGGGCAGGATCGTGCACCCGCAGTTCTGGCCGGAGGATCTGGATTACCGCGGCAAGAAGGTGGTCGTCATCGGCAGTGGGGCCACCGCCGTCACGTTGATCCCGGCGATGGCCGGCGACACCGCGCACATCACGATGCTGCAGCGCTCGCCCACCTATGTGATGCCGCTGCCGCGCAAGGATCCGCTCGCCAACACGCTGCGAAAGGTGTTGCCCGCCAAGGCGGCCTACGCCGCCACCCGCCGGTTCAACATCGGCAAGGGCCGGTTCATCTACAACCTGTGCCAGAAGCAGCCCAAGGTCGCCAAGCGCATCATCCGGGCCGCCAACGTCAAGTTCCTGCCCAAGGACTTCGACGTCGCCACGCACTTCAACCCGTCGTACAACCCGTGGGACCAGCGGCTGTGCGCGGTGCCGGACGCCGACCTGTTCAGGATCATCGGCAAGGGCAAGGCGTCGGTGGTGACCGACAAGATCGTCCGGTTCACCAAGACCGGCATCCTGCTGGCCGGCGGCCGGGAACTCGAGGCCGACATCATCGTCACCGCCACCGGCCTGAAGTTGCAGTTGTTCGGCGGAATTCAGGTGTCGGTCGACGGCGAGGTCAAGAACGCCCACGACAGCCTGGTCTACAAGAGCTTCATGCTGTCGGGCATCCCGAACATGGCGTTCGCGTTCGGCTACACGAACTCGTCCTGGACGCTGAAGATCGACCTGCTGTGCGACCACCTGTGCCGGCTGCTGTCCTACATGGACAAGCACGGCTACACCACCGTCACCCCGGTCGCCGACGACCCCCGGATGGCCACGCGGCCCATGCTCGACTTCCCGGCCGGCTACATCATGCGCGCGATCGACGAGTTCCCCCAGCAGGGCGACAGCGGTCCGTGGACCATCGAGATGGACTACTGGGCCGACCATGCGCGGCTGCGCAAGGGGCCGGTGGAGGACGCGGCGCTGCGCTTCGGCACCGCCAAGCCGGTGACGGCCAGCGCGGGAGCGGCGACAGCCTGATTCGCCGGAGCGGCGGCAGCCTGATTCGCCGGAGCGGCGGCAGCCTGATTTGCCGGAGCGGCGGCAGCCTGATTCGCCGGAGCGGGGCATCACTACGGTGATGTGATGGACCGGACGGCGCGGAGCGGATGGCTGCAGTGGACATCGGTGGTGCCGTTGGCCGCGGCATCGGTTCTGGTCGCCACATGGGCGCACCACGAGCACGGCGCGGTCCTGCTGCTGATCGCGGCAAGCCTTTTCGGCGCTGTCTTCGCCGCGGTGCACCACGCGGAGGTCATCGCCCACCGGGTCGGGGAACCGCTCGGCTCGCTGATCCTCGCCGTCGCCGTCACCATCATCGAAGTCGGCGTGATCGTCATGCTGATGGCCGGCGGCGGGCCTGGGGCCTCGACGTACGCCCGCGACACGGTGTTCGCGGCGGTGATGATCACGCTCAACGGCATTGTGGGTCTGAGCTTGCTGGTCGGGGCGCTGCGGCACGGACTGGTCTCGTTCAACGCCTCCGGTTCCGGCGCGGCGCTCGC
Source organism: uncultured Actinomycetes bacterium (assembly GCA_903884065.1). GTDB lineage: Bacteria > Actinomycetota > Actinomycetes > Mycobacteriales > Mycobacteriaceae > Mycobacterium. The sequence continues at coordinate 54,978 of CAISDL010000059.1, read as the reverse complement.
GACAGTCATCACCCTTGCCGGCGTGTGCCTGGTGCTGCCCGGGTTCACCGTCTCCGCGAAGGGACTGGAGTATTCGGGTGCCCAACTGATCTTCGCGGCGCTGGCATCGCTGGTTCTCTACGCCGGATTCGTGTTCACCCAGACCGTTCGGCACCGCGACTTCTTCGTGCCGGTGACCGCCGACCGGCACGGGCGGGTGACCGGCCTGGTCGATCAGGACGGCGACGGGCACGCCGACCCGCCATCGGCGGGTGAGACGTGGCGCAGTGCCGCGACGTTGATGGTCGCGCTGATCTGCGTGGTGGGCCTGGCCAAGCTGCTGTCGCCGACTATCGAGACCACGGTGGGCGCCCTGGGCCTGCCCTACCAGGTGGTCGGTGTGGTGATCGCGCTCATGGTTCTGGCGCCGGAGACACTGGCGGCGCTGAACAACGCCAAGCGCAACCGGGTGCAGATCAGCCTCAACCTCGCCTACGGATCGGCGATGGCATCGATCGGCTTGACGATTCCGACTATCGCGCTCGCGATGGTGTGGCTGCCCGGGTCGCTGACGCTGGGCCTGGAACCGATGCAGATCGTGCTGCTGACGCTCTCGGTGATCGTTTCGGTGCTGACGATGGCCGAAGGGCGTGCACTGCCGCTACAGGGGCTCGTACATCTGGTTCTGCTGGCGACGTTTCTGTTTCTGTCTGCGAAACCCTGACCACATCAACGTCTTTCACATCATTCGACACAGCCGGGGCCGGTAGACGAGGTATCGCGGCGGCTGTTACCGCTGTCGCCGGGATGATCGGTTCGGGCAGCGGCGTCGGCGGGCCGTAGGGATCGATGGCACCGGCGTTCACCGGCGGCCCGCCCACTCCGTATGGTCCGGCCGGGGTGGTGTGGAAAGGTCGGTTGCCGGGATCGCCGGTGAGGTAGGCGATTCCGTTGTCCCAGCCGTTGGGGATGGCGGCCAGGAAGTTGCCCGTCGTGGTGATCGGGTCGGGGAAGTAGAGAAACTTCGCCGGTGTCGGCGCCCCCGGGTTGATGGTCCGGTCGTAGCCGGTTTCCACCAGCACGCGAAGCGGCGGATCCAGGGTCGTCGCGAGCAGTGGTCCGAGGAACGGGACGACCGTCAGTGGCAGCAGCAGTGGCAGCGTGGAGGTCGGGATGAGGTAATACGTCGAATCCTGGTACTGCCCCTGCAACACCGGTGCTCCCGCGCGGCCCTCGGGATGCTCGTAGGCGAATCCGAACAGCGCGTTGATGTCGGCGAGCAGGTTGAGTGGATTGGTGGGAAAGTCCGCGACCGGGTCGTACTGGTGCGCGGCGTCGACGGTGGTCAAGGGAGTGGGCTGCGGGGAGTTCGTCACCGTCGCTCCGGTGAACGTCACGTCCAGGATCGGGATGTGCGCCCCGACGAAGCGTTCGAGGATGCCGCCATTGGGCCGACTGGGATTGGAGACGAACACGAAACTGACTGTGCCCGAGGGCGGATGCGCGATCAGGTCGCTCTTCTGCATGCTGGCGATGGCGCCGCTCTGGGAATAGCTGAACACCGTGTACGACGAATCGGTCAGGACGCGCGGACCGCTTGATGTGTACGGGGGATCGGTCACCGTGCAGGTCGCGCCGCGCAGGCAGTCGTTGAGATTGTCCAGTCCGACGGCCACCGAGGCGTCGTAGGTCATGTCGCGCAGACCGGTGCCCGGCCAGAACTGCTCGGGGCCGTAGACGGCCACCGGGGCACAACCGGTGCACAACTGCGAGGGCGTGACGAAGGTGTAGTTCGCCCAGTCGGTATAGCCCTGGATGTATTCGGTGGTGTCGCCGGGGATGGTGAGTGGGTGTTTGGTGCCGCCGAGGTACAGCGCCGTCCCGGTCAGTGCGACCCCGGCGGTGACGCTCGACGGAATGACGGCCAGCAGTGCGGCGGCGACCGCGGGCAACGCCAAGGCGATGGATCGGCTGGTCGTGCGCATGGGTCCCCCGTTCCTACCAACGGATTCAACGTATCCGTCACCACTGCGCGGGGGGAGGGCCTTTAGTCGACAGGTACGTCCAGGATGGCTCGTGGTGTCCCGGCGCCGGGGCCGTCGAAGTGCCACCATTCGCCGGAATACACCGCCAGTCCGCCGGCCGCCATCGCGGTGCGCAGCAGTGCGCGGTTTGCCTGCTGCTGTGCGCTGACCCCGTCGGTGGCGTATGCCGTGGCCCGCGGGGAGAAGTCGTCGAAGCCGGTGCCCATATCGACCAACCGGCCGCCTGAGGCCAGGGTGACGTCCACCGATCGCGCGGCCTCGTGGCTGCGGGCGAAGTCGCCGGGTTTGGCCACCCAGGCCGGGTCGGGCACGGCGTTGAACATTCGCACCTGAACCTCATGGGGCCGGTAGCAGTCCCAGAACACCAGGCGGTAGCCCTCGGCGCGCAGTTGCGCCGCCGCGGCCGCCAGGCCGGGAGCGAGTGACTCGTGCACCAGGCAGCGGGCATCAGCCGGATACAGCGGCACGCCGACGAAATTGTCGGCGGTGGCGTAGCGCAGGTCCACGACGGCGTCGGGAACCGCGCTGCGGACGTCGATCAATCCGGCCGCCTGGGCCTGGGGGCTGACCGGGGGAACCGGGGCGGCGTTCACCACCGCGGGCCAGGCCAGCGCGCCGGCGAGGACGGCGGCAGCCATGATTCGTCGCATCCCGGCATTGTCCCTCCGGGCGACCGGTCGGCAGAGGGAGGTCCAATGTTCGGGGTGACGCGAGTGGCGCCTGTAACGAATCGCATGCATGATCGGATTGACCGGAGTAGGAACTGCTCGGTTCGGGAGGTGGCACGTGGTCGGTGTACGACGGTTTCGGGTGGCGCTCGGTGCACTCGGCGTGGGATTTGCGCTGGTGACGGTTCCCGTGGCGACGGCCGACCCGGCGACACCCGTCGATCCCGCCGCGCAGGCCCCCGCCGCACAGGCCCCCGCCGCGCCTGCCCCCGCCGCGCCTGCCCCCGCCGCGCCTGCCATGGTCGTACCTGCTCCCGCGCCGGTTTCCGCGGCACCCGTGAGCCCGGCTGCTGCAACGCCCCCGGCCGCCGACGCGGCATCCGCACCTGCTGCTGCCCCGGACGCCGCCGCAGCGTCCGCCGCCACTCCGGCGACCGCCGTACAGCACCTGCCCAGCCCCGACAGCCTGCCGCCGGGTACCACCCAGGAAGCCCCCGACCATCCCAACCTCGGATTCCTTCGAGACATCTGGCAAGCGCTGCGCAACGGCGAGGTATCCGGGAGCGACGCACTGATGCTGCTGGGCACCCGGCCGGTGAATCCGCAGAACCTGGCGGACAGCACTCCCTCCAACCAGGTCGGCCCGTCGGCGGCCGGTGCCGACGCGCGGGTGCCGCCTGCCGCCGAGGCACCCGCTCCCGGCGCTCCCGCACCCGTCGCGCCGCCGGCAGCGGTCAAGCAACCCGCTGCGGCACCCGCGAATCCGTCGTCGGCGCAGCCGGGTAATCCGCCCGCTGCCGCAGCGGCCGAGGCGTCTGCGCCGTCGGCACCCGTGCGCACAGTTGCACCTGCACCGGCGGCCCCAACTCCGGCTTCGACATCGCCCGCTTCGACATCCGCACCGGCACCTGCACCGGCGGCATCTGCAGCGGCGGTACCGGCACCGGCGGACGCCGCCGCGCCCGCGAGCTAGCCCGTCGACACCACGCTGACCACAACCTCATTGCGGCGGCGGAACGGAATCGTCCACGGCGGGTCGTAGAACCACATCAGCGGCTCGCCGGCGGTGTCGATCTTGTTGTCCCGCAGCGTTTTCAGCAACTCTTCGGTGCGTTCGGCCATCGCCGACGGCTTGGCGACCCCGGAGAAGCGCAGCACTGCCACCTGCTCGCCCGGGACGTGGACGAGTCGCACCCGCTCGTCGTTGGGCGTGGGCAGCGTGTCCATGGTGTGGCTGGACGGCATGAAGAACCGGATCACCCACTGCCCGGCTCCGCCGCGCTGGGCGGCCACCGGCGCGGTCATCGCGATCTTCTGGCCCTGAGCCTGGGCCACGGGTGCGGTCATGGCGATCTTGGTGTTGCCCTTGTTGCCGCCGAAGATGTAGCCGGCCAGGCGCCGGAAACCCTCGTTGCGGGCGGCTTCCTCGTTGGCGTCGATGGTGGTCTCGGCCGCGATCCGCGAACCGTAGCGGCGGATCTCGACGTCGCCGAACCGGCGCTCGACCGTGAACGGGGGTTCCTCGGTTCCGTGCCGGATTCCGACGATGGTGCCTCCGGCTTCGGCGACCTGGCCGGCGACCTTGCCGACCGGGCCCGCGACTTTGGCGACCGTATCGGTGATTTTGTTCAGCATGAACCCAGGCTACCGGCGCCGACCGACTCGATGCCGGAGTTGAATTCAGCTCTCGGTGAGCGCCGCGTATCGGGCGCGGTGGTGGTCGGTCGACCCGAACTCGTACTGCAGTGCGGTCAGCCGCTTGAAGTAGTGGCCGATCGCCAGTTCCTCGGTCATCCCCATGCCGCCGTGCAGTTGGACGGCGTTCTGGCCGACGAAACGCGCCGCACGGCCGACCGTCGCCTTGGCTGCCGACACCGCCCGGGCCCGCACCTCCGGTTCGGCCTCCAGGTTGAGCACCGCCAGACAGGCCGCCGCCACCGACTGTTCCAACTCCATGTACATGTCGACCATTCGGTGCTGAAGGACCTGGAAGCTGCCGATCGGAACGCCGAACTGCTGGCGCTGCTTGCAGTACTCCACGGTGTCGGCCAACACGGTGCGCATCAGGCCGACTGCTTCGGCGCACACCGCCGCGGCCCCCTCGTCGCGGGCCCGCGACAGCAGCGGCCACGCGTCGTCGGCCAGCAGAGCCTCGGCGGGCAGCCGTAACCCGTCGAACACCAGATCCGCGGCACGCCGGTCGTCGATGGTGCGGTAGCCGTGGACTTGCAGGCCGGGCGGGGGAGCGGCGGCATCGAATTCGGTGAGGAACAGCGACATACCCCGGAAGTCACCCGGTGCGCCGGCGGTTCTGGCCGCGATCAGCAGGTGGGTCGCCAGCGGGGCGTCCATCACGACGGTCTTGGCGCCGGTGATCAGCCAGCGCTCGCCGGGCTCATCGCGAAAAGCCCTGGTGGACATGCCTTCCCAGTGATCGCCGGTCGTCGCCTCGGTGACCGCGCACGCGACGACGGCCGACCCGTCGCAGATCCGTTCCAGCACAGCCGCCGCCGACTCGCCGCCGGCCCGTTGCAGCAGGCCGCCGGCCACCACCACGGTGTCGATGTAGGGCTCGATCACCAATGCCCGGCCCAATTCCTCGGCGATCACCATGGACTCGACCGGTCCGCCGCCGCTGCCGCCGACCGACTCCGGCAGCGTGGCGCCCAGAATCCCCAGTTCCTCGGCGAAGGACCGCCAGACGTCGGGCTGCCAACCCGCCCCGACTTTGGCCGCCGCACGGCTGTCTTCCAGGGTGTAGCGGGCGGCCAGGAACTTGCCCAGGCCGTCGCGCAGAAGGTCCTGCTCGGCGCTCAGAGTGAAGTCCACGGTTACAGTCCCAGGGTCGCTTTGGCCAGGATGTTGCGCTGAATCTCGTTGCTGCCGGCGTAAATCGAGCCGGCGCGGTCGTTGAAGTAGCGCAACGGGGCGACCGCCTGCCAGGGCTGGCCGCTGACGTAGCCGTCGGCCGGCGGCGTGAAGTCCGCGATCGGGCCGCCGGGCCGGGTCGCGTGCGGTTGGTAGACGCGGCCCTGCGGCCCGGCCGCCTCCATCGCCAGTTCGGTGATCGCCTGGCTCAGTTCGGTGGACAGGATCTTCAGCATCGATGACGCCGCTCCGGGGTTGCGGCCGGCGGACACCGCGGCCAGGACCCGGTACTCCAGGATCTCCAGCACCTCGGTGCGGATGCGTGCGTCGGCCAATTTCGCGGCGAAGGCCGGATCCTCGATCAGTGACCCCCCTGCCGGTCCGGGTTGCGTGCGCGCCTCCCGGGCGATCGACTCGGCCATCACCTGCAGCTTCGGAGCGGCCGCCCCGCCGCCGCGCTCGAACTCCAGCAGGTACTTGGCCACCGTCCAACCGTCGTCGATCCGGCCGATGACGCCTGCCTTGGGCACCCGCACGGCGTCGAAGAAGATCTGGGTCTGGATCTCCTCGCCGGAGGTCATCACCAGGGGCCGGACTTCGATGCCCGGTGTGGTCATGTCGATCAGCACGAACGTGATGCCCTGCTGCTTGCGCTCGCCGCGGGTGGTGCGCACCAGCGCGAAGATCCAGTTCGCCTCGGCGGCGTGGGTGGTCCAGATCTTGCTGCCGGTGCACACCAGGTCATCACCGTCGTCGAGTGCGGCCATCGACAGCGACGCCAGGTCGGAGCCGGACTCGGGTTCGGAGTAGCCCTGGCAGAAGAAGACCTCGCCGGTGAGGATGCGGGGCAGGAAGTAGTCCTTCTGCTCGGGTGTGCCGAAGGCGATGATCGCGTGCGCGACCATATGAATTCCCATGGGAGACAACGATGGTGCGCCCGCGAGGGTGGACTCGCGGCTGAAGATGTAGTGCTGGGTCAGCGTCCAGTCGCAACCGCCGTGTTCCACCGGCCATGCCGGGGCGGCCCAACCGCGTTCGTGCAGGATCGCCTGCCAGGCCATGCTGGCCTCGTGGTCGGCGTACACGCTGGTCATCAGACGGCCGGTCTGCCGCAGGTCGTCGGTGAGGTTCTCGTCGAGGAAGGCGCGCACCTCGTCGCGGAATCGGAGATCGTTGACCGACCACGCCAGGTCCATTCCGGCCCACCTCTTATCTGCATACGAACGTTGGCAGAAACGGTAGACCGTCGGGCCTGGCGGTGCCAATTCGCAGGTTTGGGATTCCGCGGGCCGGGGAACAGGGACCTCGGACGCCGACGGGCATCCCACCAGACCTGAACCGGAGAGGCCCGGTCCCTGATCACAGGGGCCGGGTCTTTCGTTCGCGACGGTCGATTCCCCCGATCGGATGACGCAGGGGTCCTTCCCGTCAGGGTCCGGTCGGCCGACGGCAGTCCGCGGGAGTGCGCGCGACAGTAGGGACCTACACCGACATCCACCAGGAGAGACATCATGAAGAGCTACCTTCCGGCCGCCGTGTTCGGCACCGTCCTGACCGCCGCCGCCATCGGCTTCGGCGCCACCACAGCGCATGCCTCAGCCGGCTACGCCTATCCGGTGGCCCCCGTGGCCGCCGTCGCGATGACGAGCGCCAGGTAGGAGTGGTCATCCCCGAGGCCGAACTCGTCCAGTGGGCCTGGCGCAGGCGCGGGCTATCGTCTCCGCGCTCATCTCCTGAAACTCAGCAGCAGCGCGCCCCCGGATCAGCCTCAGTCGCCCGGTGCCGCATCCGCCAATACTCGGCTTCGCTGGGCACCGGCTCACCGGGATGCACCCGCCGGCGGTGTGCGACGTAACGCAGATAGTGGCTGTCGCCCATCAATGCGCCTACGTACCAACGGATCTGGCGGCCGATTCGCGCCCAGGAACCGCGATGGCGTCCCATTGCTTCTGCACCTCCTTCTCCGCCGGGGTGGCGAACAGGTGGGACGGCCCGAATATCCGTGACGCAACGGGGTTCTCGGCCGCCAACGGCCGGCCACGTCCGCGGATCGAGCGCACCGCCATCACCACGGCCGCGGTCACCACGATGATCACCACCACCGCGAAGATGATCGACAACGTTCCCTGGATGAAGGTGTTGCGCACCACGGCGTGCAGTTGACCGATGTCCTTGGCCGACCCGAACGACGTCTTTCCGGCTGCCAGGGCGTCGCGGTACTGGAAGTGCTGTGTCCAGTAGCCCAGCTTCGGATCGCCGGAAAAGATCTTCTGCCACGACGCGGTCAGCGTCACGATCAGATCCCACAGCAGCGGAACGCCCGGAATCCACGCCCACTTCAGCAAGCCCATCTTGATCACCACCACGGTCACGACGGTCAGCGCGATGGCCGCCAGAAGTTGGTTGGCGATGCCGAACAGCGGGAAGAGGGTGTTGATGCCGCCGAGCGGGTCGGTGACACCCATCAGCAGAATGCTGCCCCAAGCCGCGACGACGATGATGCTGCACACCCACGCGCCGACCTTCCAGCTCGGGTCGTGCAGCCGACGAAGCGGTCCGCCGAGGTTGCTCAGGCCGTCCGACAGCATGAACCGGGCCACCCGGGTCCCGGCGTCGAGGGTGGTGAGGATGAACAGCGCCTCGAACATGATCGCGAAGTGATACCAGAAGGCTTTGAGTCCGCTGCCGCCGAACACCGAGCTGAGCACCTGGGCCATGCCGAACGCAAGCGTGGGCGCGCCGCCGGTGCGCGAGACGATCGACTCCTCACCGACACTCTCGGCCGCGTCGGTGATCTCGGCGGCGGTGATCGGCGGCCCCGACAGTCCCAGCCCGTTGACGTAGGCCGCCGCCGTCTCTGCCGTTCTGCCGGTCTGGGCACCCGGCGCGTTGATGGCGAAGTACAAGTGCTGGTTGAGGATCGACGCGGTGATCAGTGCCATGATCGCCACGAATGACTCGGTCATCATGCCGCCGTAGCCGATCAGCCGCATCTGGCTTTCCTTCTCCAGCAGCTTCGGCGTGGTGCCCGAGGCGATCAGCGAGTGGAAGCCCGACAGGGCGCCGCAGGCGATGGTGATGAACAGGAACGGGAACAGCGAACCGGCGAACACCGGGCCCGCACCGGATGTCGCGAACGGTGAGATCGCCGGGGCCTGCATCACCGGGCGGGCCAGCAGGATGCCGACGGCCAGCAGCGCGATGGTGCCGATTTTCATGAACGTCGAGAGGTAGTCGCGGGGGGCCAGCAGCAGCCATACCGGCAGCACCGAGGCGGCCAGGCCGTAGAGGATCAGGCACCACGAGAGGGTGACCTTGGACAGCGTGAACCACTGCACGCCCCAATCGGTGTGGCCGATCCAGCCGCCGGCCACCACCGCCAACAGCAGCAGTGCCACCCCGATCAGCGAGACCTCCGTGACCCGGCCCGGGCGCAGGTAGCGCAGGTACAGGCCCATGAAAACGGCGATCGGGATGGTCATGGCGATCGAGAAGACGCCCCAAGGACTTTCGGCCAGCGCGTTGACCACGACCAGACCCAGTACCGCCAGCAGGATCACCATGATCACCAGCACGCCGATGATCGCCGCCGTGCCGCCGACCGCACCGAGTTCGTCGCGCGCCATCTGGCCCAGCGAGCGTCCGCGTCGCCTCGTTGAGATGGCCAGCACCAGATAGTCCTGCACGCACCCCGCCATGACCGCGCCGACGATGATCCAGATGGTTCCGGGCAGATACCCCATCTGGGTGGCCAGCACCGGGCCGACCAGCGGCCCCGCCCCGGCGATCGCGGCAAAGTGATGCCCGAACAGCACCCGCCGGTCGGTGGGCATGTAGTCGGTGCCGTTCTCGTAGATCTCGGCCGGAGTGGCGTGGTCGTCGCGCGGCTGCACGATCTTCATCTCGATCAACCGGGCGTAGAACCGGAACCCGATCACATAGGTGCAGATCGCCGCGATGACGAACCACACTGCGTTCACGGTCTCCCCGCGCAGGAAGGCGATGACCGCCCAGGCGATCGCGCCCAGCACGGCGACGCCGCCGAAGATCAGCTTGTGCCGCGTGGTGATCGGCGAGCGGTCGATGATCGCCACCGGCGGCAGGTTCGCGTCGGTGCGGACGAACGTGACGTCGCCGCGGACCTCCTCGATGCGCCCCGGTGGCGCGGCGGGCGCTGACCCCACGATTGCCCCTCCTTTGATCTGGAGTGATTCGGTGTGATCCTTGCACGGAGGATCGTTCCCCTGCCGATATCCACCGGATGGGGGATGTGCTCTCGCCGAATCCCGGCAGGCTCTACTGACCCACGACCGAGGAGGTGCGGGATGCCGGCATGGCGACTGCGGGACTATCACGACGAGGACCTGGATCAGGCCATCGGCGTGTGGGATCAGAGCCGCGGGCCCGGCCCGGCCGAACCGGTGTTCAGCGTCGCCGAGGTGATGGCTGCCGCGCGCGCCGGCGAGCCTGCGGTGGTGGCCGAGGTGGGCGACGAGGTGGTCGGCATGGCGGTGGCGCAGACCCAGGGAGAGCGGGCGTGGATCCTGCTGGTGGCGCTGGCAGCCCGGTGGCGGGGCCGCGGCGTCGGCTCGGCGCTGCTGGCCGACCTGGAGCGCCGTCTTCGGTCGGCGGGGGTGCGGCGCATCTGCGCGGTGATGCCCGAAGGTGCGACAGGCGCTGCGGCACTGGAGAATTCGGGCTACGCGCGCCGCGATCGTCTGGTGTACTACGAGATGATCGAGCACCTCGGCCCGGACCAGGCCAACCTGCTCGAGGAACTCGGCGGCCGGATCACCCCGCCCGGGTTATGGGGCGACATGGCCGGCATGGAGTACGAGAAGCAGATCATCGAACGGCGCATCGTCGACCCGCTGGGTCACCCCGAGGTCGCCGAGCGCTACGGCGTCAGTCCGCCCAAGGCGGTCATCCTCTTCGGCCCGCCGGGGACCGGGAAAACCAGCTTCGCCAAAGCGATTTCGTCGCGGCTGGGCTGGCCGTTCGTCGAACTGTTCCCGTCGCGGCTGGCGGCGACGGGAACCGGCGGGCTGGCCGCCTCGCTGCGGGACGCATTCGCCGACCTCGCCGAACTCGATGAACTGGTCCTGTTCATCGACGAGGTGGAGGAGATCGCCACCGCCCGCTCCGGGGCCTCGACCGCCGAACTGGGCGTCACCAACGAACTGCTCAAGCTCATCCCCGCGTTCCGTCAGCACGACAGCCGCCTGCTGGTGTGCGCCACCAACGCGGTGCACTCGCTGGACTCGGCATTCCTGCGGCCCGGGCGCTTCGACTACGTCATCCCGGTCGGCCCGCCGGATCAGCCGGCCCGCCGGGCGGTGTGGCAGCGCTACCTCGGCGCGGCCAACGGCGGGGCCCATAGTGGGGTCGACGTCGACCGTCTGGTCACCGCCTCGGAACTGTTCACCCCGGCCGACATCGAGTTCGCGGCCCGCAAGGGCGCGCAGGCCGCCTTCGAACGCGAGATGCGCGACGGCCGCGGACTGCCCGCGGTCACCGAGGACTTCCTGACCGCGATCGGCGAGGTCCGCCCCACCCTCACCGCGGCCATGCTGGCGGAGTTCGAACGAGGGAAGGCTGAATTCGCACGTTTGTAGTCATGAACGGGGTTACGCGAATAGCAGCAGTGGTACAACAGAACGCATGCCAGAGACACGGCGCACCGTCCGACCTGCCGAACCCGATCCGGTGGCCGGCCGTCCATGGACCTTTCTGACCAACCACGCCCATGTGCTGCTGTGCCTGGCGCGCGGGGATGCGCTGACCGCCCGGGAGTTGGGTGTGCGCATCGGCATCACCGAGCGCGCGGTCCAGGTGATACTCGCCGACCTCACCGGCGGCGAATACCTGATCAAGGAAAAGGTGGGCCGGCGCAACCTGTATACGGTGAATCGCAAGGGACGTCTTCGTCATCCGCTGGAGGCGCACCACAGTGTCGGTGAGTTGATCACCGCGCTGGAATAGCACCGACCGACCCCCAGGAGGGCAACCCCATGCCGATCGCACTCACCGATGACCACCGCGAACTCGGCGACGTCGCCCGCTCGTTCCTCACCGCCCAGAAAGCGCGATGGGCGGCCCGCGAACTGCTCGACGCCGACGAGGAGACTCGCCCGCCGTTCTGGCGCGAACTGGCCGAACTCGGTTGGTTGGGTCTGCATGTCGACGAGGCCTACGGCGGTTCGGGGTTCGGGCTGCCGGAGCTGGTGGTCGTGATCGACGAGCTGGGTCGAGCGGTCGCGCCCGGGCCGTTCGTGCCGACGGTGGTGGTATCCGCGGTGCTCGCCGCCGCCGGGACCGAGGAGCAGAAGGCCCGGCTGCTACCCGGGCTGGTCGACGGAACCCTCGCCGGCGCAGTCGGTTTCGGTGGCAATCTGGCCGTCTCCGGCGGGACGGCCGCCGGGGATGCGGGAGTGGTGCTGGGCGCCGGTCTGGCCGACGTGTTGCTGCTCGCGGCCGGCGACGACGTCGTGCTGGTGGAGCGCAGCGCCGACGGCGTGAGCGTGGAGGTGCCCGGCAACCTGGACCGCACCCGCCGCTCGGGTCGGGTGACGCTGGCCGGCGCCGCGGTTGAGGTGCTGCCCGGCGCGCGGGACACCGCGCTGGCCCATGCCCGCACGCTGTTCTCCGCCGAGGCCGTCGGCGGGGCGTCGGACTGCGTGGACGCAGCGGTCGAATACGCGAAGGTTCGCGAGCAGTTCGGTCGGACCATCGCCACCTTCCAGGCCGTCAAGCACCACTGCGCCAACATGCTGGTGGCCTCGGAGTCTTCGGTGGCGACGGTGTGGGATGCCGCACGCGCGGCAGCGGAGGGCGGGGCGCAGTTCCGGCTGATCGCGGCGGCGGCCGCCGCGCTGGCCTTCCCGGCCTATGTGCGCAACGCCGAGTTGAACATCCAGGTGCACGGCGGCATCGGGTTCACCTGGGAGCACGACGCCCACCTGCATCTGCGCCGGGCACTGACCGTGCAGGCACTGCTCGGCGGCGACGGCCCGGCCTCCGACGTCTTCGAACTCACCGCCGCGGGACTGTCCCGCGCCAACAGCCTGGACCTGCCGCCGGAGGCCGCAGAGTTGCGCGCCGAGATCCGCGCCGAGGCCCAGCGCATCGCCGCCATGGACGAGGCCGCCCAACTCGACGACCTGATCGCCACCGGATACGTCATGCCGCACTGGCCCAAGCCGTGGGGCCGCGCCGCCGGGGCGGTGGAGCAGTTGCTGGTGGAGGAGGAGTTCGGCGCCGCGGGCGTCAAACGTCCCGACTACGGCATCACCGGTTGGGTGATCCTCACCCTCATTCAGCACGGAACGCCCTGGCAGATCGAGCGATTCGTGGAGAAGGCCCTGCGCAAGGACGAGATCTGGTGCCAGCTGTTCTCCGAGCCGTCGGCCGGGTCGGACGCCGCCGCGGTCAAGACCCGGGCCACCCGCGTCGACGGCGGCTGGATGATCAACGGCCAGAAGGTGTGGACCTCCGGTGCCCATTACTGCAAACGTGGATTGGCAACGGTGCGAACCGATTTCGACGCAGCTAAGCATGCCGGCATCACCATGGTGATCCTCGATATGAAAGCCCCCGGCGTGGAGGTGCGGCCACTGCGTCAGATCACCGGGGGCAAGGAGTTCAACGAGGTCTTCTTCAACGACGTGTTCGTTCCCGACGAGGACGTCGTCGGCGAACCCAACGCCGGGTGGACGGTCGCCCGGGCCACCCTGGGCAACGAGCGGGTCAGCATCGGGGGAGGCGCGGGTGGGATCGCCCCGGCCTCGGCCTGGCTGGTGCACCTGGCGCAGACCCACGGTGACCGGATGGCCGGCGCCGCGGTGCGGGTGGGCCGCTTCCTGTCCGACGACCACGCGCTGCGGCTGCTCAATCTGCGCCGCGCCGCCCGCAGCATCGAGGGCGCCGGCCCCGGCCCGGAGGGCAACATCACCAAACTCAAATTGGCCGAACACTTCGGCGAGCAGGGGGCGATCGCCGCCGCCCTCGTCGGCCCCGAACTGGCGCTGGAAGGCGGCGAGGGTGCGCTGGCCGCCCGCGCCGCGATGGGTGCGCGCGGCATGGCGATCGCCGGCGGCACCTCGGAGGTGGCCCGCAACCAGATCGCCGAGCGCATCCTCGGGATGCCGCGCGACCCACTGATCAAGTAGGGCGACCTCTACTGTGGGCCCCATGACCCCCGTGGAGATCACCGTGCGCGGCTCGCACACCGTGGCCGTGCCCCCGCAGCAGGCCACCGCCTACGCCAACCTGGGCGCCGAGGGGCCCGCGCCGCAACCGGTCTTCGACGCGGTGGCCACCGCAACGGCCGAGGTCACGCGCTCGCTGGAGTCCCGCTACGACGCCGAGAACGGCCCGGTGGTGACGTACACCGTCGATCAGGTCCGCCGCGGCTCGCACCGCCCGTTCAACCGGGACGGCGAGCAACTGCCCCTGGTACACACCGCAGTCGTGTCGATCACCGCGACCTTCACCGACTTCGATGATCTGGCCGCCTGGGTCGGCTGGACGGCCGGCGTGGCAGGGCTGAGTGTCGGCTACCTCGACTGGGCGCTCACCGACACCGACCGCCTGCAGGTGGAACGCACGACGCGCCAGGAAGCGGTCCGCGACGCCAGGCGCCGCGCCCAGGACTACGCCGACGCACTCGACCTCGGGGCGGTGACGGTCCGGACCATCAGTGATCCGGGCATGGGCGGGTCGCCGCAGCGCAAGGTGATGATGGCCAGCGCGATGGCGGACCCGGGCGGCGGACCCCCGGCGCTCTCGCTGCGGCCCGAGGATGTCGATATCGAGGCCCAGGTGGAGGCGACCTTCGTGGTCTCCGAAACCGACTGATCCCCCCACGATGCCGCCGCGCCCGAAGGCGCGGATAATCAGGCGGGTGTCCGAGCCGACGGGGGTGAACGCGTTTCGCTTGCCGTCGGCAGGCTGGGCCCGCACCCTTGGACTGTTCGCCGCCGTGTTCCTGGGCTACGTGGCCGGGGCGATCCTCACGGTGAAGGCGTTCGGCGCCTCCGAGTTGGGTCCGGCCTTCTTCCCTCCCGCCGGTGTCACCGTGGCGGCGATGCTGTTGAGTCGGCGCTCCCGGTGGCCCGCAGTGATCGCCGCTGTCGTCCTGGCCGAGAGTGCCGTCGACCTCTCCATCGGACTGGCGCACACCGCGATCGCGGGCTACGCGCTGGCCAACTCGGTCGAACCCCTGATCGGCGCTTCTGTGGTGCTCGCCCTCTGCAAGGGTGTGCCGGACCTGCGCCGCCGCCGGGACCTGGTCATCTTCGTCGCCGGCGCCTGCCTGGCCGGACCGCTCGTCGGTGGCCTGATCGGCGGGGGGACGGTCGCCGCGCACCTGGGCGCGTGGTGGCCCGGTGCAGCGCTGCGCTGGTTCGCCAGCGACGCCATCGGCGTTCTGGTGGTGGGCTCGCCGATTCTGTTGTGGCCCAAGCAGGCCCACATCCTGAGGGAACGTCCGGTGGAAGCCGTCGGCATCCTGGGGACCACGGCCGCACTGTCCTGGGTGGCGGTCTGGACGGGGCTCTCGCCGTCGTTGCTGATCCTGCCGGTGCTGGCCTGGGCCGCGCTGCGACTCGACGTCATCGGCGCGGCACTTGCCGGTGCCGCTGCCGCGTTCGCCGCCAATGTGCGGGCCGCCTCCGGCCTGAGCATGTTCGAGGGCGTCGATCTGACGCCGGCGGGTCGACTCGCGCTGATCCAGGGTCTGATCGCGGTCAACGTGTTGCTGGCGATGTTGATCGCCCAGGAGGGTGCGGCGCGCCGGGAAGCGGCGCGGGGGCGGGCGCGGGAACGCCACGAGCGTGAGCGCCTGCAGACCGTTGCGCGGGTGCTGCACTCCGCGGCGCACCCCGCGGCCCCGGCCGAGATTCCCGGTGTGGACCACTGCGTCTTCTATCACCCGGCCGAAGACGCGGACGGCCTCGGCGGCGACTGGTATTCCGTGCTGCCGCTGGGGAAGGACCGGACGTATCTGACGGTCGGCGACGTCATCGGTCACGGGCTGCCGGCCGTTGAGGACATGGCCCAGTTGCGCAGCGCCGGCAACGCCTACGCCCACCAGGGGCTGGGAGCCGGGCAGTTGCTCACGCAGCTCAATCATTTCGCCGCCAACATCAGCCGGGGTGACTTCGCAACCACGACGGTCGCGCTGTACGACCACAACACCGGCGAGCTGTCCTACAGTTGCGCGGGTCATCCGCCCGCCCTGCTTCGCCGCGCCGACACCGGTGAGGTGATCCGGCTCGCCGGGGCCGGCGGTCCGGTCCTGGGGATGCTGGACGACCTCAGCTACCCCGAGGCCACCGTGGCAACCCGTCCGGGGGACGTCGTGATCATGTACACCGACGGACTGGTCGAGCACGCCAATGCATCGGTCGGCGCCGGTATCGAGCACCTCGAGCAGGTTCTCGCATCGTGGCAGCCGGGCGCGTTGCTGGACTGCGACGCGTTGGCCGCCGCCGTCGCGCCGCGGCCCTACGCCGATGACGTCTGCCTCCTCGTCGTGCGAATCCAACCCGCTGACGGCGGTGGCCGTAACTGATTGCGGTGCCGGTAAACTCGCCCGGTGACCGTGCAAGAACTCGCGCCCACCGGCGCTGACGTGAGCCAGGTCACCATCGAAGCCGGCCCGGAGCGGCGAGAATCGTTGCGGTCGGATGCTGGCCGCGTGCTCGCGGTCTTTCTGGCATTTGCGGTGTGTGCGGTGCTGTCCTGGGAGTCCTTCGGCTCCTGGGAAGGCCCGTCCTTCTTCTACCCCGCGGCCGGAGTCACGGCGGCGGCCATGATGCTCAGCCGCCGCACCCTCTGGCCCTGGTTTGCTGTGGCCGTCGTCGCGGCGGAGATGCTGGTCGACACGATCTATGGGAACCCGCTGTGGGTGTCGGCGGGATTCTCCGTGGCCAACGTGGTGGAACCGATCATCGGGGCCTCCCTTGTGCTGGCCTGGTGTGGCGGCCCGCCCGACCTGCGCAAGCGCCGAGACCTGTTCGCCTTCATCGGTGGTGCCTGCCTGATCGCACCGCTGTTCAGCGGTCCCATCGGTGGGAGCGTCATTTCCCACCAGTTCTCCTCACCGTGGCTCAGCGCGGCGGTGACGTGGTGGGCCGGCGACGCACTCGGCGTCCTGGTGATGGCTTCACCGATCCTGCTGTGGAGGCTCCAGTCCGAGGTGGTGCGCCGGCGCCCGTGGGAGATGGCGGGGGTGCTGGCCGTCACCGCCGCGCTCTCCGTCGCCACGTTCTGGAGCGACGTACCGCCGTCGATCCTGATCCTGCCGACCCTGGCGTGGGCCGCGTTCCGGCTCAACATGCTCGGCGCCGCGATGGCGGGTGTGGTGGCGGCCTTCCTGGCCAACGTCATGACCACCCACGGGCACGGATTGTTCGCCAGCACGGGCGCATCACCACAAACCCAGGTGGCCCTCACGCAGGTCTATGTCGCGGTGATCGTGGTGGTCGCCCTGCTGATCGCCCAGGAGGCCGCGGCGCGGATGAGCGCCGTGCGCGAACGGGAGATCGAGCGCCGGGAGCGGATCAGGCTGGAGACGCTCTCGCGGTTGGCCAATCAACTGACGGGAGCACTGACCCCGGCCGATATCGGTGAGGCGCTGACGGACCATGTGCTCAACGAGGCCGGCGCTCAAGCCTTGAATCTGGGCCTGGTCAGTGCGGACGGCCGCACCATGGAGTGGGTCATCAGATCCGGATATCCGCCGACGATGAACGACGGGTACGAAACCGGCATCGCGTTGAGCGAACGGGCCGTCGCGACCGACGTCGTACGGACCGGTCACCCGCTCGAGTTCCACACCGCTGCCGAGTACTCCGCGGCCTATCCCGGCCTGGCGCCGTGGCGACAAGTCGCCGGCGCGGAGTCGTTCGTGGGCTGGCCGCTGAGTTCCGGAGGAGAGCCCTTCGGGGCACTCGTCCTGGTCTGGTCGAAACCCCAGCCGTTGAATACGGCCCAGCGCGCCTATATTTCCGCGGTCGCCACCATGGTGAGCCAGGCACTGGTCCGCGCGAAGATCTACGACGACGAGCATGCGCGCGGGATGGTTCTGCACTCGGTGGCGCAACCGGACGTCCACATCGACACCGTTGGACTTCGGTACAGCGCTCTGTATGAGCCGGCCGACTCCGCGCGCGGACTCGGCGGGGACTGGTACAGCGTGATGGCACTTCCCGACCGACGTACGTATCTGGCCGTCGGTGACGTCATCGGTCACGGCTTGGCGTCGGTGGAGGACATGGCGCAGATGCGCAGCACCGGAAACGCCTACGCCCATCTCGGGCTGTCGACCGCGCAGATCCTCACCGAATTGAACCGCTTCGCCGCGCACCAGTTGAGTGGGGAGTTCGCAACCAATCTGGTCGCGATCTTCGATCCGGACAGCAGCACTCTGACCTACAGTTCGGCCGGGCACCTGCCGTCCCTGTTACGCCGCGCTCAGACCGGCGAGGTCGTCCGACTCTCCGATGCCTCGGGTCCGATGCTGGGACCGTTCGACGATTCCACCTATGCCGAGCGGACCGTTGCGGTCGAACCGCGCGACGTCCTGGTGATGTACACCGATGGGCTCGTGGAGCACTATGACGCGGACCTCAAGACCGGAATCGCTCATCTCGAGCATGTGGTGTCGGCCTGGCCCCCGGAGGCTCTGCTGGACGGCGAAGCCCTCGCGCGGGACGTGGCCCCCGAGGCGCACGAGGACGATCTGTGCCTGCTCATCGTCCGATTCGGGGCCGACGGCGGCAGTTGACGGCCCTGTCGTCGACGTGCGATTCAGCGGCCGGCGAACCCTCGCAGCCAGTTGAACCAGGCCTCCATACCCTCACCCGTGCGGGCGCTGACCGGCAGCACGGTCGCCGTCGGGTTGACCTCCCGGACCCGCGCCATGTAGGTGTCGACGTCGGCGTCGAGGTACGGCACCAGGTCGATCTTGTTGAGCAGCACGACGTCCACCGACCGGAACATCACCGGGTACTTCAGCGGCTTGTCCTCGCCCTCGGTGACGGAGTAGACCATGGCCTTGGCATGCTCGCCGACGTCGAATTCCGCCGGGCACACCAGGTTTCCGACGTTCTCCACGATCACCAGATCCAGCGCCGGCAGGTCCAGACCGGCCATCGCGCGGTTGACCATCGGGGCATCCAGGTGGCACTCGCCGCCGAAGCCGTTGCTGGTGTTCAGCAGCGAGATCTGTGCGCCGCGGCCGCCGAGCTTGGCGGCGTCCAGATCGGTTTCGATATCGCCCTCGACGATGCCGACGGCGAACTCCCCAGCCAGTGCGTCCAGGGTCGCGGCCAGCACGGTGGTCTTTCCCGAACCCGGTGAGCTCATCAGATTCAGCGCGCGAATCCCGTTGGTGTCGAACGCATCCCGGTTGATCGCGGCGCGGTTGTCGTTCTCGGCGAAGATGGACTCCAGCACCTCGATGCGTTCGGTGCCGGTGGAGTAACCGCTGTGGTCGCCGTGCTCGTGCTCGTGCTCGTGGTCGTGGTCGTGGCTGTGCACAGTGCCGTCGTCATGCCGGTGGAATCGACCCATTGTTCAAACCCTCTCTACGTGACATCGACTGAGGTCACCAGGAACTCCTCGCCGCGCACCACCGCCACGTCGGCGCTGTTGCACCGCGGGCACATCACCGACCACCGGGAGGCGATCTGCGACTGCTCGCCGCAACCGCGGCATGCCACCTCGGCCGGGACGAGTTCCAACTCCAACTCCGCATCGGGCATCTCCGCGTGATCGCGCACCAGTGTCCAGCAGAACGACAGCGTCTCGGGCACCACCTGTCGAAGCGCGCCGACCTGCACCCGCACCACGTCCACCCGGCGCCCGGCGGCGTGCGGCTTGACCACGCCGGCGATCGCCTGGCACAGCGACAACTCATGCATCGTGTGAGAACCCTACGAGATCACCACGCCCGGCGCGACTACCGTGAGCGCGGTGACCGTTCGGGTTCGCCTCGACATCACCGGCGTGGTCCAGGGCGTGGGGTTCCGTCCGGCCGTCGCCCGGATCGCCGCCGAGTTCGGCCTGTCCGGCTGGGTGTACAACGATGCCGGTTCGGTGCACTGCGAACTCGAGGGACCGGTCGGTGACGTCGACGCCGCGGTGTCCGCCCTGCGCCACCGCCCGCCGCCGATGGCCCGGATCGACACCCTGGACATCGTGGCCGTCGAAGCCCTCGGAGCGCGCGGCTTCGAGATCGTCGCCAGCCACGACGACGACGGCTCCCGCACCCTGGTGCCGCCGGATATCGCGGCCTGCGCGGACTGCCTGCGGGAGATGCGCGACCCGGCCGATCGCCGCCACGGCCATCCGTTCATCACCTGTACCAACTGCGGTCCGCGCTACACCGTCATCACCGATCTGCCCTACGACCGTCCGGCGACCACCATGGCCGGGTTCGCGATGTGCGCCGCCTGCCGGGCCGAGTACAGCGATCCGGCCGACCGGCGCTACCACGCCCAGACCATCGCCTGCGTCGATTGCGGGCCGCGGCTGTCGTGGTCTGGAAAGGCCGATTCCCCGGTCGCTGCGCTCCTGCCCGCCGGCGACATCGACGACCCGATCGGTGCCGCCTGCGTCGCCCTGCTCGCCGGGCAGGTGGTCGCGATCAAGGGGATCGGTGGTTACCACCTGGCCTGCCGCGCCGACGACGACGCCGTCGTGGACAGCCTGCGCACGCGAAAGAATCGGCCCGCCAAGCCCTTTGCGGTGATGGTCGCCGACCTGGAGTCGGCCCGGGCAGTGGTTGAGGTCACCGGCGCGGCCGCCGTCGCGCTGAGTTCACCGGCCGCGCCGATCGTTCTGCTGCCGCGGATCGACGGGGCCGTGAGCGACGCGGTGGCCCCCGGCCTGGCCGACCTCGGCGTGATGCTGGCCTATTCGCCGGTGCACCACCAGATCTTCGATCGGCTGGCGGAGTGGGGCAACGCGGTTCCGCTGGTGATGACGTCGGCCAATCAGGGCGGCTCGCCGATCGTCTATCGGGACGAGGACCTGAGGTGGATTGTCGGCTCCGCCGACGTACGTGGGACGCCGGATCTGGCCGACGCGGTCCTCAGCCACGACCGGCCCATCGGTGTGCCGTGCGAGGACTCCGTCGTCGCCCTCGACGACGAGGATCGCGAACTGCCGCTGCGGCGGTCCCGGGGCTACGCGCCGCTACCGGTGACCGTCGACCTGCCCCCGGGTGAGGCCCTGCTGGCCACCGGCGGGGACCTCAAGACCACGTTCTGCCTGATGGCCGGCGGCGGAACCGGGCCTCGCCACGCCCATCTCTCGTCGCACCTGGGCGACATGGCCGACCCGCGCACCCAGGCGTGCTTCGAATCCGCTCTGGAGCATCTGGGGTTCATGACCGGCCAGCATCCCGCGGTGATCGCCTGCGACATGCATCCCGGCTACGCGACCACCGGGTGGGCGCGCCGCAGCGCCGCCGGCCGCCCGGTCATCGCCGTACAGCACCACCACGCGCACGCCGTCTCGCTGCTGGCCGACCACCGGCGCCTGGGCACCCCGATCATCGCCGTCACCTACGACGGGACCGGTTACGGCACCGACGGCACGGTCTGGGGCGGGGAGTTGCTGGCGGTCAGCGATCCCGCCGAATTCACCCGGGTCGGGCACCTGGCGCCGTTCGCGCTGCCCGGCGGCGACGGGGCGGTCCGCCAGCCCGCCCGCATCGCCCTGGACCTGCTGACCCGGGCCGGCATCGAGTGGACCGACGACCTGGCGCCGGTGACCGCGGTGGGGGAGGCCGGCCTGCACGTGCTGGCCCAGCAGATCCCGCGCGGAGTCGGCTGCGTGCCGACGACCAGCATGGGCCGGTTGTTCGACGCGGTAGCCAGCCTGCTGGGGGTCTGTCAGCAGGTCAGCTACGAGGGCCAGGCTGCCGTCGAACTGGAACACCTGGCCCGTCGCGGGCGCGTGGTTCCCGTGGACTTCGCCGTCATCGGCGGTCTGCTGGACCCGGCGCCGGCGATCGCGGGAATCGTGGCGGCCCAGCGGGCCGGGACCGGCCCGGCGGACCTCGCAGCCGGCTTCCACGCGGCGGTGGTCCGGGCGACCGTCCGGGCGGCCCGGCACTGTGCCGACACCGCCGGCGTTCGGACCATCGGTCTTACCGGCGGGGTGTTCGCCAATCGCATACTGCTGCATGGACTTCGGGAATCTCTGACCAAGAGCGGCTATGAGGTGCTGACGCACCGTATCGTTCCTTGTAACGACGGCGGTCTGGCGCTCGGCCAGGCGACCATCGCCGCCGCGCAGCAGTCACCAGAAAGGACTGGCGCATGTGCCTCGGAATCCCCGGCAAGGTGATCGAGATCTGGGACGAGTCCGGTACCCGGATGTCGACCGTCGACTTCGGCGGCACCACCAAGACCGTGTGCCTGGCCTACCTGCCGGACATGGAGATCGGCGAGTACACGATCGTGCACGCCGGGTTCGCGATCACCCGACTCGATGAGGTCTCGGCCAACGAGACCCTGCAGATGTTCGCCGATCTGGGCATCCTCGAAGAGGAGTTGTCGGGCACCGAAGGACAGGGCAGCCGGGAGTCGGCATGAAGTACCTCGACGAGTTCCGCGACCCCGTCGCCGCCAAGGCGCTGGTGGAGCAGATCCGGCGCACCGCCACCCAACCCTGGACCATCATGGAAGTCTGTGGCGGACAAACTCATTCGATCATCCGCAACGGTATCGACCAATTGCTCGACGGTGCGGTGGAGTTCATCCACGGCCCGGGCTGCCCGGTGTGCGTCACTCCGCTGGAGATGATCGATCGGGCGCTGGCGATCGCCGGCCGCGACGACGTCATCTTCTGCTCGTTCGGCGACATGCTGCGGGTTCCGGGCAGCCGTGAGGACCTGTTCAGCGTGCGGGCCAAGGGCGGCGACGTCCGGGTGGTCTACTCCCCACTGGACGCCACCCGCATCGCCGCCGACAACCCCGACAAGCAGGTGGTGTTCTTCGGCGTCGGGTTCGAGACCACCGCCCCGGCCAACGCCATGTCGGTGCTGCACGCCCGGCGTCTCGGTCTGACGAACTTCTCCGTGCTGGTCTCGCATGTGCTGGTGCCCCCGGCGATGACGGCCATCCTCTCCTCGCCCACCAACCGGGTGCAGGGGTTCCTGGCGGCCGGGCACGTCTGCACGGTGATGGGCACCTCCGAGTACGGGCCGCTGGTCGAGGAGTTCGGCGTGCCGATCGTGGTCACCGGGTTCGAGCCGTTGGACCTGCTCGAGGGCGTGCGCCAGGTGGTCGACCTGCTCGAGGCCGGCACTCCCGAATTGCGCAACGCCTACCCCCGCGCGGTCACCGCCGCTGGTAACCCCGTCGCGAGGGAGGCGCTGGCCGACGTCTTCGCGGTCACCGACCGGCAGTGGCGGGGGATCGGGATGATCCCGCAGTCGGGGTGGACGCTGTCGCCGCGCTACGCCGATTTCGACGCCGAACTCAAGTTCGGGGTGGGCCGGATGACGGTGCAGGAGTCCGAGTTGTGCCACGCCGGCGAGGTGCTGCAGGGGCTGCTCAAGCCCAACGAGTGCCCGGCCTTCGGCAAGGCGTGCACGCCGCGTACCCCGCTCGGGGCAACCATGGTCTCCAGCGAGGGCGCGTGCGCGGCGTACTACCAGTTCCGGCGGCTCTCCGGCGGCGCGGCTGCGCCGACATCGGCTTCCGCGAGTGTCTGAGCAGTCATTGCCGGACCCCACCAATTGGGTCTGTCCCATGCCGTTGCGCGAGACCAAACGGATCGTGATGGGCCACGGCGGCGGCGGCATCCTGTCCGAGGAACTCATCGAGAACCTCTTCCTGCCCGCGTTCGGGTCATCCGGCGGGCCGTCCCGGGACTCGGCGGTGCTGGAGACCGGGACGGGCCGGATCGCCTTGACCACCGACTCCTACGTCGTCAACCCGCTGTTCTTCCCGGGCGGCAACATCGGCGACCTCGCCGTCAACGGCACCATCAACGACCTCGCCTGCAGTGGCGCGCAACCGCTCGCCCTGACCGCCGGGTTCATCCTGGAGGAGGGTCTGGAGGTCGAGGTGCTCGGCGCGATCGCGCAGGCGATGGGCCGCGCCGCCGCCGCCGCCGGGGTCGCCATCGTCACCGGGGACACCAAAGTGGTCGGAAAGGGCGGAGCCGACGGCCTTTTCATCAACACCGCCGGCGTCGGCGTGGTGCCCGACGGACTGCGCATCGGTCCGGAGCAGGCCCGGCCCGGCGACCACATTCTGGTGTCCGGGCCCATCGGTGAACACGGCGTGGCGATCATGAGCGTGCGGGAGGGCATCGACTTCGGCACCACGGTGACCACCGACAGCGCGCCACTGCACCGGCTGGTAGCGGCCATGCTCGCCAGTGTTGTGGACCCCAATTCGATTCACACCCTTCGTGATCCGACCCGGGGCGGCCTGGTGGCCGCCACCGTCGAGATCGCGCGCACCTCGCGCGTCGGCGTCGAACTCGACGAGGCGGCCATCCCGATTCCCGAGACGGTCGCCTCGGCCTGCGGCTTCCTCGGCCTGGACCCCCTGCAGGTGGCCAACGAGGGCAAGATTGTGGCCTTCGTCGACCCCGCGCACAGCGAGGCCGTGCTGGCCGCCATGCGATCGCGGCCCGAGGGCGCCGGGGCGACCCTCATCGGGCGCGCCGTCGAGGAGCACCCCGGAATGGTCGTGGTCCGCACGCCGTTCGGCACCACCCGGGTGGTGGAACGCGAACTGGGCGAACAACTTCCGCGGATCTGCTGACTTGCCCGAGTCCCATGCCTGAACCCATGGTGCCCGGGATCACCGGCACACTCGACGACGCGGCCGTCGCCGCGCTGACCGGCTGGGTGCGGGCCGAGGGCATCGGGTCGGAAGTCACCGACGTCGTACCGCTGACCGGCGGCAGCCAGAACATCGTGGTGCGGCTGAGCATCGACGGCCGCGGCCTGGTGCTGCGCCGCCCTCCTCCGCACCCCAGGCCCAACAGCGACCGGACCATGCAACGCGAGATCGCCGTGCTGCGCACCCTGGCGGGAGGCCGCGTGCCGCATCCCGAAATCGTCGCCGCCTGTGAGGATCTCGAGATCCTCGGCGTTGTCTTCTACCTGATGGAGGACGTCGACGGCTTCAACCCCGGCAACGAGATCCCCCCCGCCTACGTCGCCGACCCGGCAGTGCGGCACCAGGTCGGCCTGAATTACGCCGCCGATGTCGCCCGGCTCGCACAGGCGCCATGGGAGGGCAGGCCGCTGGAGCAGTGGAAGCGGCCCGGTTCGTTCCTGGAACGCCAAGTCCCGCAGTGGCGTGGCGCGGTGGCCGCCTACCGCCGGCAGGACGGCTACGCCCACGACTCGCTTCCCGGGGTGGACGCGCTGTGCGACTGGCTGGAGGCCAACCAGCCGGACAGTTACTCACCCGGCATCGTGCACGGCGACATCCACCTCAACAACACGATGCTGCGCCGCGACACCCCGGCGGTGGCGGCGTTCGTCGATTGGGAGATGTGCACCATCGGCGACCCGCTGCTGGACCTGGGCTGGATGCTGGTCTGCTGGCCGATCGATCCCGACCCGCTCGGCTCGGCCGGATACCTGGCCGAACTCGGCGGGCTGGCCTCGCGCACCGAGCTTCTGCAGGCCTACGTCGCCGCCGGTGGGCAGGCCACCGAGCACCTGCATTGGTACCTGGCGCTGGCCTGTCTGAAGCTCGGCGTGGTCATCGAGGGAACCTGGGCGCGCTACCTGGCCGGGCGAGCCACCCGCGAAGCGGGGGAGCGGTTGCACGACTCGGCGGTCACGCTGATGGGTCTGGGCAGCGCCGTCACCGCCGGGGAGAACCCGTTCCGCTAGGTGACCCACGCCGAAACTGCGCCCAGATCGCGATTCGGGCCGTCGACGCGATCTGGGCTCAGTCTCGAGGCGCAGCCGTCAGTGCTGGGTGTTGCAGGTGCACTTCTGCTCGGTCGGCACCGAGGACATGACCTCCTCGGCATGCTGACCGCAGCCGTCCCAGGTGGTCTTGTGGCAGCGGGGGCACTGAACTTGGTAGCACATGATTCGTCTCCTTCGAGTTCGTCAGATTATGCGTTGGTGGTTTCGGTACTGGCGGCGATTTCGGCCCGGACCGCATCCATGTCGAGGTCCTTGATCTTGCCGATCAGGTCTTCGAGGGCCGCGGCCGGCAACGCGCCGGGTTGGGAGAACAGCAGGATGCCGTCGCGGAACGCCATGATCGTCGGGATCGAACGGATCTGCAGAGCCGCGGCCAACTGCTGCTCGGCCTCGGTGTCGACCTTGGCGTGCACCACGTCGGGGTGCGCTTCCGAGGAGCGGTCGAACACCGGCGCGAAGGCGCGGCACGGACCGCACCACGACGCCCAGAAGTCGACGAGGACGATCGGCTTCTCGGTGACGGTGGACTCGAAGTCGGCGGTGGTGAGCTCGACGGTGGCCATGGATGGTCCTTTCGTTAGAAGTCAGACGCTCTGTTCAAGTACCCCGGGGGGTATGTTTATTCCATCTTGCCAGTACCCCCATGGGTATGTCTATTATTGATGTTCAGATACCCCCAAGGGTATGAAGAACAGGGGATCGACACCGATGAAGGCACCCGCCATCCTGAACGCCGGCGACGATATCCGCGCCCACCTCGACGAGCATGTGGTCCTGGTGTGCCAGTCCGGCCAGCGTGCCGCGCAGGCCGAAGACGCCCAACTCGTCCAATCCCAGCAAGCCGGACGGAACTGACCATGATCGCGCTCGCCGTCGCCCTGGCCGTCTTCGTCGGCATCTCGCTGGGACTGCTGGGCGGGGGCGGTTCGATCCTGACCGTGCCCCTGCTGGCCTACGTCGCCGGAATGGACCCCAAGCAGGCCATCGCCACCTCGCTGTTCGTCGTCGGTGTCACCAGCGCGGTCGGCTCGATCGCGCACGCCCGGGCCGGGCGGGTGCGCTGGCGGATCGCCGGGGTGTTCGGGGCCGCCGCGATGGCCGGCGCCTACGGCGGCGGACGGTTGGCCCACCTCATCCCGGGCAACATCCTGCTCATCGCCTTCGCGCTCATCATGATTTCCGCCGCCGTGGCCATGCTGCGCGGCCGCCGCGACATCGGCGACGAGTCGCAGGGCGCCCTGCCGGTCGTCAAGATCGTGCTGCAGGGCGCCACCGTCGGCGTCATCAGCGGACTGGTGGGGGCCGGCGGCGGATTCCTGCTGGTTCCCGCGCTGGCACTGCTCGGCGGGCTGCCGATGCCGGTGGCGGTGGGAACGTCGCTGGTGGTGATCTCGATGCAGTCGTTCGCAGGACTGGCCGGCCACCTGGCCGGCGAGTCGATCGACTGGAAACTGGCCGGCATGGTGACCGCGGCCGCGGTCGTCGGCAGCGTGATCGGCGGCAAGCTCACCTCTCGCGTCGAACCGGCCACGTTGCGCAAGGCGTTCGGCTGGTTCGTCCTGGCGATGGCCGCCCTGGTCCTCGCGCAGGAGGCCAACATCTGGCTCGGTCTGGCGGTGGCCATCGTCGCCGCGATCGCCGGCGGTATGGCGTTCATGTGTGCCCACTACGCGCGGTGTCCGCTGCGCAAGATTCTCATCGACCCCGGTGTGATACCCCTGCGGGTATCATCGGGTTCTGCGTCTAAGGAGGAAGCATGGTCGGCGACGACACCGCCATCACCGAGGTCCTGAATCGGCTGCGCCGGGCTCAGGGGCAACTCACCGGCGTCATCTCGATGATCGAGCAGGGCCGCGAGTGCAAGGACGTCGTGACCCAGCTCGCCGCGGTGTCGCGGGCGCTGGACCGCGCCGGCTTCAAGATCGTCGCGACCGGCCTTCGGGAGTGTGTCCTGGGTAACGCGGCCGACGGTAAAGCCCCGATGACCGAGGCTGAACTTGAGAAGCTGTTTCTGTCGCTGGCCTGACGCGACTCAGCGAATCGGGCGAAGCATTATCGGCATGCCGTCGATCGGAACGGGCATGCCCGCGAAGTCGTAGCGCGGCGTGTAGCCGGGATGTGGCAGTTCCAGGCGGTAGTTCTGCAGCACGCGGTGCATGACCGACTTGATCTCCAGTTGGCCGAACACCAGGCCGATGCACTTGTGTGCGCCGCCCCCGAACGGGGCGAAGGCGTAGCGGTGCCGCTTGTGCTCCGACCGCGGTTCGGCGAAGCGCGCCGGGTCGAACGTCTCCGGGTCGTCCCACAGTTCCGGCAGCATGTGGTTCATGCCGGGCCACAGGTTGATGTTGGTGCCGGCCGGAACGAAATAGCCCTGGATTGAGGTGTCCCGAACCGCCCGGCGGACGTTGAACGGCAGCGGGGTCACCATTCGCAGGCACTCCTTGATGACCAGATCGAAGTTCTCGAGCTTGTCGAGGGTGTCGATGTCCAACGGACCGTCGCCGATCAGCCGATCGCCCTCCTCGCGGAGACGGTCCTGCCACTCCGGGTTGGCGGCCAGGTGGTAGGCCATCGTGGTCATGGTCGATGACGAGGTGTCGTGGGCGGCCATCATCACGAAGATCATGTGGTTGACGATGTCTGTGTCGCTGAAGCTGTTGCCGTCTTCGTCGGCGATGTGGCAGAGCACCGTCAGCATGTCGGTGCCCTCGGTGCCGCGTTTCTCCTTCACCCGTTGGGTGAAGTAGTCCTCCAGGACCTTGCGCGCCTGCAGCCCCCGCCACCACTTGAACGGGGGCACCGGTGTGCGGATGATCGCGCCGCCGGCGCGGGTGGTGGTCTCATAGGCCCCCTTGATCTTGGTGACCAGTTCATGGTCGCTGCCCGGCTCGTGGCCCATGAACACCACGGCGCCGATATCGAGCGTGAGTTCCTTGATCGCCGGCATGAACAGGAACCTGTTGTCGTTGCACGTCCAATCGGTGGCCACCACCGTGGTGGCCACGGCGTCCATGTGCGTGATGTAGCCGGACAGCCGGGTGCGGGTGAAGGCCTCCTGCATGATCCGCCGGTGGTACATGTGCTCGTCGCCGTCCATCAGCAGCAGGCCGCGGTTGAAGAACGGGCCGATGACGTCGTTCCACGCCACCGTCGTGAAGTCCTTGTTGCGGTTGGAGAAGACTTCCTGAGTGGCGTCCGGTCCGAGTGCGGCGATGGCGTCCAGGGCCGGGGTCTTCGTGAAGTACACCGGCCCGTACTTGCGGTAGCTCTCCAGCACGAATTCCGGGCCGCCGCGGAAGACCTCGATCAGATGGCCCAGGAACGGCAGGCCGGAATTGCCCATGACGGGTTTGAGGCCGCTGCCGGCGGGCGGTTCGGCGAAGACGAAATCGTCCCAGTCCTGCTGGCGCAGGCGTTCCTCGACCATGCCCAGTCCGGGAATGGTCTGCAGCGTCGGCGTCAGGCGGCGCCGCGCTTGGTCGATCAAGTACTGCGGGGTGCTGATGGTGGCCATGTGGCAGTCCTTGGTTGCTCGTTAAACGGACCGGCGGTACCGCGATCTTTCCGACTGAAGTTGACGCCTGTCAAGTTTCCTTCTTGCTTCGGCGTGGTGCATGGTGAACGGGTGAGCGCACCGCCGGACTCGGCCCTCGATGCCTCAGGTGCCGCGTCGGGCGCGCCGCGGCGCCGCGGCGATCGGCAGCGGCATGCCATCGTGCAGGCCGTACGTGAACTGCTCACGGAAAAGCCGTTCGCCGAACTCTCGGTCAGCACCATCAGCGACCGGGCCGGCGTCGCCCGTTCCGGCTTCTACTTCTACTTCGACTCCAAATACGCGGTGTTGGCCCACATCCTGGGTGAGGTCGCCGACGAACTGGAGGAACTCACCCACGACTTCGCCCCGCGCGGTGATGACGAGACCCCCGCCGAGTTCGCCAGGCGGATGATCGGCAGCGCCGCCGTCGTGTACGCGCACAACGACCCGGTCATGTCGGCGTGCAACGTCGCCCGGGGCACCGACGCCGAGATCCGCGACATCCTGGACCGCTACAACGATCTGGTCATCGACCAGATCGTTCCCGTCGTCGAGGCCGAGATCCGCAACGGCACCGCCGACCCGGTCACCCCCGACGTGCAAGGGCTGGTCCGGATCCTCGTCGGCGCCACCGCGATGACGTTGTCCGGGGAGACGATGTTCACCGGTCCCGACCGCGATCTGCGCCGGGCAGTGGACGTGCTGGAGAAGCTGTGGCTGCACGCATTGTGGGGCCGGAAGGCCGACGGCTGAGACATGTACATCTTCACCGGCAAGCGCGTCCTGATCACCGGTGCCGCCAGCGGCATCGGTCGGGCGGTGGCGCTGCGCCTGGCCGTCGGCGGGGCGGAGTTGTATCTGACCGATATCAACGCCGACGGTTTGGCCGAGACAGTCTCCGCGGCAACGGCTTTGGGCGCCAAGGTGCCGGAGTTCCGGGCGCTGGACATCACCGACTATGACGCGGTTACCGCGTTCGGAGCCGACATCCACAGCCGGCATCCGGCCATGGACGTGGTGATGAACATCGCGGGCATCTCGGCGTGGGGCAGGGTCGACGAACTCGCTCACCACCACTGGCGGTCGATGATCGACGTCAACCTGATGGGCCCGATCCACATCATTCAAACCTTTGTTCCGGCAATGGTGTCCGCGCGGCGCGGCGGCCGGTTGGTCAATGTGTCCTCGGCCGCCGGGCTGGTGGCCCTGCCCTGGCACGCCGCCTACAGCGCCAGCAAGTTCGGCCTGCTCGGGGTCTCGGAGGTGCTGCGGTTCGACCTGGCCCGCCACCGCATCGGGGTCTCGGTGGTGGTTCCCGGCGCCGTCGACACCCCACTGGTGCAGACCGTGCACATCGCCGGTATCGACCGTGACGATCCGGGCGTGCAGCGCTGGGTCAAGAGGTTCAGCGGGCATGCGGTCACCCCGGAGAAGGCCGCGGAGAAGATCCTGGCCGGGGTGGCGCGCAACAGATTCCTGGTCTACACCTCGCCGGACATCCGGGCGTTGTATGCCTTCAAGAGGCTGGCGTGGTGGCCCTACAGCGTCGCGATGAGGCAGGTGAACGTGCTGTTCACCCGCGCCCTTCAGCCCCGCCGCACGACCTCGGCGCCGCCCCGCATCGATCGCTGAGGACGATTCTCGGCGATTTCTGTCGGAGCCCGCGGGTAGACCTATCCCTTGTGGTGTTTGTGACATGCGACACGCCGGACGGCATCCCCGCAAGGCCTTACGACCTGGGAATTTCAGGAATGTCATTCGGAATATGTAGTACCTCCACGTGTTGTCAGCCACTAGGTGTAGTGTTTGGCCAGCCGGTAGGCCCGCGGATCGTGGGCCTGCCGGAACCACCGAAAAGCCACTTTTGACCGCCCCGTTTCGTCGAGGAGCCCACCGCAGATGACCATCACCGTCTACACCAAGCCGGCCTGTGTGCAGTGCAACGCCACCTACAAGGCCCTCGACAAGCAGGGGCTGTCCTACGAGATCGTCGACATCACCGAGGTGCCGGAGGCGCGCGATTACGTGATGGCCCTGGGCTACCTGCAGGCACCCGTGGTGGTGGCCGACGGTGAGCACTGGTCGGGCTTCCGGCCCGACCGGATCAAGGCTCTCGCCGAGTCCGGCGTCGCCGCCGTCAGCGCCTAGACCACGACCATGGATCCCGACGTCGGCGCGGTCCGGGTGGTGTATTTCTCCAGCGTCTCGGAGAACACCCACCGCTTCGTCCAGAAGCTCGGCCTGCCCGCCGTCCGGATCCCGCTGCACGGCCGTATCGAGGTTGACGAACCCTACGTGCTGATCCTGCCCACCTATGGCGGCGGCAAGGCCAACGGGCCGGACCCCGATGCCGGGGGTTACGTGCCCAAGCAGGTCATCGCGTTCTTGAACAGCGAGCACAACCGATCGCTGATCCGCGGCGTCATCGCGGCCGGCAACACCAACTTCGGTGCCGAATTCTGCTACGCGGGCGACGTCGTCTCCCGCAAGTGCGGGGTGCCGTATCTCTACCGCTTCGAATTGATGGGAACCCCAGAGGACGTGGAAGCCGTCCGTGCGGGACTAGCTGACTTCTGGGCGGACCCCAGTCTTCAAGAAAGGGATGACAGGTGCCACCAACCGTCACTGCTGCAGAGCCGGTAACGACGACCTCCGCGCATGCGACCGCGCATGCGCT
The DNA here is from genome assembly GCA_903884065.1 of uncultured Actinomycetes bacterium. GTDB lineage: Bacteria > Actinomycetota > Actinomycetes > Mycobacteriales > Mycobacteriaceae > Mycobacterium. Next base: position 23,276 of record CAISDL010000059.1, on the reverse strand, counting down.
GCCGGGGGAGACCGATTACCACGCGCTCAACGCGATGCTCAATCTGTACGGCCCCAACGGCGAGATCCAGTTCGACATGGACCGCCTCGCCGCGAGGCAGTACTTCCTCGAGCACGTCAACCAGAACACCGTCTTCTTTCACAATCAGGATGAGAAGATCGACTACCTCATCCGCGAGAACTACTACGAGCGTGAGGTTCTCGACCAGTACTCGCGCAACTTCGTCAAGACGCTGACCGATCGCGCCTACGCCAAGAAGTTCCGGTTCCCGACGTTCCTCGGTGCGTTCAAGTACTACACCTCCTACACGCTGAAGACCTTCGACGGGAAGCGTTACCTGGAGCGCTTCGAGGACCGCGTGGTGATGGTGGCGCTGACCCTGGCCGCCGGTGACACCACGCTCGCCGAGCAACTGGTCGACGAGATCATCGACGGTCGGTTCCAGCCGGCGACCCCGACGTTCCTGAACTCCGGCAAGGCCCAGCGCGGCGAGCCGGTGAGCTGCTTCCTGCTGCGCATCGAGGACAACATGGAGTCGATCGGCCGCTCGATCAACTCCGCGCTGCAACTGTCCAAGCGTGGCGGGGGAGTCGCGTTGCTGCTCAGCAATATTCGCGAGCACGGGGCGCCGATCAAGAACATCGAGAACCAGAGCTCGGGCGTCATCCCGATCATGAAGCTGCTGGAGGACTCGTTCTCCTACGCCAACCAGCTCGGCGCTCGGCAGGGTGCGGGTGCGGTCTACCTGCACGCCCACCACCCCGACATCTACCGCTTCCTGGACACCAAGCGGGAGAACGCCGACGAGAAGATCCGGATCAAGACGCTGAGCCTCGGCGTGGTGATCCCGGACATCACCTTCGAGCTCGCCAAGAAGAACGAGGACATGTACCTGTTCTCGCCGTACGACGTCGAGCGCGTGTACGGAGTGCCGTTCGCCGACATCTCGGTCACCGAGAAGTACTACGAGATGGTCGACGACGCCCGCATCCGCAAGCACAAGATCAAGGCCCGGGAGTTCTTCCAGACGCTGGCCGAGCTCCAGTTCGAGTCCGGCTACCCGTACATCATGTACGAGGACACCGTGAACCGGGCCAACCCGATCGCCGGCAAGATCACCCACTCCAACCTGTGCTCGGAGATCCTGCAGGTGTCGACCCCGTCGACGTTCAACGAGGACCTGTCGTACGCCCACGTGGGCAAAGACATCTCGTGCAACCTCGGCTCGCTCAACATCGCCAAGGCCATGGACTCCCCGGACTTCGCGCAGACCATCGAGGTGTCCATCCGGGCGCTGACCGCCGTCAGCGATCAGACCCACATCACCTCGGTGCCCTCGATCGAGAAGGGCAACGGCGAGGCCCACGCGATCGGCCTGGGGCAGATGAACCTGCACGGTTACCTGGCGCGCGAGCGCATCTTCTACGGTTCCGAAGAGGGTGTCGACTTCACCAACATCTACTTCTACACCGTGCTCTACCACGCGCTGAAGGCCTCGAACAGGATCGCCATCGAACGGGGTTCGTCGTTCGCCGGCTTCGAGAAGTCGAAATACGCCAGCGGCGAGTTCTTCGACAAGTACACCGAGCAGGCGTGGGAGCCGGCGACCGACAAGGTCCGAGGGTTGTTCTCCGATGCCGGGATTCGCATCCCCAATCAGGACGACTGGCTCCGGCTCAAGGAGTCGGTGATGGCCAACGGCATCTACAACCAGAACCTGCAGGCCGTTCCGCCCACCGGTTCGATCTCCTACATCAACCACTCGACGAGCTCGATCCACCCGATCGCGTCGAAGGTCGAGATCCGCAAGGAAGGCAAGATCGGCCGCGTCTACTACCCGGCGCCGTATATGACCAATGACAACCTGGAGTACTACCAGGATGCCTATGAGATCGGCTACGAGAAGATCATCGACACCTACGCCGCCGCCACTCAGCATGTGGACCAGGGACTGAGCCTGACGCTGTTCTTCAAGGACACCGCGACCACGCGCGACGTGAACAAGGCGCAGATCTACGCCTGGCGCAAGGGAATCAAGACGCTGTACTACATCCGACTGCGGCAGATGGCGCTGGAAGGCACCGAGGTCGAGGGCTGCGTCTCCTGCATGCTCTGACCCCTTTTAGGACAAGTCGCAGGCCAGGGGAAATATCTCCTGGCCTGCTTCTTTAGGAAATTCCGGATGAACGTCGTTATAGAAGCTGTACATGGCTGCCAGGAGGATCCGCTCGGTCGATGACATGGTGTCCAGCGCCTCCTCGACGCGTTCGTAGTTGGGGCACAAGTCCCACTACGTCCGCGCGTGGTCCGGATCGGTGCCGTCACCGAAAACGTGCGGGCGATTGGTCAGCTTTACGCCTCTGACCCAGGCTTTCAGGAAACGTGCTTCGTCAGTCATGGCCGTGACCATGTCACCTGCTAGCGGCATTACGCGAACGCGGCGCGTCAGTCGGAACGCCACCTCCTCGGAGTTGGCCCAGTCGCAGCGGCACGCTGCGTGTGCGGCGAGCAGCGGGTGCGCGATGGTGGCTACGGCGACAGACCATTGAGACACCGAAACCAGTGGAGTCGCGCGGGAATCGGTGGTTCGTAGCTAATGTGCTGGGCCTGGGTTGCGCGGGAGGAGTTGATATGGAAAGCAGGTTCGGCCACGAACCCTCATCCGGGGCGCGCTGGGAGGTCCATGGACCTACGGAGGGCACTCAAGTGGTTGAGGCTTGGGCTGATGGCCATATCCCTTTCGAACCCAAGGCCGCGTGGCAGAAGGATCTTCGTAGTGAGATCCGTAGTCGCTGCCGCTTACTCGAACCGTCAGCCGGCGAGATATTGGATGCCGCGTTCTTCGGACCGATGCCTGATCGCTCAGACGTTGAGAATCTCGTGCTGTTCAACATCGACGATTCAGCCAGTTCATTCGAGCAGGCGGGGCGAAACGGGATTCGCTTCTCGTACGGGGGCGCAGTGCCGCCGTCGGCCCCCAGTGGGGGTAGCTACCTGAACTGCTATCGGTATGCGTTCACGCAGAGGGTGCGCACACTAGCGTCATTCGAGCACGACTGGATCGACCTTGGTGATTTCGACGGAGACAAGAAGTTGGCGCAGGTATGGCTGGCGCTTGCACACGGCTTCAAGACCGGGACGGTCCGGATCTTCCCACCAAGAATCGGGCCAGATACAGAGTTCGCAGTCAAGATCGAAATCCGTTCGCCCCACGGCGAGAAATGGGTATTGGGCAAGTTGGTCAAGCCGATCGTCGATGGGGTGATATCTGCGTTCCATGCGCACACCGACGCCACTGACCTATCGGAGATTGTGGGCCGGCTTGCCAACCAACTCCGGGCTGATCCCGTGATCATCCAGGATTACCTGCTCGATCGACGGCGTGCCATTCTCGGCGACGTACCACGACTCGTCTACCTTCGTGGCGTCGGCGTCCAGTGGAACCCGTCCGACCACCTCTGCACGGTCGGCGAATTAAGCGCCGCGCCTGCAGACCCAATTGATGACAGTTGGGCTATCAGAGGTCGGATCGTCGAGATCAAGCGCTGAGAAACGGTTCTGTTATCGGTAATCCACCGCGGGTAGCAGCGTCGAGGGGATTCCCAACTCAGTCCACATCTCTGCAATCACTGGGTCGTCGTCGATTGCGGCCCGGATGTCGAACGACCGCGCCAGTTCGATGTGGATCTCACGCTTCACTCTGGCGTTGGAGCCGTAGTGACCCCGGGGCCGCATCCACAAACCGGCGTAAGGCACCAGCAGGTGTTCGTCCAACCACTCAACGGTGATGTCGCGGAACTCGTCGCTGCGCCCGGTGACGACAAGAACTGCATGCCCGTCTGCGTGGAACTGATGACACCAGTCCACTACCTCCCTGCGGGGAAGGCAGTCGCGGCTGGCCACCGTGAACGAGCGGAAGTCATCCGGCACGGCATAAAGGCGCCGGATCTCGCTGACGTCGCAGAGCGTGTCATCGACGTCGACGATTACCGCTGGTTGAGTGGCCATGCATTTCCCCCTTCTGCCCGGTCATTCCTATCAAGCAGGTGTGACACGCATTGGCCGAAAGCCCGTGCCCGCAGGTACGTGAGGCTCCCGGCCTCGGTCAGCCGCCCGGGCGTTCGAAGCCTCCGCCGGGGCACCTGCACAGTCACCCCGGATAAATCGGAAACAACCGATGAGAATTACTGTTCCCGCAACAGGTGCCCCAAAGTGCCTGTTCAGCGCGTTTTTGGGGTGGAACAGGGACCCGGGAATCAGGTACGTGCAGCTCAGCGGGCATGCCCACCGATAAAACCGGGCAAGGAGGCCCGCCCGTAAGAACTACTGGTCGTCGCAGCCCGGGCAGACGCCGCTGACCGACAGCTCGTAGATGCCGCACTCCGGACACCGCTTGGGCGCGGGCGATTTCGACTCGTCGGCGGGTCCGCGCACGCTCACATCGCGGTGCTCCGGGTGGGAGACCAGCCAGGTCTTCTTGCGGGTGCTGCTGATGCGGACCTCGTCCGCGCCGGCGCCGAAGTGCCGGGCCTCGGCCTCGGTGAAGCCGGTGGTGCAGCCCCAGTGGATGCGCAACTCGCCGGTCCCGTCGCGGCGGGTGGCGGCGATGTAGCTGTACGACCGCGGCTTGTATTCGAACGCGGCGATTCCGATCTCGTCGCAGAAGGACTTCACGAAGGTGCGGTTCTCATCGGGGAACTGCGCCTTCGACCAGGCGGAGATGAAGGAGTCTTCCGTGGTGGTGTTCATGGCCGATGAGAATAGGGCTCGGGTCGGACAGGTGGCGCCGGTCGGCCGCGGGCCGGGAAGCATGGGGATAGGCGCCGCCCAGCCGCGGCGGATGTCTCGACCAGAGGTGTAAGTGGGACGGCCCCGCGCCGTCCACTTAGCTTGGGATCCATCCGTGGCCTGACTGGGCGCCGCCGGCGGACAGGGAAACCGGCGGCCAGCCTCGAGGGCATCGATAACATCGGCACCCTCGAACGCCGCTGGTAGAGCTACCCGAGCAGGCGAATCCCGCGCGGCCGAACCGCCGCGGTGACCTCGACGGCCAGGCGGATGTAGGCGTCTGCAGTGTCCACGCAGGTGCGGTTCGCGAGCCAGGCGTCGCACTTCGCTTCCGCCTCAGCCTCGAGTCCCGAATCTCGCAGGTGGCGGAGGATGTCGGCGACCAGCTGGTCATCGACCCACAGGGCGCCGACCGCGATGACCGCCATCGCCCGACCCCGCTGCCAGGTGGGATCCGGGTTCGGTGTCCAGTGCTCAGGGCCAAAACCACTCATGCCCGACGTCCTGCCCCCCACCGCCGACATGGCGGCTATGCGGCGCGGCTGACCCACCGCGACCCCAACAGCGGCATCGCCGCAGGTCGCCCAGCCGACGCCGTGCTCAGCCGCGGCGTCACCGCCCAGCTCAGCGGCCGTTTCGTACCCGAGAAATCCCCGGGCGACGCGCCCTGTCCAGCAAACCGGTGGCGCCGGCGACCGGTGGTGACGGCGCGTCGAGCCCCGGCGGCGGGCGCTGCGGCGGCGTCGGCGGCGGCGCCCGGGGCCCCAGAGGGCTCCGCGGGGCCTCAGCGGCGGTTTCCGCCGCTGCGAATCACGTCGCCGGAGCCGTCGGACCGGCGCGGCGGGATGGCGGTATGACCGCTCTCTCTTGTGTCGGTGTCAACGTCGCCGCTCCCGCCGGCGGGCAGCTCGTCGCCGCGCTCACCGCAATCACCGGAGGCGAGTCGCCGGTCTGGTACCCGGCGGTCGTGGGCGGCACCGGCGGCCGCGGCCGCACCTGCGAGGTGCAGGTGGGTTCCCTCAATCGGTTGAAGGCGATGTCATCTCCGATAGCGCCCGAATGGTCGACAGTCACGGCGACCGGCACGGCGCAGAGTGGACGTCACCGGCCCGGACAAGCCAGCCGGGGACGCCTAGCCTGATTCATTTTTTTGTCCGCTTTTCCGGCCATCCCCGTGTACCTTGCTGCTATCTGTTCGCTTACGACATGGAGGATCTGCTGATGTTCGAGAACCGCAAAGCCCGCCGCGCCCGGATCGGCGGGTCGAAGAAGGGGGCGGCTATAGCGGGGGCGACCGTAGCCGCTGCCGCGCTGACGGCCGGTTTGGCTACGCCGGTGGCGGCGCCGGCTCAGATGTCGGTCGAAGACGTCAGACTCCTCGCCAGCTCTGAGGTCCCGACGTACGTGGTCGGACCACTCCTGAGCTTGGCTGCTGGTCTGGGGCTCCTGAACGTAACCCTACCCCTACCGGGCAACCTGGGGTTCACCTTGGAGCCCGTCACGGCGGTCGGATCAGACCCGAAGCGGATCTATGACGCAATCAACACGGCCGCGCCGACGCCGAACAACGGTCCTGGAGGGATCTGCGAGTTCGGCGGCGATCCCTGCCGGTTGGTGCCACTACTGGCCGATGCGAGCGGAACAGCAACCGTTCGCGCCCTGAACGCGATGTGGTCCAGTGCGGCTGGCGAAACCCCAGACGGTTATACCCCGTTTGACAAGACCACGACAACGTCCCTCGTATCGGTGCTGATCAACAATTCGCTACGCCCGAACGGGGGAATACTGAGCCGCTTCGCGCCGCTGCTGAACCCCCTCGGAGTCGACACCAGCCCGGTGAAAGCAGGCGTCCTTCCTCTGGGCGCCGGCCCGACATTCCAAAGCGGGGTCATCGACTTGACGTGGGCCTACAACCCGGCCGCCGATTTTCCGGTGACCCTCAACCCATTCTCGCTGATGAACAGCGCACTGGCCGGTCTCCCACCGGCGTCATTCTGGTCCGCCGCGGCGGGGGTGGGCGATGGCATCGATGGATTCACCCGATTGATAGACCAGTTCAATCAGGCTCAGTTCTTCAACCCCAACTCCCAGGACATCGCACCAACAGTCATCGGAACCAGGCCGCGCGAAAACGCACTCACAAGCGGCCTTGGGGTCGATTTCGTCTATCCGGGAATACCCTCCCTGATTGTTGCTGATGACTTCTACCCGTTTAAGGGCTTTACATTCACCTATGAAACTGCCGGCTGGTGGAGACAAGTCATAGGAACGAACACGAAACTGCTACCAACGCCGTGGGCGGTCGACCGTCTCCCACTGCTGACGCTGATGGACATTCCCAGCAACCTGGTCAACAGTGTGCTCACCGCGATCAAGAGTCCGTATCTTCTGGGCAGCCCGCTCGCCGACATCCTCGAACCCGCTGCGAAGATACTGGTCAACATCGGGTACCCGGATGTGATCACCCCTGCCGACATCGCTTCCAAGCCTGATCTCGCGCTCCAACCCACCGAAGGCCCGCCCCCGAATGGAGGCGGCGGATACCGGCCTTATGACCGAGCATTCGGCGACGTTGATAGCCCCGGCGAACTGAAGAAACCCTCGCCCCTGGACGCCGTCCCGTTCGGCTGGTTCAACAACCCCGGCATGACCGCTGAACAGACCGCAGCGGTGCCTGGCGACGTGTGGAACGCCTTCACCGGCGCGATCAAGGCGCAGTTCGAGAAGCCGCTGTGGGGAATCCTGGTACCCAACCCGGCCATCCCGCCGACTCCCCCGACAGCGGCCAAGGTCGCGGCTGCACCGGCACCGGCGGCGGTAGCCGCTCCCGCGCCGGTCGTTCAGTCGGCTCCGGTACTAAACGGACCACAGGCTCCCGAGCCGACAGCTGCACCGGCACCGGCGGCGGTAGCTGCTCCCGCGCCGCTCGTTCAGTCGGCTCCGACGCTAGACGAACCACAGGCTGACGACGCCGCGCCGGTCTCTGTGGCACTGGACAACGACACGGCGCAGGACGCCGCGCCGGTGCCCCGCACGTCAGCCGTCCCCGGGGACCACTCAGATGATGACACCGGTCGGGCCGGCGGCAAGAACCGGCGAGGCGCCCGTTAGCCAGGGGTTTCATCTGACGGGAAACGCCCGGGTCCGCCCCCTTCCTCGGGCCCGGGCGTTTCCCGTTGTCCAAACGGGCCTTTCAGTCCGGCAGTTGTCCCCCTCACATGCGTGAAGCTTCCGCAAGCGTTTAGTCCCTGTATCGCGGCCTGGCCGACAACCCGAAGAGGCCCCCACGGCGCGTCGACGGCTCCTGTGGCGATGTCGGGCCGCCCGCCCCGCCCCGCCCCGCGAAGGGTCCGAGGGGCCTCAGCAGGCGTCGCCGACTCTGCGAATCACGTCGACGGAAAGCGTCCGACCCGACGGGCAAGATGGACGGTGTGGCCCGCGACGATTCCGACCCTGACGTGGCCGACGCCTGGGGACGTCCTCGAGGACGCCGTCGAACTGGTCGCCGCGCGTTCGCCGCGTCTCACCCTCGATGAGGTGTGCGACCGGCTCGGCGTCGACGTAGATCGGGTCCGTGAGCGGGCGGCGCAGCTGCGCGGCGGGGAGGATCCTGATGCCTGACAATGACTTTGACCACCGCCCAGACCCTGGCCCTTGGCCCGTCACCGCGGTCGAGCACCGCGGGGGCACCGTGCTGCGCATCAGCCACGCCGACGGCACCGTGGCCGATCACGACCTGGGCCGTCTCATCGGCCGGGGCGGCGTCTTCGCCGGTTTCACCGCCGAGACGATCGTCGCTGCGCAGGTCATCGACGGCACCGTCGGCTGGATCATCGACGGCGCGGTGGTCGCCCCCGCGCCAGATGCATTGTGGGATCACACCCGCGGCCGCTGCGGCTGCAGCGGCTGCAGCGGCTGAACGCCGGTGGGGAGCCTGCCGTGGCCGACGCCATCGTCGCCATCGTCGCCGCGTGGGCCGCCCTGGCCGCCGACACATCCGCGTTGGACGGTGCGCCGCCGGTGGACCAGCCCGGCGGCCGCGACTGGGCGGCCGCGCTGTTGACCGAGCACCCCCGCGCTGGCATCGGCGCGGCTGTGGTGGAGATCCTGCAAAGGGAACTGCCGCTGCCGGCGGCGGGCCTGTCCGTGCGGCCGGTGATTCGGGCATGCAACGAGTCCTACGCGGTGATCTCGCAGCCTGCGGCGGTGGTGGGTGGCGGCGTCGACGTGGAGCGCTCGGTGGCCTCGGCGGAACCCTATCTACTGGAACGGGTTTCGCTCGCGCTGGAGCGGGCGCGGCGGCGGGCCTGAGTCGAGATCAGTCCTTGCGGTCCCGCATCGCGGACGGGGCAATGGACGGCTCGCCGACCATTTCGGAGCGGCGCGGCGGGTGGTCCTTATAGCTCTGCGCCATCGCGGCGTAGTCGACACCGAGCATCCGCACCACCGCCGAGCGGATGACATCGGCCGGTTCGCGCCCGACCTCGGCGGCGACGCGGCTCAGCCGGTCCAGCGTCGGCCGGCTCAACCTCACCGAGACGACCTCGGAGTCGGCCCAGTTGGGGTGGGAGATCGTCGCCGGATCCACGTCCAGCTCCGCGTCGGCGGCCTCCTCAGCTTCCTCCGCGGCGGCGGGGATCGCCCGGCGGAGCCGATCACCCTCGGGGTCGCCCTGCAGCGCGTGGGCGACGAACCCCGCAGCGCGCTCCCGCACGGAGCGCTCCTGCCCGACGACCGCTTCGGTGAAGGCGTGCAACGGATTTCCACCGGCGGCCGCGGCGTCCAGGGTCGCCTCGAGCACATTGGAGTTGGCAAGGTCGGCGACGAGGACCAGGCTGCGCCACACCGCGGCGGCGTGAGTCAACGGGACGCCCCAGTCCGGCACGAGGTTGCTGCGGATCGACATCATGGTGTGGACGGTGAGGCGGTAGCGCTGCACCTCGAGAAACCATGCGTCGCCGCCCGGCTGGGTGAGGGTGGGGCGGGCCCGCTCCAGCTCGGTCGCGACGCGGGGACCCTCGATGACGGTCATAGATGACCAGGCGCGGACGAACTCGGCGGCGACGGTGGCGGCGAGGGCGGCGGCTTCGGGTTCGGTCACGCGGTCACGGTATCGCGGGGGGCAACGGAGACGGCAACGGAGACGGCAAATGTCACGCCTGCGTAGCCGCGTCAGCGACGTCCGCCCGGACCGCTTCGCGCCGGGGCCGTCGCCAACCCGCATGTCGGCCTGCGGCACGATCCAAAGCTCTCCGGCGGCCTCGCGCTCCCGGAGCTGGTCCTGCTCCTCGGCCGGCAGCGTCGCGACGTACTCGGCGGCGACCCTCGCGGAGCCGGGGACGACGGTCATCGGAGACGGCAGCGCCGAGGATCGCACCCAGCGTGATTGTGATCTTGTGGAAGCTGTTGGGGGCCCGGCATTCCCCGCGCCGGTGCCGATTCCGTTGCATGTTGCAAGAAGACGGGTCGGCCGCCGTGTTCGTTCGTCGCCGGGCCGCGCCCTAGCCTGCGGCGGCTGATGTTGTGAGCCACTCTGGCGCGCATGAACGATGACAACAACGCCTCCACCAGCATCCCTGGCCGTATCCGCACCTCGGGCGCTGAACTCTCCGCGATCCGGGCCTGCATCGAGGACGTCGCCGCCCTGGCCTGCTTGGCCGAACGGGCGGTTGCCAGGCTGGACATCGACGATGCCTCCGCGATGACGGCCGAGGGGAAACTTGATGCGGCCGAGCGGATCTGGCTGGATCTCCTGCAGCGGGTGCGGGAACTGAGCCTGGTGTAGGGCCGGACGCCTCGAGCCCCCGCAGCCGGGCCTGCGCTCGGCGGCAACCCGGTGAGGGGGACTCATTTGGTGGTCCGGGCGCTATGCGGCTCGGGGTTGAGGCCCGTCGCGCTCGCGGCCAGGCAACTCTTGACCCGTCCAAGGCCGCTACAGCCCGGCGTATGCACGCCTCTGGCGAGCCGGTCTCGGCAATCGCTGCGGCACTGGGAGTCTCCAGGGCGACGATGTACCGCATCCTCGCTGAAGAGGGATAGCGAACGGAGAAGGGGCGGGGGCCGGCTGAGGTCGTTCCCCGCCTTCTGTGTTTCTGCGAGGTCCCCACCTGGCGGCACTGGACCTCTCGCAGGACCAACACGATGACCCTAGGAAAAGCGAGCGTTTTCCACTGCATCGGGTCTAAGTTCGGGTCTGCTGCACGAACAGGTGACACGTTCAGTCACGCGGCCTGATCGGCCGGTGCGGTCATGATTGCTTCGAATTCGATCGGGGTCAACCGTCCGAGGCCGACCTGCCGGCGGCGGCGATGGTAGGTGCGTTCGATCCAGGTGACAATCGCGATGCGCAGTTCGTCTCGGGTGTTCCAGTGCCGGCGATCTAGGACGTTTTTCTGCAGCAGGGAGAAGAAACTCTCCATGGCGGCGTTGTCGCCGGCGGCCCCGACACGGCCCATGGAACCGACCATGTCGTTACGACTAAGTGCCAGAACGAATCTCCTGCTTCGAAATTGACTGCCCCTGTCGCTGTGAACGACACAGCCCGCGACATCGCCGCGCCGGGCGACCGCATTGGCCAAGGCCTGGGTCGCCAGCCGCGATTTCATCCGCGAGTCCATCGAGTAGCCGACGATCCGGTTGGAGCACACGTCCTTGATCGCACACAGATAGAGCTTGCCCTCGTCGGTGCGGTGTTCGGTGATGTCGGCCAGCCACAACCGGTTTGGTGTGGGGGCGGTGAAGATGCGCCCGACGAGATCGTCGTGGACCGGCGGGCCTGTCTTGCCGTTCTTGCCGCGCTTGCGCTTGCCGAATGCACTCCACCACCGGTTATCCGAGCAGATCCGCCAGGCGGTCCGCTCGGCCATCGGCTGCCCGGCATCGCGGGCCTCCTCGACCAGGTAGCGGTAGCCGAACTCCGGATCATCGCGGTGGGCGCCGAACAACGCGTTGGCCCGATGCGCTTCCACGTATTCGGCGTCGGTCACCGGATCGGCCAGCCAGCGGTAATAGGGCTGGCGGGCGAGCTTGAGTACCCGGCACGTCACCGCGACGGGAATCCCGTCGGCGGCGAGCTCCTTCACGAGCGGGTAGAGCCTTTTCCCGGCAGGTTGGCCTGCGACAGATACGCCGCGGCCCGGCGCAAGACCTCGTTCTCCTGCTCCAACAGGCGGTTTCGCCGGCGCAACTCCCGCAGCTCAGCCGACTCGGTCCTGCTGCTGCCGGGTTTGGCGCCGTCGTCGACATCGGCCTGGCGCATCCACTTCGTCAGGGTCATCGGGTGGATACCGAAGTCGGTGGCGATCTGCTCGATCGTCACCCCGTCCTCGCGGTTACGGGCGACCCGGACAACATCGTCACGGAACTCTCTGGGGTACGGCCTGGGCACAGCGACATCCTTCCAGCCCACCCCGCAGGGCAAGCCAACTCAGATGTCACCTGTTCGTGCAGCAGACCCGTCAACTCGTGGTCGGAGACGTTCACCGGCCCTTCGGGTTGCCCACCCACGTCGTGAGGTGGGTGGGCGATGAGAAGCGCGGGCTCGCTCGAGGTCGAATCGACCGGCCGCCAGGATCGTTCCACGCTCATGAGCCTCCCTATTTGTTGTCCGGTTCAACCTAACAAGGCGGCCCACCGCAGGGGAGTCTCACACCAGCGGCGAGTTCTTCGACAAGTACACCGAGCAGGTGTGGGAGCCGGCGACCGAGAGGTCCGCAAGATCTTCTCCGATGCAGGCATTCGCGTCCCCAACCAGGACGACTGGCAGCGACTGAAGGAGTCGGTGCAGAAGAACGGAATCTACAACCAGAACCTGCAGGCCGTTCCGCCGCGCTACCCCTCCGGTCGGACAGCGCATGGCGTGATCGCCCGATGCCGGATCGCTTGCAGGGCAACGGGATCGGCATCATCACGCAGCCGGGCCGCGGCGGCGAGTTCCACCCCGGTCCGGCCGCACGGGCTCGCCGATCTCATCCAGATCCGCCACGGCGACGCGGAGCCCACCGGAGGGGAGCTTCCGTGCCGGCAGAGCCCCGGCGGTGATCCACCGGCGCACCGTCCAGTGAGAGACACCCATCAGCGCGGCGGCGATGTCGACGGAAACGTAGGACGGCGTAATACCACCTACGGTGAGGGCGGTCAGGTCAAGCTTGGACACGGAAACGGCTCCTGGGCATCAAGATTCGATGCCGGGCCGGCCCGATCAGCACCCTGCGCGGCGGTGGATCGGCGCCTCCGACGTTGTGGCGTAGCACGTGCCTGCGACCGGTCAAGCCGGGCTGTCGGGCGCGCTTCCCGACTAGCTACCAATATGCATCTTTGGTGCGACAATTCCCGTGGCGGGCGCGGCGACACCCCGACGGCAGTGCGCCGCGGAGCGTCAGAGGGCGTGGCACGTACGTGGCACGGATTGCGGTAATTGAGTAACTTCAAGGCTCTGAACATGGGAAACGAGAACCCAGAGGGCTGCGTCTCCTGCATGTTGTAGGGCCTTTTCGGGATAGGTTGCAGGCCAGGGGAAATAATCCCCTGGCCTGCTTCTATATCCGGGGCAGGACGGCGCCGCCTCCTCGGCGGATGCCTCCCACGACGGTTGGCGAAGCTAAGCCTGGCCCGATGTCGAGTAATCCCACGACAGCGTTCTCACGGGTGTCATGCGGATGTAGGCGGCGCCCGGTCTGGGTGCGGTGGGCCATTCGGGCTCCGGCACGCCCCGTGCCCGGGCGCCCTCCCGCGCGAGTTGGAGTGCTTCGCCTGGTTCACGAACGATGCGGGCGTGACCTTGGAACATCACTCCCCGGATATCTGCCATGCTGGAGCCGTCTTCGAGCACGATACTGACGTTCGGGTTGCTTTCGACGTTGGCGACTTTGCGCGTCCCATCTCGCACACCCATGATGATGTCGCGGCCCAGGCGAAAGTATCCCAGGGGTACGGAGTGCGGGAATCCGTCCGTGTCGATGGTGCTCAGTATCGCCCAGGCTGGGCGGCTATCAAGATACGCCTCAATTTGTTCGTCACTCAATTTTCGTGGCATGACGAGAGGTTAACAAGAGTGAAATCGGCGCTGTGCGTGGCGGTTCGGTGGCTCACGCGGATAGCGTCCAACGCTATGGGGGTTCGTGCGACGGCGCCGACGCCCGTGTTTTTGTCGGGGGGGCGTTAACATCCAACGACATGGGGGGCCAAAAAATGACGACGGCGCAGACATGGCCAAGGGCATTCTGCTGTTAATCGCGTTCTGTGCTCTCGCGTGGCCCTACTTCCTGGGACCTGGCTCGCTGTGCAGTTCGGGGCAGAGAACCCGTCCACAGCGCGGGACGTGACCGGCTGGGTCTGGAAGCGCTGTGGGTGATCACCCTGGCGTCTCTTGCCCTAGGAGCCTGGTGCAGCAAGAGGCGGGAGGAAACGAAAGCCCGCCGCCTAGAACTGGAGAAGCAGCAACGATAGGTGGACTTCGGGGCAGCGGGTGCACCGCTCTTCGAGGAGGCCCAGGCGTCGGTGACGACGAAAATGGTATCGTCAAACCATGCTGGCCACCATTGATGCAGGGGGTCGAGTCGTCGTGCCCAAAGAGGTCCGCGAGCGTCTCGGATTGCGTCCTGGCAGCCGGATCGTGTTGAGAGAGGTCGAGGGTCGCCTTGAGATTTCGCCGGCGACGACTCCTGTGCGGCTCGTCGATCACGACGGCGCCCTGGTGGCGGTCGCCGACACCGATCTTCCCGTCCTCACCGCCGAGCAGGTCCGGGATGCGGTGGAGGCCACCCGTCGGTGACCGCGCTCGATACGAGCGTCGTCATCGCCGCCTTTGCTCCCTGGCATGAGGCACATGCGGCGGCCCGCCGCGCCGTCACACCTGACGCGGTCGTTCCGGCACATGTGGTGACGGAAACCTACGCCGTGCTCACGCGCATGCCTGAGCCGTTCCGGATGGATGCTGCGACAGTGGCTGCGTATCTCGCCCGCCAATGGGGCGGAAAAGTTATCGCCCCGGATGCCGAACTGTATGAGTCATTGCCGGCTGCTGCCGCGACGGTCGGCGTGCTGGGAGGCGGCACCTACGACGCCCTCGTCGGGCTGACCGCCGACCGCTTCGGACACGAGCTGTTGTCGCTCGATCTCCGGGCCGAACGCACGTACAGATCGTTGGGAATCTCTTATCGCCTACTCGCCCAGTAGGTTGAAAGCGTTATGAAGATCGACGGATCGGTGGCGGTGGTCACCGGAGCGGGCTCGGGGATCGGCAGGTCCATCGCGGCGGCGCTGGCATCGGCCGGCGCCTCGGTGGTGGCCGGCGACATCGACGCGGCCTCGGCTGCCGAGACCGCTGCGATGATCGGTGGGGTCGCGGTGGCCGCCGATGCCGCGAGCGAGGACGGCATCGAGACACTGCTCGACACCGCCCGCCAGGCGTTCGGCGCCGTGGACATCTACGTCGCCAATGC
This sequence comes from uncultured Actinomycetes bacterium, assembly GCA_903884065.1. GTDB lineage: Bacteria > Actinomycetota > Actinomycetes > Mycobacteriales > Mycobacteriaceae > Mycobacterium. Next base: position 8,046 of record CAISDL010000059.1, on the reverse strand, counting down.
CGGCGTCGTCGGCCAGGCCGGCCTCGGCGACGACGAAGCCGCCTGGGATCAGATCATCGACATCAACGTGCGAGCCCACATCCGCGCGGCCAAAGCCGTTGTGCCGGAATGGCTCGAGCGCGGTAGCGGGCACTTCGTCGTCGTCGCCTCGGCTGCCGGCCTGCTGACCCAACTCGGAGCGGCGCCCTACAGTGTGACCAAGCACGCCGCCGTCGGGTTCGCTGAATGGTTGGCCATCACCTACGGCGACAAGGGAATCGGGGTGAGCTGCGTGTGCCCGATGGGTGTCGATACCCCACTGCTGCGCGCCATGTCCGATGCGCCGGACCCGGAGACTCAGGTGGCCGGTGCCGCCGTCACCGGTGCCGGTGCGGTGATCAGCCCCGACGATGTGGCCGGTCTCGTGGTCCGGGCGATCACCGACGGGACGTTCCTGGTGCTGCCGCATCCCGAGGTGCTGACCATGTTCCGGCAGAAGGCCGCCGACTACGACCGGTGGATCGCCGGAATGCGCCGCTACCAACGCAGCCTGCGGTTGTGAGGGCGTCCCCCACGTGGCTGCGACGCGGCTATGCGGTCAGTACGTAGAACAGCACGGCCGCGATGAAGCACGCCACGAACGCCACGCTGATCCCCAGCGTGAACCGGCGCTCGAGTCTCATCGCGGCGTCCTCGCCTTCGTGCCTCAGTCTCCACGCGCCGACGACCGCGCTGCCCAGCATCGCGGTCACGGCGGTGTAGGCGAGTAGGTAAATCAGGTCGATCATCGGCAGATAGCCGACCTCGGGCAGCGCTGAGGACACCCCGAATTGCATTGCGACCAGAGCGATCAAGGCGGTGATCGGCACGTTGACCTTGGAGTCGACGTAGGACGCGGGAATGATCACGCCGAGTGCCGCGGCGATGAGCACGATCAGCAACGGCAGGATGGTTTTGAAGATGCCCGACGTCACCGGGGACGCCACCGGTATCTCCACGACAACCCGGGAGTAGGTGCGGTCTTCGGGGCCGGACTCGACATCCCCGAACGACGTCGGGTAGGTGTGGCTGTCGAATGAGATGCGGGGCTCCCCGAAGTTGTAGCCCGCGAGGGTAATGTCCGGATTGACCACGATCGGGTCTTTGTCCGGCGAGTAGACGAGCTGCTCGACATTCAAGATGGCTTCCTCGAACACGAAGCGCAGGGTCTGGTTCTGGAAGGGATAGTCCGCAACCGACAGCGGAGAATTGAAATTCCCCTGATAGCGCCCAAGCCAGACCAGAGAGCCGTCGGGTTGCTTTCGCGGTTCCGGGTAGACCTCGGTCTTGGTCAGCGCCCAGTTCTCGAACACGTTCTGGACCTCGATGCCGGCTGGTGCGTCGATGTCGGGATTGCGCCATCGCAGCCAGACATAGAAGTCGGCGGAGAAGCTGTTGGTGCTGAGCGCGACAGCCTGGACGTTCTGGACATAGACCCCCACGGTCACCTGTTCCGGAGTGGACTGCGGGGCGGGGGTAGGGGTGGCCGATGCGGTACCCCGGGTTGCGGATCCCGCCTGCAGTCCGACCAGCAGCAGGCCGAAGACCATGGCAGCGGTAAGGGTTCGTGCAACCGTTCTGAAGATGGATGTCATTGCGGGTGCACCCTCCTGGCCGTGAAACGTCTCCCGCGCCACGCGGCGGATCTACTGCTGGGTCAGCAGGGTTTGAGACTAGTCACGCTTCTCCGCGCGTAGCGCCTTCAGGCGTCGCTGCTCCTGCAGCATGTTCTGGTACGTGGCGCGCTCGGCGATCAGCCAGTCCGGGCTCTCCTCCAGCAGTGCATCGATCTGCTCGGAGGTGAGCGCCTCGGTGATGCCGCCGCGGCCCAGGCCTGAGATCGAGACGCCGAGCTTGGCTGCCACAAGGTTCTTCGGGTGCGGCCCGTTCTTGCGGAGGTCCTGGAGCCACTGCGGCGGGTCCGCCTGCAGAGCGGCCAGTTCGTCGCGGGTGATCGCGTTCTCGCGGAACTCGGCAGGGGTTGCGGGCAGGTACACGTCCAGCTTCTTCGCCGCCGTGGCGGCCTTCATGGACTGTGCGTTGGGCCTGCTCATGGCCCGAGCTTATCGATGGGGCCCATCGGTAGCCTGATCCGGTGACCCCGTCCTCGATCACCCTCGGCTATGTCCCCGGTGGGACGCCCGCGAGGTGGGCGCGGATCTGGGCGGAGCGCCACCCCGAGGTTCGGCTGAACCTGCGCGCCATATCCGCGGCGGAGGCGGCCGGCGAGGTGCGGGCCGGGGGCGTCGATGTGGCGTTGCTCCGATTGCCGGCCGACACATCCGCTCTAGCCGTCATCCCCCTCTACGAGGAGGCGACGGTGGCTGTGGTGCCGACCGATCACCTTCTCAGTGCAGCCGATGAGGTCAGCTCCGCCGACCTCGATGGCGAGCCGATAGTGCTGCCACTCGATGACGTCGTCGCCTGGGTGAACGCTCCCGGCATCCCGATCGAACACCGGCCCGAAACCACCATGGCCGCAGTGGAACTCGTCGCCGCCGGATTGGGGGCGCTCATCGTGCCGCAATCGCTGGCGCGGCTGCATCACCGCAGGGACCTCACGTATCGCCCGATCGCCGACGCGCCGACTTGCCCTGTTGCGCTTGCCTTCCCGGACAGACCGCAGTCGCCACTGGTCGAGGAGTTCATCGGGATCGTGCGGGGCCGCACACCGGGATCGTCGCGCGGGCAGGCTCAGGCGGCGCCGAAGCGCACCGCACGGGAGAAGGCCCTCGCGAAGCAGGCCGCCCGCGCCGCCGCGGGCAAGGTTGCCCGCAAGCCGGGCCGGGCCGGGCGTGGTCGACCCGGATGACCGCACGCCGCCGTCGATGACGCCCCGCCGCGGTCGTCGCGGTGTTGCAGCACCACCGGTTCCTCGACGTCAGAAATTGTGCAGCGGCCCTTCGGCCTTCTTGTACATGCCGCGTAGCAGCACGTCCCGGAAGCGGGCGTTGTCGATCAGCTTGATGCCCGCGTGGGCGACCCGGGGGTTGCCCGCCAGCTTGTGGAAGTAGCGGCCGCGCCGGTACTCCGTGCCCCACGCGGCTTCCATCCGCTGCGCGTAGTTGGTGAAGTCGTCCGGTCCGCCGTTCTCCAGCGCGGCGATCGCGCACTCGCCGGCGGCCAGGCCCGACTCCAGTGCCTTGGAGATGCCCGCGCCGGACGCCGGCTTGCCCGCGCCCAGCGAGTCGCCGGTGAACAGCACGCCCGGGCGCCACGGCGGCCATGCGGTGAAGCCCATGGGCAACCGCCAGGCCCGCACACTCTTGTTCTTCTTCAGTTCCTCGATGGAGGGCAGCTTCCATTCCGGCGGCAGGGTGCGCAGAAAGTCGCCGAGGAACTGGGTGGCATTGATCGACTGCCAGTCCTTGTAGCTGTTGACGTAGCCCAGGCCGATGTTGAGCCGGCCGCCGCCCATCGGGAAGACCCAGCCGTAACCGGGCAACTGATCGCCCTGGAACTCCAGCTTGAGATAGATGTCGAGGCTGTCGGAGTCGGGGACGTCGGCATCCATCTCGGACCGGATGGCGATCGCGGAGTAGCCGTTGTATTCGGAATCCATTTTCAGCGCGCGTTTGATGGGGGAGTAGGCGCCGTCGGCGGCAATGACGGCGTCACCGAGGACCTTCTCGCCGCCTTTGAGCGTCACCCCGACGACCCGGCCGCGTTCGTCGAACACCGGGTCGCTGACCTCGGCGCCCTGTCGCACCACCGCACCGGCCTTCTCTGCGTGTTCGAGCAGCATGGTGTCGAGCAGCGTGCGGCTGACCGTGTGGCCGTGGTCGGGCATGCCGGGGCGCTTGGGGAAGGACAGCTCCCAGCGCGACGGGCTGAACACCGTCACCCGGTTGACCCGGTGGAAGCCGGCGACCTCATCGGCCAGGCCCATCCGCTGCAGGTAGCTGACCGCGCGAGCGGTCAGGCCGTCGCCGCACGGCTTGTCGCGGGGGAACACCGCCTTGTCCAGCACCACCACCTTCGCGCCGGCCTGCACGGCCTGCCAGGCGGCCGCCGAACCAGAAGGGCCCCCGCCAGCGATCACCAGGTCAAATCGTTCGGTCACAGCCTCGGCTCACGTCTCGTGTGGACTCGCAATTGTCGCCCTTGATGCTAGCCGGGGCCGGTGCGGCGCTGCACCGCCGACCGGGCAGTACCGCCTGCTTCGGGCAGTAGAGTGCTGTGGGTGCGGAGGATCCCGGTACCTCTGCCGGGTGCCAACCCGGGCAAGGTCGACGCTCGCAGCGAGCGCTGGCGCGAACATCGCAAGAAGGTGCGCGCAGAGATCGTCGACGCGGCCTTCGCCGCGATCGACCGGGACGGGCCCCAGGTGAGCCTGCGTGAGATCGCCGCCGAGGCCGGCACCGCCAAACCCAAGATCTACCGGCACTTCAACGACAAAGCCGACCTGTTCGGGGCCATCGGCAAGCGACTGCGGGACATGCTCGTCGCGGCCATTTTTCCCACCATCGACTTGGCGACCGATCCCACCCGCGAGGTGGTGCGTCGTTGCGTGGCCGAGTACGTCGCCCTCGTCGAACAACATCCCAATGTGCTGCGCTTCGTCCTGCAGGGGCGTTTCCCCGAGCCGGCCGAATCCACCACCCGCGGTTTCAGCGAGGGCCGCGAGATCACCATGGCGATCGCGGAGATGTTCAACAACGAACTCGCCGACCTGCACCTGGATTCCGACAGCCTCGAACTCGCCGCGGCGGCCTGCTTCGGGTCGGCCTCCACGGCCACCGACTGGTGGCTGGGACCGGATCCGGACAACCCGCCCCGCATGCCCACCGGAAAGTTCGTGGCGCACCTGACCACCGTCATGCTGGGCACCATCGGGGGCATCGCCGACCTGCTCGACATCGACCTCGACCCGGATCTTCCGCTGCGCAGCGCCACCCCGCGCGACGCGATCGCGGGCTGAAGGCCCGAGCGAGCGCGACACGCACAACACAACCCGTTGTGTTGGGTCTGCTTGTCGCACCCCAGGGGTAGTGTCTGCTTTGTCGGGCGAAAATCCACGCCGACGTGATTCAGCGCAATCGAAGTGGGGTTTCAGGTGAGCGACGGAGTGAAGCTGATCGACCGGGCATCGGCGATCAACTGGAACCGGGTGACCGACGAGAAGGACGCCGAGGTCTGGGATCGGCTGACCGGCAACTTCTGGCTTCCGGAGAAGGTCCCGGTGTCCAACGACATCCCGTCGTGGAACACCCTGACCGACCACGAGAAGCAGCTGACCATGCGGGTGTTCACCGGTCTGACGCTGCTCGACACCATCCAGGGCACCGTCGGCGCGGTCAGCCTGATCCCCGACGCCGTCACCCCGCACGAGCAGGCCGTGCTGACCAACATCGCGTTCATGGAGTCCGTGCACGCCAAGAGCTACAGCTCGATCTTCTCCACGCTGTGCTCCACCAGTGACATCGATGAGGTGTTCCGGTGGTCGGAGGAGAACCCCAATCTGCAGCGCAAGGCCGCGATCGTCATGGACTACTACCGTGGCGACGACCCACTCAAGCGCAAGGTGGCTTCCACCCTGTTGGAGAGCTTCCTGTTCTACTCCGGCTTCTACCTGCCGATGTACTGGTCCAGCCGCGCCAAGCTCACCAACACCGCCGACATGATCCGGTTGATCATCCGCGACGAGGCCGTGCACGGCTACTACATCGGTTACAAGTACCAGCGCGCGCTTGCCCTCGAGGACGAGGCTCGCCGCCAGGAACTCAAGGACTACACCTACGAGTTGCTCTTCGAGCTCTATGACAACGAGACCGAGTACGCCCAGGATCTCTACGACGAGGTCGGCCTGACCGAGGACGTCAAGAAGTTCCTTCGCTACAACGCCAATAAGGCGTTGATGAACCTCGGCTACGAAGCGCTGTTCCCGCGCGACGAAACCGACGTCAACCCGGCGATCCTGTCGGCGCTGTCGCCCAATGCCGACGAGAACCACGACTTCTTCTCCGGGTCGGGATCGTCGTATGTGATCGGCAAGGCCGTGGTGACCGAGGACGACGACTGGGACTTCTAAGGGTTCTATCAGTTTCTTGCAGGCCGCCCGCTGGATTCGGTTCCAGCGGGCGGCCCGTTTTGTGCCCCAGCGCACCGAACCCAGTGATGACGTGACTTGAACGAGCCGCCGCGTACCCGCCACGCGACGCTGAGGAATCCGTGAGGATTTTTCTACCGAAACGTCGCAAATGCGTGACATCGGTCTCATTTCATGCGCATAATCCTCCGCAGTGCCGGGAGAGACGACTCCTGCAAAGAACGTGTGAGGGATTCCGCAATGGGTTCTGCAGACTCCACCCGGACCGCCAACCCATCGACCGGAAAGCCCGCGTCTTGCGGCTATGCCCGGTACGTCGGGCGGGTCGGTGCGCTGGCTTTCGCGCTCGGAGTGGGGGCGGGTATCGCCTCGATGCCGGTGGCCTTTGCCGACACGAGTGGGTCGGCGGGGTCGAGCGCCTCCTCGGACGCCGGTCCGTCGCGCCCCTCACCGGCGACGAGAGGCCACTCCCGTGCGTCGACGGCGACGTCGTCAGACTCCGACGGCCCTGCTGCGCGGGCTGCGTCGGCCGGTCCGAACCGCGCCCCGCGCGCGGCGGCTGCCGCACCGGCCGATGTTCCGAGCGACGCGGAGCTCGCCGCCATCGCTCCGGTCGTCACCGCTGCGGCTCCGGCCTCGGATGCCGCCGGATCCAACGACTCCCCGCCGGCGTCCGCGCCGATCGAGTGGACCGCAGCAGCCGCCACCCGCGGTGAAATCGGAAGCCGCCGCATCGGCGCGCCCGGTGCTGCGGCAACCACGCCGGCCGCGGCCGCGGCACCTGGTGTCTCCGCACCTGTGGCGGCAAATAGCACGGCGACCCCGACGTTGTTCACCCCGCCCAAGACCGCCGCAGTGGCGGTCGGCCAGTTCTGGCTGTTCGGAGACGGCACCGCCGACCACCCGAACGCCGGCGTCCTGGGCGGCTTCGGCTACAGCTACACCGCGTACGAGGGCGCGTGCACCAGCGGTCCGTGCAACGGCGGCACGGCCGGACTCTTCTGGGGCGACGGCGGCAACGGCTTCGCGGGCGGCACCGGCGGGAAAGTGAACGGTCTGTTCGGCAACGGCGGAGCCGGCGGAAACGGCGTGGAAGCCGTCAACGGAGGCGCTGGCGGCAAGGGCGGCAACGCCGGCTGGCTCTCGGGCGACGGCGGTATCGGCGGTGCGGGCGCTACGGCGGTGGTTGGGAAGGGCGCTGTCGGCGGTACCGGCGGCGACGGCGGGACCGGCGGCGGCATCTTCGGCCACGGTGGTACCGGTGGTGCGGGCGGCGGAAGCGGTTACGGCGGATTCAAGGGCGGGACCGGCGGCAAGGGTGGCAACAGCGGTGTGTTCGCCATCGCCGGCCGAGGTGGCGACGGCGGCGCCGGCGGCCGCGGCGAGATCAATGGCAACGGCGGTGACGGCGGCGACGCCGGCGCCGGCGGCGACGGGGGCTTCTTATCCGGGACCTGGGGTGGCAACGGCGGCACCGGCGGCGACGGCCGTAACGGCGGCACCGGTGGTGCGGGCGGATCCAGCGGCTTCTTCGTCGGCAATGGTGGTGCGGGCGGCGACGGCGGCGCCGCGTACGGCCCGACGGGAACCGTCGGCGGCGCCGGCGGCATCGGCGGCGTCTCGGGCGCCATCCTGGGCAACGGCGGCAAGGGTGGCGCCGGCGGCAATGGTTGCAGTAACTACCAGGGCTCCGTGTGCAATGGGTCCGGGGACGGTGCTGATGGCGGTCGCGGCGGCCGGGGCGCCTACGTCATCGGCGACGGTGGAAGTGGCGGGGGCGGTGGTGCCTCCGGCGACGCGACGGGCAAGGGCGGCAAAGGCGGCAATGGCGCCGACGGGATCGGGTTCTGGGCCAACGGAGGCGATGGTGGCGCAGGCGGTGCCGGCGGCACTGCGGGCGGGGCGGCCGGTCTCGCCGGCAACGGCGGCTGGTTCGTCGGCAACGGCGGCCAGGGCGGTGCCGGCGCGGCAACCCGTCT
>CAISDL010000058.1 GCA_903884065.1 uncultured Actinomycetes bacterium | reverse complement strand
GAACTGGACTGCGCCCTGCAGTCGCTGCACTTCCTCCACGGCGCGGGGGACCAGTTCGGTGTTGTCCCGCAACAGATCCCAGGAACCCGGGTTGCGCAGCAGGGTCAGCACCGAGTTGGTGATGGTGTTCACCGTGGTGTCATGGCCGGCGATCATCAGCAGCAGCGCGTTGGACTCGGCTTCGCGCGTCGACACCTGGCCGTCAGGGCCGTCGTCGTGTAGAGCGGCCGAGAGCAGTCCCGGTCCCGGTTCTCGGCTCAGCCGCGCGACCAGATCGTGCAGCCAGGAGGCCAAATCCGCCGAACTCGTGTCAGCTTTGGCGATGGCGGCCCGGCCTTCGGGGGTGTCGCGCTCCGGACCCACGTCGGCGGCGTTCATGAAGTCGGTGACCCAGCCGTGGAACCTCGGTTCGTCTTCGATGGGCGCGCCCATCACCCGGAAGATCACCGACACGGGGATGGGGTAGGAGAAGTCCTCGACGACATCCATCCGGGTGGCGCCGCGCGCTTTGACCTTGTCCAGCAGTTCGTTGGCCAGGTCGACGATGAACCCTTCCAGGCTGGGGATCAGGTCGGGGGTGTGCGGCGGCCCGAAGTGCCGCATGAACTGCCGGCGCATCGTGTCGTGCTCGGGAGGGTCGGTGACCAACATGCTCAGATTTCGGCTCTGGGCGGCTTCGGCGGGATCGAGTTGGACGATCTTCTCGCCGAAGAAGCCGGATGGGCTGCGGCTCACGTCGACGCTGATCCGCGGATCATGTGCCAGCGCAAGCACTTCCGGATAGCCGGTGACGACGTAGGTGTGTTCGGCGACCTTGGCCACCGGCGTCCGGCGGAGTTCCTCGTAGAACGGGTAGGGGTTCGGGCGGTTGGCGAATTTCATCGCCTCGGCCCAGGCGGCTGCGGCTTCCATAATCCTTCTGACTCAGACGATTTCGTCGAAATCGATCGACAGGTGCAGTGGCCCGCGGAAGACCTGGTTGCGCCGGTACGGTGGCGGGTCGGCGACAAGCCGCGGGTTGCGAACCCGGCGGAGGAACACTTCCAGCGCGGCGTTGACTTCGAGGCGGGCCAACGGGCCGCCGAAGCAGACGTGGATTCCGCTGCCCCAGCCGAGGTGCTCCCGGTTCTCGCGACGCAGGTCGAACCGGTCCGGATCGGGGAACCGGCGCGGATCGCGGTTCGCGGCGCCGTACATCAAATGCACCGCCGATCCGGCCTTGATGGTCGTGCCCGCGATCTCGATGTCCGTCGTGGCACTGAAAGTTGGGAAGAACTGAACCGCCGACTGCAGGCGCTGAACTTCCTCGATCATCCTGGGGATCAGTTCCGGGTTGCCCCCTAGCGCGTCCCACGAACCGGGGTTGCGCAGCAGTGTCAGCACGCAGTGGCTCATCGTGTTGACGGTCGAGTCATGGCCGGCGAACAGCAGGAGCATCGCATTGGGAACGATTTCCTCGACCGACATCGGGCCGTCCGGCCCGTCGGTGTCGTGCAGTACGTCCGAGATCAACCCAGGGCCGGGTTCGCGAGCGTAACCCTCCGCCAGTTCGGCCATGTAACCCTGCAACTGCGCGACGCCGGCGGCGGCTTTGGCCGCCCTCTCGCGACCCTCCTCGGTGCGGCCCTCGGGGCCGATGTCGGCGCCTTGCATGAAGTCGAAGATCCAGGGGTGGAACGTCGGTATGTCGGCGAGTGGCACGCCGAGGATTCGGCAGATCACCGACACCGGGATCGGGTAGGCGAAATCGTCGACCATCTCCATGCGGGTACCGCCGCGGGCTTTGATCGCATCGAGCAGGTCATTGGCCAGTTCCACGACATACGATTCCATGCTCGGAATCAGGTCGGGGGTGTGCGGCGGGCCGAAGTGCCGCATGCATTGGCGCCGCATCCGGTCGTGGACTGCGGGATCGGTGCCGATGAAACTGGTGGCAGGCGCATAGCCGTCCGCGGCCTGTTGTTCGGCCTCCGACTTCTCGCCGAAATGTCCAGCCGGACTGCGGAACGCATCGGAGCTGATGCGCGGGTCGCGCGTCAGGGCGACGACCTCGTCGTATCCCGTCACGACGTAGGTCTTCTCGGAGACCTTGGCCACCGGTGTCTTGCGTAGTTCCTCGAAGAAGGGGTACGGGTTCGGGCGGTTCGCGAACTTCATCGCCTCGGCCCAGGCAGTTGCTGCGTCCACGGGTTCTCCTGCTGCTGGCTTCGCTAATGACCGCGCGGCCGGAATTCGGCGTGCCGGTCGGTCGGATCGTGCCCGGTGAGCACCACGTCGGGGTTCCCGGAGGGCTCGCGGGGGTCGGGGAAGCGGGCTGACATGACCTCGTTGTTGGTCGGCACGTCGAAGCCGGGCGGCGGGGGTGGGAACGGCGCGGAGCGCTCGATCAGGTCCGCGTAGTAGGGCAGCCACTTGCCGTGGTCGAACGTCACCGCACCGACGATGCGCCCGTTCTTGCCGTAGGCCGCGGCGAACCGGCGATCTTCGGGTGAGCCCTGGGTGAAGACGATCTCGTCACCGAAGGAGCACACCCCGACGCTCTTGATGTTCACCCCGAACTGCGCCGACCAGAACGACGGTAGCGGCAGGTGCGCGCGACGGCCCACCTCGAGGTTGAGGATGTTGTTGGCGGCCACTTCGGCACCGAACACCGCGTTGTCCCAGTGCTCGAGGGCCAGAAACTCGTAGCCGTAGAGAACATGGGGTGCGCGCGCGACGTCACCGATGACGAAGATGTGATCGGTGACGACGCCGTTGATGTCGAACGCCCGGCAGCCGGCGTCGCAGCCAACCCCCCACTGCCCGGCGGCCAGGCTGGCACCCTCGAGCCACTCCACGTTGCGGATGGAGCCCTGGGACGGGATCACCACGTCGACGTCGAGGACGGTGCCGTCGGACAGCGTGGCAGACCGGACGTGACCCGAGTCGTCGCCGTGGAGGGCCTTCACCGATACGCCCGTGCGCAGGTCCACGCCGGCGTCGCGCATCATGTCGGCGACGATGTCGCTGATCACCCCGCCCAGGGCGCCCTTCAGCGGTCCGCTGCCGCGTTCGGTCAGGGTCACCGGCAGGTCCAGTTCGCGGCACACCGAGGCGATCTCCGAGCCGACGAATCCGGATCCGATGATGAGCACCCGCTTCGGGCGCGCCTTCAGCGCTGCGGACAACGCGGTGGAGTCCTCGACGGTGCGGACTGTGAAGACGCCCTCCAGTGCCGCCTCCTCGGGATTCGACCACGGCCGGGCCCGGGTGCCGGTGGCGATCAGCAGTCTGTCGTAGTGGATTTCCTCGCCATTGCCGAGCTTGACCAGGTGGTTGACCCGATCCAGCCCCACGGCGGCGACGCCCAGTTTCCACTCCGCGTCGACCCGGCGCAGCCGGGGCAGTTTGGTGTGATCGGCGGGCACCCAGCCTTTGAGGACCGCCTTGGACAGCGGCGGTCGGTCATAGGGTTCGTGGGGCTCGTCACCGACGATGATCAGCGACCCCTCGAAACCGTTATCCCGCAGTGCTTCCGCGGCCCGCAGGCCCGCAAGGGATGCCCCGACGATGACGATCTGGCCACGGGCGCGGAACTTCTTGAGAATTTTGTCGAACGAGTAGGGCTTTTTCTTGTTCGCCTTGGTCCCGTCCTTGCTGGTGGACTGGCTCACAGCGTGTCCCGATCCGCGGGCGGGTCCAATTCCAGGATGATCGCCTGCACCGGGCAGGAGGCCACCGCCCGCAACACGTGCTGGCGCTGCGACTCATCGGGGTTGGGGTCGTAGGCCAGAGCCTCCTCGCCGTTGAGCTTGAGGACTTCCGGAGCCAGCGGGACGCACTGCGCGTACCCCTGACACTTATTCAGATCGACAACCAGACGCATGGTGCCGAGGCTAGCGATAGGCGCGGCCATAATCAGCGGCATGGGGAATTCTCTGATCCGCCCGTTTCGCATCGAGGTGCCCGAAGGCGATCTCGCAGATCTCAGGGATCGCCTGAATCGCACCCGATGGCCGGAACGCGAGTGCGTTGCGGACTGGAGCCAGGGCATTCCGCTGGACTACGTGCAGGAGCTGGCCCGTTATTGGGCTGAGGAATACGACTGGCGGGCTCGCGAGGCCCGGCTCAATGCCTTCGACCAGTTCGTCACCGAGATCGACGGTCTGGACATCCATTTCATCCACCAACGCAGTGCGAACCCGGACGCGCTTCCACTGCTGATCACCCACGGCTGGCCGGGCTCGATTGTGGAGTTCGCCGAGGTGATCGGACCGCTCAACCGCGACTTCCACGTGGTGTGCCCGGCGCTGCCCGGCTTCGGGTTCTCCGGCAAGCCGACGGCCGCCGGATGGACCGTCGAACGGATCGCGCTGGCATGGGACACCCTGATGAAGCGGCTCGGTTACGACCGTTACGGAGCCCAGGGCGGTGACTGGGGTGCGATGGTCACCACCCAGATCGGCCGGAATGGTCTGGGTTGCATCGGCATCCACCTCAACATGCCGATCGCCGCGCCCGTCGGAGACGTGAGCAATCCGTCCCCGGATGAGCAGGAGGCGCTGGCGGCGCTGAACCACTACCAACTGTGGGAGGCCGGTTACTCCAAGCAGCAGTCCACCCGTCCGCAGACCCTCGGCTATGGGCTGGCCGACTCGCCGGTGGGCCAGCTGGCGTGGGTCGTGGAGAAGCTCTATGCCTGGAGTGACTGTGACGGGCACCCGGAGAACGTGTTCAGCCGCGACGAGATGCTCGACGACGTGATGCTGTACTGGGCCACCAACTCCGCGGCATCCTCAGCGCGGCTGTACTGGGAGAGCTTCGGCGCGTCGGGCGGCGGCAAGGTCGAGGTACCGACGGGGGTCGCGCGGTTCCCCAAAGAGATCTTCAGGCCGCCGCGGTCTTGGTGCGAGGCCGTCTACAACATCACCCACTGGACCGATATGCCGCGCGGCGGGCACTTCGCCGCCTTCGAGCAGCCGGATTTGTTCGTCGACGACGTGCGGGCCTTCTTCTCGGCTGCGCAATGACGCTGCGCCGCAAGATCGCGTGTCACGGTTCAGTAGGTGCGAATCAGCGAGATCAGTTGTTCCTTGTTGAGGCCGGAATAGCGCGCGACGCCCAGTTGCCGGGCCTGCTTCTTCAACTCCGCCACGGTCCATCCCTCATAGGCGCACGATCGGCTGGGCCGGAAGTGACGGCTCTCGTCAGCGCGCATTCTGGTGGTCGGCATCTCGAACCCCTTCGGTGTAGGCCTCCCTCGGCACCAGTCGGTGTACCCCGGCCACCGGTGGGGCCAAACCTCCCCGGCGCAATCCGGGCTACTACCGAAAGTCGTGTTTACCCGGCCCTGCCTGGCGGGTATAGCAGCGCGATGACAACCCGCGCGTGGCCATGTCCACCGACAGCGTGTACCCATAAGGAGTGGTTGCACCACCATGGATAGCGGCACCCTCGGCCGGAGCGTGGGGGCCATCACAGCGGGAGAACACATGACCGATGGCGAGAGCCGTCACGGCGGGGAGCAGATGAGCCCGGCCGCAGTCGAACTGAGAGTCGCCGCACTATTGGAGAACCTGGCTGTGCTGCGCACTCTTGTCGGCGCCGTGGGGACCTACTCCGACCTCGATGTCGATGCCGTGGCCGATCTGCGGCTCGCCGTCGACGAAGCCTGTACCCGACTGATCCGGTCGGCCACCCCGGAGGCCACGCTGGTGGTCATCATCGATCCGCGGGAGGACGTGGTGGTGGTCGAGGCCTCGACGACGTGCGACACCGACGACGTGGTGACCGAGGGCAGCTTCAGCTGGCATGTGCTCAGTTCGTTGACCGACGACCTGAGCACCTTCCATGACGGGCACGACCTCGGCCCCGACGGCCGCGCATTCGGAATCACCCTGACCACGAGGCGGGCAGGCTTTTCGCAGTGACGTTCCGGTCGGCCCATGAGAGTCGGGGGACTGCGCCATCGCGGCCGAACTCCGAATACGCCGACGTCCCGGACATGTTTCGGGAACTGGCGAAGCTGGAGCCTGCCTCCCCGGAGTTCCGGCGCCACCGCGACCGCATCGTCGAGCGCTGTCTGCCGCTGGCCGATCACATCGCCCGACGGTTCGACGGCCGCGGCGAGGCCCGCGACGATCTGGTCCAGGTTGCCCGCATGGGTCTGGTCAATGCCGTCATCCGCTACGACGTCGACACCGGATCGGAATTCGCGTCCTTCGCGGTGCCCACGATCATGGGCGAGGTGCGCCGGCACTTCCGCGACAACAGTTGGTCGGTGAAGGTTCCCCGTCGGCTCAAGGAACTGCACCTGCGGCTGGGTGCGGCCACCTCGGAGCTGTCCCAGCGTCTCGGCCGGGCGCCGACGGCCTCGGAACTGGCCGTCGAACTCGGTATGGAGCGCGAGGAGGTGGTGGAGGGTCTGGTGGCGGGCAGCTCCTACAACACGCTGTCGATCGACAGCGGCGGCAGCGGCGACGACGATACGCCCGCGATCGTCAACGCCCTGGGTGACATCGACCTCAGCCTTGACCAGATCGACAACCGGGAGGCGTTGCGGCCCTTGCTCGCCGCCCTTCCCGAGCGCGAACGCGCGGTGCTGCTGCTGAGGTTCTTCGAGTCGCTGACGCAGACCCAGATCGCGGAACGGGTCGGCATCTCACAGATGCACGTGTCGCGGCTGCTGGCTAGGTCACTCGCCCGATTGCGCGACCAGCTGCAGTAGAAATCGGCGCACCGCGTCGGCTCCGGCCGTCGCGGCGTCCGCATCACCGCGTGCCGTCACCTCACCGCTGGACGGGTCGGCCGTCACCTCCGCAAACGGCGTACCGCTCGTCGGCTCGCAGACGTCCCAGGTGCCGTCCAAGCGCGCCTGCAGATACCAGGCTCCGGCGTTGATGTCCGGAAGGTCGACGGGAAAAACTCTGCCGCTCACTTGATTTCGGCGAGAACCGTGCCCTGGGTGATCGCGGCCCCGGCCTCGACGGCCAGACCGGTGATGACGCCGTCCTTATGGGCGGTGACCGGGTTCTCCATCTTCATGGCCTCCAGCACCACCACCAGATCGCCGACGGCGACGGTCTGGCCCTCCTCGACGGCGACCTTGACCACGGTGCCCTGCATCGGTGCGGTGACTGCGTCACCGGATGCCGCCGCGCCGGTCTGCGCCCCGCGCTTGCGGGCCTTCGGCTTCTTGCGGATCACGCCGGGGTCGGCACCGCCGCCGTTGCCCAGTGCCAAGTCGCCGGGCAGCGACACCTCCAGTCGGCGGCCGCCCACCTCCACGACGACGGTCTGGCGCGGTTGGGGCTCTTCCTCGTCGACCGCGCCGCCGCCGGTGAACGGTTCCACCGTGTTGTCCCACTCGGTCTCGATCCATCGGGTGTGGACGGTGAAACCGTTGTCGTCACCGATGAACGCCGGGTCGCTGACGACGGCCCGGTGGAACGGGATCACGGTGGCCAGTCCCTCCACGTGGAACTCGTCGAGCGCGCGGCGGGCACGCTGCAACGCCTCGGCGCGGGTCGCGCCGGTGACGATCAACTTGGCGAGCATGGAGTCGAACTGCCCGCCGATGACCGAACCGGTCCTCACGCCGGAGTCCAGTCGCACGCCCGGACCCGTCGGCGGGTCGAAGCGATTGACCGGTCCGGGTGCGGGCAGGAAACCGCGGCCGGCGTCCTCGCCGTTGATCCGGAACTCGATCGAATGTCCGCGCGGCGCAGGGTCGTTCGTGATGTCGAGCTTCTCGCCGTTGGCGATGCGGAACTGCTCGCGCACCAGATCGATGCCGGAGGTCTCCTCGGTCACCGGGTGCTCGACCTGCAGGCGGGTGTTGACCTCCAGGAAGGAGATCAGGCCGTCCTGTCCGACGAGGTATTCCACCGTGCCGGCGCCGTAGTAGCCGGCCTCCTTGCAGATCCGCTTGGCGGACTCGTGAATCTCCGAGCGCTGCGCGTCGGTCAGGAACGGTGCGGGGGCTTCCTCGACCAACTTCTGGAAGCGTCGCTGCAGCGAGCAGTCCCGGGTGCCGGCGACGACGACGTTGCCGTGCTGGTCGGCGATCACCTGCGCCTCGACGTGGCGCGGCTTGTCCAGGTAACGCTCGACGAAGCACTCGCCGCGTCCGAAGGCGGCGATGGCCTCGCGGGTCGCCGACTCGAACAGTTCGGGAATCTCATCGAGGGTGCGCGCGACCTTCATCCCTCGGCCGCCGCCGCCGAACGCGGCCTTGATGGCCACCGGCACGCCGTACTCACGGGCGAAGGCCACCACCTCGTCGGCATCCTTCACCGGATCGGGGGTGCCCGGGACCAGTGGCGCCTTGGCGCGGGCGGCGATGTGACGGGCGGTCACCTTGTCGCCGAGGTCGCGGATGGACTGCGGGCTCGGCCCGATCCAGATCAGTCCGGCGTCGATGACGGCCTGGGCGAATTCGGCGTTCTCCGACAGGAACCCGTAACCGGGATGGATCGCGTTCGCGCCGGACTTGGCCGCGGCGTCGAGGAGCTTGCCGAAGTCGAGGTAGGACTCCGCCGAGGTCTGTCCACCGAGTGCGAAGGCCTCGTCGGCCAGCCCGACGTGCGGGGCGTCGGCGTCCGGCTCCGCGTACACCGCGACGCTGGCCAGGCCGGCGTCCTTGGCCGCCCGGATCACCCGGACCGCGATCTCTCCGCGGTTGGCGACGAGGACCTTGGAAATGGTGGGCACTGCGCCTCCTGGTAGGACTCTAAGAACCGGCTTATGAGCTCGCAGGGGAGTCTAGAGCGTCACCGCGGCGTAGCAACGGCCAGACCAACCGTTTTGCGAACCGCACGACCGGGGATGAAACGAGCGCGACGGATCCACCGATACCCAATTGCTACGTTCCCGGACCCAGGGCGTAACCCAGGTCCCGCACAATGAACGGCATCGACATCGACATCACAGTTACCCTGTTGCGTTTTGTGGCCATGGCTCTTGCCGTGGTCGCTCTGGTGTGCCTGGCCCGGGTGGGCCCGGGCTGGCTCGCAGGTGGGCTTTCCGTGGTCCTGGCCGGTCTGGCGCTCAAGCTGAACGGCGGCACGTTGACGAACATCGACATGCACGTCGAGACCTGGTTCGCCGGGCACCGATCGCCTGCTTTGGAAGCTGACTCCGCCGTGATCTACGGCTATCTCGGCGAACCGCTCCACGTCGCGGCCGTCGTCGTGTTCTGCGGCACTCTGCTGTCGTTAGCGGCGCGTTCGGCGATGCGCGGGGCGGTGGTGACCGGGGCGGTGGGCGTCGGCGTGGTGATCGAGGAGACCATCAAGGCGGTGGTCTACCCGCACGGATTCCCGTCCGGCCATGTCACTGGCGCCGTTTCGTTCTTCGGCATGAGCGCGATCTGCCTCGGCATCCGACGCAGTCAGGTCACCAAAGCCGCGCTGTCGCTTCTGGCTGCGGCAGGCGTCCTGCCCATCGCATTCCTCGCGCTGTACTCCGGAGCCCACACCCTGACCGACGTCATCGGCGGGATGGTTCTCGGCACGGCTCTGATTGCCGTCGGTGCGGCGATCCTGACGAAGCCCGCGCCCAGGGTGCGGCTGCCCCGCGCCGCGAAGGTGGCAACAGCGATGTCCGCCCACACCAAACCGATGCGGACCGAAGACATCCTTGTCGGCCGCGGCTACTAGCCGCGCAGTCGACGTTTGATCCGGGTGAGCATCGCCGACATGCCCCGCAATCGCAGGGGGCTGATCAATGTCGCCAGGCCGAGTTCGGCGTAGAAATCGTCCGGAACCTCCAGGATCGCGGCGGCGGTCTGGCCGTCGAGGCCGGCCGCCAGGATCGAGGCGAAACCTCGGGTGGTCGGTGCCTCCGGCGGCGCGCTGAAGTAGAGCCGAACATGCTCCGGATCGTCGGCGTCGACGTGCAGGAACAGCGGCGACTGGCATTCCGGGACCGGCTCCATCGCCGCTTCCTCGAGGTCGGAGGGCACCGGGGGCAAGTCGTCGGCGAACTCCAGCAGGAGTTTCAGCTTGTCCTGGCCGGCGACCTCGGCGAACTCCGCGACCACATCGGCCAGCGGTGCGGGCATGCTCACGTGACAGTCGGTGCGGACCCGGGTTCCGCACCGTCGACGACGGGCACCCGCACCGTGTTGCCCCACTCCGTCCACGAACCGTCGTAATTGCGCACCCTGTCGATACCCAGCAGGTGGGTGAGGACGAACCAGGTGTGGCTGGACCGCTCGCCGATGCGGCAGTAGGTGATCGTGTCGCTGTCGGGCGTGACGAAGGAGTAGATCTCGTCGAGTTCGGCGCGGCTTCGGAACCGGCCGATGTCGTCGGCGGCCTTGGCCCAGGGGACCGACACCGCGGTCGGGATGTGGCCGGCGCGCAACGCGCCTTCCTCGGGGTAGTCCGGCATGTGCGTGCGTTCGCCGGTGTACTCCTGCGGCGAGCGCACGTCGATCAACGTGACCGTGTCCGCAGGAGAGGCCAACGCGGCCAGCACGTCGTCCCGGTAGGCCCGGATCGGCGTGTCGTTGCGCTGCACCACCGGGTATCCGGTCGTCGTGCGTTCGGGAACCTCCAGTGTGGTGTCGCGCCCCTCGGCCATCCACGCGTCACGGCCGCCGTTGAGCAGTCGGACGTCCGGGTGCCCGAAGAGGGTGAAGATCCACAGCGCGTAGGCCGCCCACCAGTTGCTCTTGTCGCCGTAGATCACGACGGTGTCGTCGCGCGAAATGCCTTTGCGGTTCATCAGCTCGGCGAACTGCGCGCCGTCGATGTAGTCCCGGACGTGCGGATCATTGAGGTCGGTGTGCCAGTCGACCTTCACCGCTCCGGGGATGTGGCCGATGTCGTAGAGCAGCACGTCCTCGTCGGATTCGACGATCGCCAGGCCGGGGCTGCCGAGGTGCTCGTACAACCAGTCGCCGGTGACCAACCGTTCGGGGTGGGCGTATTGCTGCAGGGCGGGGTTCGGATCGACAGGCAAGGGCACGACAAAATCCTAGCCGTCGCGCTCCTCAGCAGCCCGCTCCGCTGCGCCGCATCGTCACCGGCGGGCCGATCAGCGGACCGGATTCGTCCGCCACAGTTCGCCGACGGCGCAGCCCACCGACTCCAGCAGGCGGCGGGTCACGGCCAGGCCCAGGCCCACCACGTTGGAGGGATCGCCGTCGATGCCGTCGAGGAACCAGCCGCCCAGGCCGTCGAGCGTGAAGGCCCCCGCCACTCCCAGGGGTTCGCCGCTGGCGATATAGGCGTCCAACTCCGACTCGGTCGGGACGCCGAACCGCACGGTCGTCACCGCTGCAGCGGTCTCGGTGGCCACCCGGGCCCCGTCGCGAACCCGGATCACGCAGTGCCCGGTGAACAGTCGGCCCTCTCGGCCGGCCATCGAATGCCATTGCCGCCGAGCCTGTTCCGCCGTCCCCGGCTTGCCGCTGAGCCGGTCGTCCACGTAGAGCATCGAATCGCAGCCGATCACCACGCAGTCGGCGGCCACACCGGCATCCAGCGCGTCGACGACGGCATCGGCCTTGGCCGCGGCCAGCGCGGTGACCACCGCCCCGGGGTCGGCCCCGGCGCCGAGACTGTCGAGCAGGGCGTCCTCATCGACACCGGATACCACGACGAGCGGATCCATCCCGGCGTCGCGCAGCACCCGCAGCCGACCCGCCGATGCCGAACCCAGCACGAGACGGGTCATCGGCTGCCCCGGGTGGACAGCCCGGTCATCGGCGCATATGCGTCCGGTCCTTCAGCGACACGATCTGGAAGCTGTTGAAGGGGTAGCGCAGCTTGTCCACCGGATGGCCCCACAGGTTGAGCTCCTGCGGGCCGGGGTGTGCGGTCCCACCGGCGGCCGCAAGCACGGTGACCACGGCGGCGAGTTCGGCATCGGTGGGCCGACCCTTGAGCACCCGGATCTCCGGCATGCCGTGCCCCGGTGCGTCGATGGTCAGCTGGTGCGGATCGCTGACTTCGGTGATGTCCTCGTGTCGCATAGTCGCCTCCCTAGAGCGGGATGTTGCCGTGCTTCTTGGGCGGGGTCTGAACGATCTTGCGCTCGAGCAGCCGCAGCGAGGTCGCGATGTAGCCGCGGGTGTGCGACGGCGGGATGACCGCGTCGACGAATCCGCGCTCAGCGGCGACGTACGGGTTGACCAGGGTGTCTTCGTAGTCCCGCTGCAACTCCAGGCGCAGCGCCTCGACGTCCTCGCCGTTCTTGGCGGCTTCGGTGAGTTGCTTGCGATAGACGAACCCGACCGCGCCGGAGGCGCCCATCACCGCGATCTGCGCCGTGGGCCAGGCCACGTTGACGTCGCAGCCCATGTCCTTGGACCCCATCACGCAGTACGCGCCGCCGTAGGCCTTGCGGGTGATGACGGTGATCTTGGCGACGGTGGCCTCGCCGTAGGCGTAGAGCAGTTTGGCGCCACGGCGGATGATGCCGTTGAACTCCTGCTCGGTGCCCGGCAGGAAGCCGGGGACATCCACCAGCATCACGATCGGGATGTTGAAGCAGTCGCAGGTGCGGATGAACCGGGCGGCCTTCTCCGAGGCGTTGATGTCCAGGCAGCCGGCGAACTGGGTGGGCTGGTTGGCCACGATCCCCACGGGTCGACCGTCCACTCTCCCGAACCCGATGATGATGTTCTGCGCGTAACCGGACTGGACTTCCAGGAATTCGTCGTCGTCGAGGATTCGGGTGATCACTTCGTGCATGTCGTACGGCTGGTTCGGCGAGTCCGGGATCAGGGTGTCGAGTTCGAGGTCTTCCTCGGTCAGGTTGTCCTCGATCGCGCCGGGGTGCGGTGGCGCGGGGTAGCGCGGCGGCTCGGCGTAGTTGTTGGGCGGCAGGAAGCTCAGCAGGTCGCGGACGTACTCGAAGGCGTCCTGCTCGCCGGAGGCGACGTAGTGCGCGGTGCCCGACTTCGCCATGTGGGTGTGGGCGCCGCCGAGTTCCTCCATGCTGACGTCCTCGCCGGTGACGGTCTTGATGACGTCGGGCCCGGTGATGAACATCTGGCTGGTCTGGTCGACCATGATCACGAAGTCGGTCAGTGCGGGGGAGTAGACGTGGCCGCCGGCCGCAGCGCCCATGATGAGCGAGATCTGCGGGATGACGCCGGAGGCCTTGATGTTGTTGTTGAAGATCCGGCTGTAGAGGCCGAGGGAGACCACACCCTCCTGGATGCGGGCGCCGGCGCCGTCGTTGATGCCGATCAGCGGTCGGCCGGTCTTGAGGGCGAGGTCCTGAACCTTGACGATCTTCTCGCCGTAGACCTCACCGAGACTGCCACCGAACACGGTGGCGTCCTGGCTGAAGATGCAGACGTCGCGGCCGTCGATGGTGCCGTAGCCGGTGACCACCCCGTCGCCGACCGGGCGGTTCTCCTGGAGGTTGAAGGTCGTCGCTCGGTGCCGGGCCAGCGCGTCGAGTTCGACGAAGGAGTCGTCGTCGAGCAGGGCCAGGATTCGTTCGCGGGCGGTCAGCTTGCCCTTGGCGTGGGTCTTCTCGACGGCGCCCTCGCCGACCGGATGCAGCGTCTCCTCGGCGCGCTTGCGCAGATCGGCCAGCTTGCCGGCCGTCGTATGAATATCCGGTTCGGTAACGCTCGTCATGGATGACGATGCTAGCCCCCGGCATGGTGCCGGAGGGCCGCCGACCGTGTTCCGCGCTCCAGCCGCCACTACTCGCGGACGACGAGCACCGTGTCCAGCATCGGGTCGCCGCAGTAGGCGATCCGCGTGCCGCTTGCGGCTGCGGCCTGCAGTGCCGCCAGCGTCGCGGAGCGAATCCGCTCGCCCGGCGCCAGTGCGGGGCGGCCGGGACACGCTCGTGGTCGGCGAAGAAGGCGTCCCGCGGACTCATCGCGGTGTCGGGCTCCAGCGTCCAGGCGGTGATCGGTATCAATGCGCGGGGCTGCCCGCGGTGCTCCTCGATCGAGAACGTGGCGCGAGCCGCCGTGTCGAGACCCGTCTGTTCTCCACGCCGAGGTAGTGGGGGACGTCGAGGGCGAGGAACGCGTCGATCAACTCCGGGTTGTACTTGGATGGGGTGGCCGGCGTCCTTGCAAATTCCGGTGCGGGTGACGTAGGAGAACACTATGGGCTATCCCGACAGTGTGCTGACGCAAGACGAACAGGTGATCCTGCACCGCCATCCGCATTGGAAGCAGCTCATCAGACCGGTGCTGGCACTGCTGGTGGTGACCGCACTGGCGTCATTCGCCGGGGCGGTGGTGAGCCGCACCGACTGGGATCCGCGCGCCCGGCAGATCGTCCTGGCGGTCATCGGCGCCATCTGGCTACTGCTGGTGGTGTGGCTCACGGTGCGACCGTTTCTGACGTGGCGCACAACTCACTTCGTCATCACCGACCGGCGGGTGATGTATCGCCAAGGCCTGCTGACGCGGTCCGGGATCGACATCCCCCTGGCGCGCATCAACAGTGTCGAGTTCCGCCACGGCGTGCTCGATCGGATGGTGCGCAGCGGGACCCTGGTGATCGAGTCGGCGTCGCAGGACCCGTTGGAGTTCGACGACGTTCCGCAGGTCGAACAGGTGCATTCACTGCTCTATCACGAGGTGTTCGACACCTTCGACGAGGAGCGCTAGGCGGCGGGCGGGGTACGGCGGCCGCGCAGTGGCGTCACCACGCCGGCCTCCCGGTTCTCCCGGGCTTCCATCTCGTCCTCGAGGGCCTCGACGATTCCGCCGGCGGTCAGCGTCGACTCCAGCGCCTTGTCGGGCTCGCGGCCGACCTCGTCGGGGAACACCCAGCGGCGGAACGCCCAGAACCGGAAACCCATCTGCAGCAGATTGCCGATGAGGTAGGCCGACAGGAAGTCTGCGATGTTCTCGATCGCCAGCGAGACGTTGGGGGTCTGCAGGTCCAACACATAGCGGGAGAACCACAGCGGCGCCATGCTCAGCAGCACGCCGACTGCGCTGACCGCGAAGAACAGCAAAGCCTCGTGATGGCGCTCGCGGCCGCCGCGGTCGCGGAAGCTCCATTCGCGGTTGAGGATGTAGGAGGCGATCACCGCGACGATGCCGGCGATCACCTTCGCCGTGACGGGCTTGGGTTCCAGCACCGTGAGCTTGAGGGTGTAGAAGATCGAGGAGTCGATGACGAACGTGGTTGCGCCGACGATCGCGAACTTGATCAGCTCGTGATGCCGCTCGGCGAAGGGCCGGATCGGGCCGGGCAGCCGGGCGATCGTGGCATCAGCGAAGGACACGGGGGAAAATTCTACGGAAATCGCCGCACGGTGCGTAGCGCCGCTGGTCACCGCCGGTAAAAGCGGGTGGGGAAGGCCGTGACACCATAGCGTCCGTGTCGAGAAGACCGCTGGTGGCGATGGTGGGCGGCGGCCAGTTGGCCCGCATGACCCACCAGTCCGCGATAGCCCTCGGCCAGAGTCTGCGGGTGCTCGCGGTGAGCCCCGACGACCCGGCCGCACAGGTGAGCCCGGACGTTGTGATCGGTTCCCACACCGATCTCGACGCGCTGCGCCGGGCGGCGGCCGGAGCCGATGCGCTGACCTTCGACCACGAGCACGTGCCGACCGAACTGCTGCACACCCTGGTCGCCGAAGGCGTCTCGGTCCTCCCGGCGCCGGAGGCGCTGGTGTTCGCCCAGGACAAGCTGGAGATGCGTCGTCGGCTGTCGGCTCTGGGCGCGCCGGTACCCCGATTCAGCCCGGTGGCGACGGTCGAGGACGTCGACGCCTTTGCCGCACTGATCGACGGGCCGGTGGTGATCAAGACCGTGCGCGGCGGCTACGACGGACGCGGGGTGGTGCTGGCCGACGATCTGGCCGCGGCCCGTGCGGCGGTCGGCCGGTATCTGGCCGACGGTGTACCGGTGCTGCTGGAGGAACGGGTGTCGATGCGCCGGGAGCTCGCGGCGTTGGTGGCCCATTCTCCGTACGGGCAGGGCGCGGCCTGGCCTGTGGTGGAAACCGTTCAGCAGCAAGGCATTTGCGTCACCGTCCTGGCCCCTGCGCCGGGGCTCCCGGACGATTTGGCCGCCGAGGCCGAACAGCTCGGTCTGCGCATCGCCGAGCAACTCGGGGTCGTCGGGGTGCTGGCCGTGGAGCTGTTCGAAGCCGCCGACGGCACGTTGCTGGTCAACGAACTGGCGATGAGACCGCACAATTCCGGGCACTGGACCATGAACGGCTCGGTCACCAGTCAGTTCGAACAGCATCTGCGGGCGGTGCTGGACTACCCGCTCGGTGACACCAGGCCGCTGGCCCCGGTCACGGTGATGGCCAATGTGCTCGGTGCCGCGCAGGCACCGGGGATGGGCATGGATGAACGGCTGCACCACCTGTTCGGCCGGATGCCCGAGGCGCATGTGCACCTGTACGGCAAGGACGAGCGGCCCGGGCGCAAGATCGGGCACGTCAACGTGCTCGGGGACGACGTCGATTCGGTTCGGGAGCGCGCGGAGCGCGCGGCACACTGGTTGTCGCACGCAGAATGGCGCTGAATGATCGACGGATGGGACGGGCACACCTGATGACTGGGACTGATCAGCCGCGGGTCGGCCTCATCATGGGCAGCGACAGCGACTGGCCGGTGATGCAGGACGCGGCCGGGGCGCTGGCCGAGTTCGACGTCCCGTTCGAGGTGGGCGTGGTTTCGGCCCACCGCACGCCGGGGCGGATGTTGGAGTACGCCCGGGGTGCGGCGGCCCGCGGCATCGAGGTCGTCATCGCCGGAGCAGGCGGCGCGGCGCACCTGCCCGGGATGGTCGCGTCGGCCACGCCGTTGCCGGTGATCGGGGTGCCGGTGCCGCTGGCCAGACTCGACGGCCTGGACTCGCTGTTGTCGATCGTGCAGATGCCGGCGGGGGTTCCGGTCGCGACGGTGTCGATCGGCGGGGCCCGCAACGCCGGCTTGCTGGCGGTGCGGATCCTGGGGTCCGCCGACGCCGTACTGCGGGCCCGGATGGAGAGCTTCCAGGCCGATCTGGAGGAGCAGGTGTTGGCCAAGGACCGCGCGCTACGTGAGCGTTTACTGGGTGAGTGAGCTCTGGCGGTAACGTTGCCCGCCAGAAGCCCCGGAAAATCTCAAGGAGTTGGACATGGCTGGTGATCCGTCGTTCGATGTCTTTCAGTTGCCCGAGGAGCACGAGGAACTTCGCGCCGCGATCCGGGCGCTGTGCGACAAGGAGATCGCTCCTTACGCGGCGGCCGTCGACGAAGAGGTCCGCTTCCCGCAGGAGGCTCTTGATGCGCTGAACGCATCGGGCTTCAACGCGGTGCACGTGCCCGAGGAGTTCGGCGGGCAGGGCGCGGACTCGGTGGCGGCCTGCATCGTCATCGAGGAGGTCGCCCGTGTCGACGCATCGGCGTCGCTGATTCCGGCGGTCAACAAGCTGGGCACGATGGGCCTGATTCTGCGCGGCTCCGATGACCTCAAGAAGAAGGTGCTGCCCGAGATCGCCGACGGCAAGATGGCTTCCTACGCGCTCTCCGAGCGGGAGGCCGGCAGCGACGCGGCGTCGATGCGGACCCGCGCCAAGGCCGACGGTGACGGCTGGATCCTCAACGGCTCCAAGTGCTGGATCACCAACGGCGGCAAGTCCGCCTGGTACACCGTGATGGCGGTCAGCGACCCCGACAAGGGCGCCAACGGCATTTCGGCGTTCATGGTCCACGAGGACGACGAGGGTTTCACCGTCGGCCCCAAGGAGCGCAAGCTCGGCATCAAGGGTTCGCCCACCACCGAGTTGTACTTCGAGAACTGCCGCATCCCCGGTGACCGGATCATCGGCGATCCGGGCACCGGATTCAAGACCGCTCTGGCCACCCTCGACCACACCCGGCCCACCATCGGCGCCCAGGCGGTCGGCATCGCCCAGGGGGCACTGGAGGCGGCGATCGCCTACACCAAGGACCGCAAGCAGTTCGGCCGCCCGGTCGCCGACAACCAGGGTGTCCAGTTCATGCTCGCCGACATGGCGATGAAGGTCGAGGCCGCCCGGTTGATGGTGTACTCGGCCGCGGCCCGCGCCGAGCGCGGCGAACCGGATCTCGGCTTCATCACCGCGGCGTCGAAGTGTTTCGCCTCCGATGTGGCCATGGAGGTGACCACCGACGCCGTTCAGTTGTTCGGCGGCGCCGGCTACACCGTCGACTTCCCGGTGGAGCGGATGATGCGCGACGCCAAGATCACCCAGATCTACGAGGGCACCAACCAGATTCAGCGTGTGGTGATGTCCCGGGCGCTGCTGCGCTGACCCGTCAGCCTTCGGCGTCGCGCAGATGGGTGATGTCGCCGGCGGACACCGCGATCGTTTGCGCGCCGGTGTCGATGTGCAGCTGACCGAGTTCGTCGAGATCGGTCGCGGTTCCGATGATTTCGCGGTCACCC
Source organism: uncultured Actinomycetes bacterium (assembly GCA_903884065.1). GTDB lineage: Bacteria > Actinomycetota > Actinomycetes > Mycobacteriales > Mycobacteriaceae > Mycobacterium. The sequence goes on along the minus strand of CAISDL010000058.1, from coordinate 81,388 downwards.
GGTAGCAGCGCACGCACTTTCGTGCCGAGCGTGAGGCTGCGGGCTCGGTAATCGGAGACCAGGCCCGGGTCTCTTCCGCCGACCGCGCGCCAGTGGTCGATGCGCGCGGACAGTTCGGCCAGAATGCTGCCCAGCAGCGCGGTGCGGTCCAGCATCGTCGAACCGAGCATCAGCAGCGAGGTGGCCCGCGAATCCGGCGCCTCCTCGGCGGTCAGGGTCACGTTGAGCCCCAGCCCCACCACGATCACCGGTGCGGGGGCCGCCACCTCGGCCAGGATGCCGCCCAGCTTGGCGGTCCCGACCAGGATGTCGTTGGGCCACTTCAGGCCCGGCTCGATGCCGGTGGTCGCGTGCACGGCGTCGGTCACCGCGACGCCGGTCAACAGCGGCAGCCAGCCCCACGTCGACGGGGGCAGGCCGCCGGCGTCGACTCCCATCGACAGCGCGATCTGAGTGCGGGGGGGAGTCGACCAGCTGCGCCCCAGGCGGCCGCGTCCGGCGCTCTGGTGCTCGGCGACGAGCACCGCCCCGTCGATGGTGTCACCGGCGGCGTGGCGAGCGAGCAGGTCGGCGTTGGTCGAGCCGGTGGTTTCCACGACGTCGATAGCGTGCAGCGCCCTGGCCGGCCCGATCAGATCTCGTCGGACTGCGTCGACATCCAGAGGAGGGCGGCGGGTAACCATGCCCAGAGCCTATTCGGGGTGCTTCTTGGCGAGGCCGTCGATTTTTCCTGGGCGCGCACCTGGGATAGGTTCTCTCACCATGATCAATTCCCGTCCCATGCGCATCGCGACCGTCGCGGGTGCTCTCATGCTCGGCGCCCTCGGTCCCGCTGCGGTCGCTGCGGCCGATACCGTGCCGCCGTCCATGCTCAATACCACCTGTTCGCTGGATCAGATCCTGGCTGCCACCAAGGTGGTCGATCCCGTCGCCTACGGCGAGCTGATCGGGAAGTACAACTCCGAACCGGCCTGGATTCAGGGCGGCATCGTCTACCACATGAACCTGCTGCTGCAGAAGCCGCCGCAGGAGCGTCAGGCCGAGGTCAACGAGCTCGTGGGCATCTTCCCGCAGTACGTCTCGATCTTCACGGCCGCTGAGCCGGTCGCGGACAAGATCGCGGCCATGTGCCCGACCCTTCCGGCCGTGGACCCGGCGGCGTGGAACGCGGCACTTCCCGCTCCGGCTCCGGTCGCCGCACCGGCAGCGCCTGCCGCGCCGATGCCGGCAACGGCCGCCACTCCGGCTGCCTAGCCGCCGACGCACTCCGGTCCGCGCCTCACCCGGGTCAACCGTGTGGTGGTGACCGTCATAGCGTGCGGGTGACCTTCTCGGTCAGCCGGCGCCGGTCCAGGGTCGCGGAGTCCGGGTTGGCCAGCTGTACCAGCGACGCACCGCTCGCCAGCACCGCGATCAGGTGGTCGACGAGTTCGGTCGGCGTCGACCACGATCGGTCCGACATCACCCGGTCGGCAGCGTTCAGACCCTGGTCGACGGCGCTGCGCCGGGCGGCGGCGAGGACATCGTCGACGGAACGGCCGTCCAGGGCCGGTCCGGGCGATCGTTCGGCAACCACGGTGTCGCCGTGCACCCGCACGGCCGTCGCGTAATCGGTCACCCCGACCGGCAGGCCGTCGACGGGCCGGCCGAACGGATCCAGCGACAGTACGGCGACCTCGCCGCCGGCGACGGCGTCGTCGGCCTCGGCGAGGCGGTCGGACGTGCACAGCGCCACGTCGGCGTCTGCGTCTGCGTCGTCAACCAGCACCACCTCGGCGCCGATCCACCATGCGCCCAGCACGACCGCCACGGTCTGCCAGTGCGCCGGCAGCAGCACCGCCACCCGGCCGCCCCGCCCTACGCCGAACTCCTCGCGCAGCAGGTTCGCGGTTTTGGCCGCCCAGTTGGCCAGCGTGACGGTCGACAGCTCGATCCGCTCACCGGTGGCGTCGTCGTAATAGGTGATCCGCGGCCCCATGCGGTCGACGCCGAGCAGGGGATCCAGCAGCGCGTCGGTCAGGGTGGGCATCTAGTTGACGCACTTGGGGTCGTTGGACCCCGCGGTGAACACCGGCGACGGCGGCGGTGCCTGTTCGGCGTTGTCCGTCGAGGTGTCCTGGGCTGCCTTGTCGATCTCCGCGCTGCTCGGCAGGGTCCCGTCCTGCCCGGAACCCGGGCCCTCGTAGCCGTCGGCGAGTAGCACCTTCACGGTGCCGGGCGGGATCGATGCGTCGGCCGTCACCGGCAGCCCGCCCAGTTCCCTGGCCACCGCCTGCGCGCCCAGGTCGTCTTCCCGGGCGGCCAGCACCTGGCTCTCGGTGACCTTCGCCTTGTCGCTGTTTCCGACCGATCCGCCGGTGAACCCCGCTGCGGTCAGCCGAGCCGACACCTCGCCGGCCAAACCGTTGACATCGCTGTCGTTGATCACGTCGACGGTGGTCTGCGCACGCTCGTAGGTGATCACGGCGGTCTTGCCCTCGTCCTGATCATGCAGCAGTCCGGCGACCCACTCGCGCACCTGACTCGGCTCCACCCGGACCACCGACTGGACGCCGTCGTCGCTCCAGCCGTCCTCGGCCAGCACCGGGATGGTGGCGAAGGCCACGTTGCCTGCCGCCAGCTTCTGCAACTGGGTGAGGAAATCCATCACATCCCAGCCCGAGGAGATGACCACCGACCGCTGGATGGCGTCCTCGAGCCGGTTGAGCGTTGCCCGACTGCGCAACGTCTCGCCCGAAATGACTTGGTGGGCAAGGGAAGCCATCACAACCTGCTGGCGTACCACCCGATCCAGGTCGCCGCGCGGGAGGTCGTGGCGCTGACGCACGAAGCTCAGCGCCTGCGGGCCGTCCAGCCGCTGCCACCCGGCCGGGAAGGCCGCACCCGAGAGCGGTTCGTTCACCGGGTCCTTCAGGCACACCTCGACACCGCCGAGAGCGTCGGTGATCAGCGAGAAGCCGAGTAGGCCGATCTCGGCGTAGTGGTCCACCGTCACCCCGGTCAGGTCGGCGACGGTCGTGATCAGGGCATTGCGGCCGGCCTCGACGGCCTGTGGTTCGGCCTGCGCCGCGTCGACACCCTGGACTTCCACGAGGTCCTTCATCTTGTCGAGCTTCACCTGGCCGTAGACGCCGTTGATCTTCGTCTTGTCCAGTCCCGGCGCGTCCACGTAGGAGTCGCGGGGGATCGAGATGGCGGTGGCCGACCGGCCGTTGTTCGGGATGCGCACCAGGATGATGGTGTCGGTGTTGGTGGCGGTTTCGTCGCCGGCGTGCAGTTCGGCCAGTTCCTCCGGCGCCAGCGGATTGCCGTGCGCGTCGGTGCGGCTGTCCATCCCGACCAGCAGGATGTCGGTGGCGCCGTCGTCGGCACCGCCGTTGCCGCCGAGCATCGCGGTGGTGAAGTGGAAGATCCCGCTCTCGAAATTGCGGACCGACCCCCACGCCACCCCGGTGCCGAGCAGAACGGTCACCGCCAGGAGCGCCAGCATGGTGCGCGCCACAGGGTGCGCGCGCGTCACTACCGTCACTTCCGTCTCATCTGGCACCAGCCCAGGCTACTGGTGACCCGGCCACATCCCCGGTAGCCCAAACCGGCGTGCCAGACTCGTCTCCGTGTCGCAGACGATGGTGGTGACCGGTGCCGGTGGGCAGGTGGGCGCATTTCTGGCCGTCGAGGCGGCCCGGCGCGGATACGACGTGGTGGCGCTGACCCGCGCCGACCTCGACATCACCGATGCGGCGGCCGTCGACCACCACGTGGCCGGCGCCGACGTGGTGGTCAACTGCGCGGCGTTCACCAACGTCGATGCCGCCGAGGCCGAACCGGACGCCGCCCAGGCGATCAACGCGATCGGCCCCGGCAACATCGCCCGCGCATGTGCCCGGACCGGCGCCCGCCTGGTCCACATCTCCACCGACTACGTGTTCAGCGGGGACCTGAACAGGCCGTATGAGATTTCCGACTCCGTCGGCCCGTTGAGCGCCTACGGGCGCAGCAAGCTCGACGGTGAGGTGGCCGTGCACGCCGAACTCCCCGAGGCGAACGTGGTGCGTACCTCGTGGGTCTACACCGGCGGATCCGGGGCGGACTTCGTCGCCGTCATGCGCAGACTCGCCGCCACCGACCGCGACATTGACATGGTCTCTGACCAGACCGGCTCGCCGACCTATGCCAAGGACCTGGTCGAAGCCCTGCTCGAGGTCGCTGCGGGCGGCGTCCGGGCACCGATACTGCACGTCGCCAATGCCGGCGCGGCCAGTCGCTTCGAGCAGGCCCGCGCGGTGTTCTCCGCACTCGGCGCCGATCCGCAACGGGTCCGACCGGTGGACACCGCCGCGTTCCCGCGGCCCGCCCACCGTCCGGTGTTCTCCGCGCTGGCGATGGACGGGTCGGTCCGGGCTGGACTGACCGCGCCGCGGCCGTGGCGTGACGCATTGAACGCCGCGCTTGCCGTACCCGTGGAAGACGGACCGATAACCTCGACTTCGTGAACGACGAACAGGCCCTGACGGTGGTCACCGTGGCCTATTCGTCAGGTACGCACCTCGATCGGTTCCTCTCGTCGCTCACCGTGGCCACCGACCGGCCGATTCGGGTCATCATCGCCGACAACGGTTCCACCGACGGCGCCCCGGAAGAGGCGGTCGAGCGCTATCCCGGAACCCGACTGCTGACCACCGGCGGCAACCTGGGTTACGGCACCGCCGTCAACCGTGGCGTGGCAACCGTGCCGGCCGACGAGGAGTTCGTCCTGGTGGCGAACCCCGACGTCGTCTGGGCCCCCGGCAGCATCGACGCCCTGATGGCGGCCGCCCACCGCTGGCCACAGGCCGGGACCCTGGGCCCGCTGATCCGCGATCCCGACGGCGCGGTCTACCCTTCGGCGCGCCACCTGCCCAGCCTCGTCCGCGGCGGCATGCATGCGGTGGTGGGGTTCGCCTGGAAGGCCAACCCGTGGACCAAGTCCTACCGGCAGGAGCGCCTGGAGCCCAGCGAACGCCCGGTCGGCTGGCTGTCGGGCTCCTGTCTTCTCGTGCGCCGCAAAGCATTCGATGCGATCGGCGGTTTCGACGAGCGCTACTTCATGTACATGGAAGACGTCGATCTCGGCGACCGCCTCAGCCGTGCCGGCTGGTTCAACGTCTATGTGCCGACCGCGGAGATCCTGCACGACAAGGGGCATTCGACGGGACGTAACCCCTCCCGCAATCTGCGGGCCCACCATGACAGCACCTACATCTATCTCTCCGATCGCCACGCCGGGTGGTGGCAGGCCCCGCTGAGGTGGACGATGAAAGGCGCCCTGCGGGTGCGGGCGCGCGCGGCCGTGCGGAAATCCCGCCGGGAACTGATGGGAGGGACGCGATGACCAGCGACGAACTGAGGGCCCCGGTGGATGCCAGTCGGGTGGACCCCAGTCCGGTGGATGCCAGTCGGGTGGATGCCGTCATCCTGGTCGGCGGTAAGGGCACCCGCCTGCGGCCGCTGACCCTGTCGGCGCCCAAGCCGATGCTGCCCACCGCGGGTCTGCCGTTCCTGACCCACCTGCTGTCGCGGATCGCGGCGACCGGGATCGAGCATGTCGTGCTCGGAACGTCGTACAAGGCGGAGACTTTCGAGGCCGAGTTCGGCGACGGTTCGAAACTCGGCCTGCAGATCGACTACGTCGTCGAGAAGGACCCGCTGGGCACCGGTGGCGGCATCGCCAACGTCGCCCCGAAGCTTCGCAACGACACGGTGATGGTGTTCAACGGCGATGTGCTGTCCGGTGCCGATCTGGGTGCGATGCTGGCCGGTCACCAGGAGCGGGACGCCGACGTCACCATCCACCTCGTCCGGGTGAGCGACCCTCGGGCCTTCGGCTCGGTGCCCACCGACGCCGACGGAAATGTGTTGGCATTCCTGGAGAAAACCGAGGATCCGCCGACCGATCAGATCAACGCCGGCACCTACATCTTCAGGCGCAGCATCATCGACCGCATCCCGCGCGGCCGGGAGGTGTCGGTCGAACGCGAGGTGTTTCCCCAACTGCTCGCAGAAGGGGCCAAGGTGTGCGGGCACGTCGACATGTCCTACTGGCGCGACATGGGCACCCCGGAGGACTTCGTCCGCGGCTCGGCGGATCTGGTCCGCGGCATCGCCCCGTCGCCGGCACTGGCCGGTCATCGGGGGGAGTGTCTGGTGCACGACGGCGCCTCGGTGGCTCCCGGCGCCCTGCTCTACGGCGGCACCGTGGTCGGTCGCGGCGCCGAGATCGGTGCCGGTGTGCGACTGGACGGTGCGGTGGTCTTCGACGGCGCCCGGATCGAACCCGGCGCGGTGATCGAGCGCTCGATCGTCGGTTTCGGCGCCCGGATCGGGCCGCGGGCGCTCGTCCGCGACGCCGTGATCGGCGACGGGGCCGATATCGGCGCCCGGTGCGAGTTGCTCCGCGGGGCCCGGGTCTGGCCGGGGGTTCTCATCCCGGACTGCGGTATCCGCTACTCCAGCGACATCTGACGGCGGCTCTCCCAGACGCCGACCAGTCGCGTCAGGCCGGCATCGGCCCCCGGCGGTAATGCGTCGATCGGCCACCACCGCAGATCCAGCGACTCGTCGCTGATCACGGGCCGCGCCTGTGCCGGAGCCCGGACGATGAACTGCAGGTCGAGATGGCGGGTGGGGACCCCCAGCGAGCAGGTCACCGGGTGAACGTGGATTGCGGCCAGATCCGGGTCGATGCGCAGGCCGTCGATGCCGGATTCCTCGGTGGCTTCCCGCAGGACCGCGGCGAGGATGCCGTCATCGGTGTCCTCGCAGTGCCCGCCCAACTGAAGCCAGCGCCCGAAGCGGGGATGCAGGGTCAGCAGAACCTGCGTGCCGGTCTCATCGACGACCAGTGCCGAGGCGGTGACATGCCCTGCGGCGCAGGACCGTTGGCAGCTGTCCGATCGCGCGTGCAGGAAAGCCAGGACGGCGTGGCGCATCGAGTCCTGATCGGCGTCCGCGGGCTGCCAGTCGTTCAGCGCCGCGATGGCCGATTCCCGCACAACGGCGCTCATCGGCGAACCAGCAGGTCGCCGACCTTCGCCGGATCCCGCGGCTGCGGAGGCTCCTCCGGGTATCCGATGGCGATCGCTCCCAGGGGTTCCCAGTCCGCCGGCAGGTCCAGAACGGAGCGCACCAACTCGGGGGCGAAGATCGTCGAACCGATCCAGCAGCTGCCGACCCCACGCACGGCAAGAGCGACCAGCAGGCCCTGGACGGCGGCGCCGACGGCGACGGTGAACATCGTGTGCTCGGCGGCGGTGCGTGCCGCATCCGGGTAGCTGTGCGCGCCGTCGGGCACGACGAACGGGATCACCACGTCGGGTGCGTCAAAGAGGATCTGGCCCTTCGCGACCCGTCGTTCGACGGCCTCGGAGGTGATGCCGTCCCCAACGAGGTCGGCGCGCCAGGCCCGCCTCATCTTCTCCAGCAGTGCTGCGCGCAGATCGGGGTCGGCCAGCCACACGAAGCGGGCCGGCCGGGTGTGGTGTGGCGCGGGCGCGGTGAGTGCCTCGGCCACGGCGGCCTCGATGAGCTGCGGTTCGACGGGCCGGTCGGCGAATCGGCGCACCGAACGGCGCAGCAGTTGGGCCTGGCTGCGCCCGAGCTCGATCGACTCGGCGGTGCCAAGCCAGAACAGGTCGTCAACCCCCCCACGCAACAGATTGGCGGCAGTCGACCCGTCATCGCGCAACGCCAGACCCCGCACCACCGCAACGGGCACCGCGGTGAGTTTGCCCTTAACGAGATCGGCGGCCGCGGCGACTTCGTCGGCCACCGCCACTTCGGTGACAAGCAGTTCATTGCCGTGGACGTCCCGGGCTCCGGCGTAGCTGTGCAGGACCGGCAGACCGGCCGATCCGATCGCCGCGTCGATCTGCCCGTTGCGCCACGCCCGGCCCATCGTGTCGGTGACGACCACCCCGACGTCCACACCTGGGCGCCGCCGCAGCGCGGCGCGCAGCGCTGCGGCGCTGGCGTCCGGATCCTCCGGTAGCAGTGCCAATTCGGTTGTTCCGACGTTCGATCCGTCCACCCCGGCTGCGGCCTGGACGAGGCCGTGACGATTCTCGGTGATCAGCGTCCGACCCTTGCGGGCCAGAACCCGCACCGCCTCGTCATCGATCAGCTTGCGGCGCAGCGCATCTCGCTCATCGGGGTCCGGCGGCGCGGCGACGATGCGTCCTTCGCACTTGGACACCACCTTGCTGGTGACGACCACCACGTCGCCGTCGCACAGCCAGGGCGCTGCGGAGGCGATGGCGGCGGCGAGGTCGTCGCCCGGACGGAATTCCGGCAGACCGGTGAGGGGAAGAATCTCGACCCGCGCCGCGGTGCCATGGTCGCCGCTGGGCGGCGCCGTCGGGCCATGGTCGCCGGTCACGGCCGCACCCCGGCCAGGTCGAGCCCGGCTCGCACCATCTCGGCGGTGGCCCCCGGATCGGTCATCAGCAGTGGAACGCCGGCCACCGTCACGCCCGGGACCTCGGCTTCGTCGGTGTCGTGGATCAGCCAGTAGTCCAGCAGGCCGGTGGCCGACCGCGCGCCGTAGTGCCGGCCCACCGCCTGCGAACTGGTCTCGACGCCGATCACCGACAAACACTCGTCGGCCATGCCGCGCAACGGCTTTCCGCTGACGATCGGCGAGTACCCCACGACAGGGGCAGGCGTGGAACGCAGGGCGGCCCGGATGCCACCGACGGCAAGCGTGGCGCCGATGCTGACCACCGGGTTGGAGGGGGCCAGCATGACGACGTCGGCTCCGGTGATCGCGTCGACGACCCCGGGGCCGGCCGTCGCGGTATCGGCGCCGATGAAAGCGAAACTGTGGGTGGGGATTTGGGCGCGATAGCGGACCCACCACTCCTGGAAGTGGATGGCCTTCCGATCGCCGGTATCGGGGTCGCTGACCACGACATGGGTCTCGCACCGGTCGTCGCTGGCGGGCAACAGAGTCGCTCCGGGCGACCACCGGTCGCACAGCGCCTGGGTCACCTGCGAGAGCGGATAGCCCGCACGCAGCATCTGGCTGCGCACCAGGTGGGTGGCCAGATCCCGATCGCCCAGGCCGAACCAGTCCGGCTGCACACCGTAGGCGGCGAGTTCCTCCTTGGCATGCCATGTTTCGTCGCGATGACCCCAGCCTCGTTCGGGATCGATGCCGCCGCCGAGGGTGTACATGCAGGTATCGAGATCGGGGCAGATCCGCACGCCGTACATCCAGGCGTCGTCACCGACGTTGACCACTGCGGTCAGTTCGTGGCCGCCATCGCCGCCGCAGGACGACTGGCCGGCGAACTGGCCCAGGCCGAGGAATCGCTGCACGCCGAGCAGGAATCTGGCCCCGCCGATTCCGCCGACGAGAACGGTGACTTTCACATCGACCGACACTAGGTGGTGGCAGTTGGTGCGGCCCCACCGCGGTCACAGTGACGTAACTCGCAAGACACGCCGCGGCGTCGACACGCCGTATCAGGTCACGAAAGTGGTAGTGATTTATGGCCAGCGGCTTGACCAGGGCACTACGGCAATGTCTAATCACACCAGTGTCATTTCCCGGTCGTCCTGCCGATTTTGGTGTCGCAGACCGTGATTCGACCAAATGTTCGAATAACTTTCGAAAATTGAACACTCGAATCTCGGTGAGGAGGCGGACAATGACCTACGAACACTTCTTCGGTGCGCTTGGCGCGCCGCACTCTGCAATTCCGTCGGCGGGCCTGTCGGGCGCGGCTCGCGCTCATTTGACGCTGGTGCCCGAACCGGTCGAACAACTGGCCCTGACGCCGGACGACGACCTCTGGCAGGAGAAGGCGCTGTGCGCCCAGACCGACCCTGAAGCCTTCTTCCCGGAGAAGGGCGGATCGACCCGCGAGGCGAAGCGCATCTGCTTGGGCTGCGAAGTTCGCGACGCGTGCCTGGACTACGCGCTGGCCAAGGACGAGCGGTTCGGCATCTGGGGTGGGCTTTCCGAGCGGGAACGCCGGCGCCTCAAGCGCGGCATCGTCTGATCGGCCGGAATCTCATCGTCCGACCGGTTCAGTCGTCGGAGTCCAGGTTGGGGTCGATGACGTTCGGTTCTACTCCCAGATAGGTGGCCACCTGAGCCACCAGAATCTCATGCAACAGATCGGTCAGATCGACCGAATCCTTCGCCCGCCGCTCGATCGGCTTGCGGAACAGCACTATTCGAGCCCGCGTGGCGTCACCGCGGACATCAACCCCGGCCGGGATCAGCCGAGCCAACGCGACCGGCCCGTCGGCCACCACCTCGGGCGGCCACTGGACACTGTCGGGATCCTTCGGGGCGATGCGGGGAATCTCATCGACAGCGACATCGAGTTCGGCAAGGCGCTGATGCCAGCGTCGTTCGATCGGCTCGTAGGCCTCCAATACGGCCATGTCGAACCGCTCTGCGCGGCTTCGCCATCCCGGAACGGTCGGGGGGAGAAGTGGGCCGCGCATCTCACGCCCGCGCCGCGAGCCTCCGCCCGACCCGCCTCCGTGCCGGGAACTGCGGGTATCGGCCATGGACGCCGATCGTAACGGTTGTACATCGACGCCCCGCGTACTGCGCGTGTCCGGCGTCACGGGACATTCCTGCGCGATAGCCTCACCGGCGTGAATGTTCCCCGTCGCTGCAGCCGACCCGGGTGTGCGCATTACGCGGTGGCGACGCTGACGTACGTCTACGCGGACTCCACCGCCGTCGTCGGGCCGCTGGGCACGGTCCGGGAACCGCATTCCTGGGACCTGTGCCTGGGGCACGGCAGCCGAATCACCGCGCCACGCGGCTGGGAGCTCGTACGCCACGCCGCGCCCCTGCCGACCAACCCCGATGAGGACGACCTCGTGGCTCTGGCCGAGGCGGTCCGCGAGCGCGGGGTTTCCGGCGGCTCGCCGATACACGGCTTCTCCGACCCGATCGGCGCGGCGCACGCATCGGCACCGCGGACCGGTGTCACTCCCGCGGCCCCGGGATCGGGCGGCAACGGCCGCCGGCGGGGCCATCTCCGGGTGCTGCCCGACCCTGCTGAATAGCGGGCCATCGCGGCGCGTTGGCGGGTGCGGTGAGCGGCTAGGCTGACGGCCAACGCAAAACCGTTCCCGAGGAGCTCCCATGCCAAGGTCGGCCGCCGACGTGCGCCGGGTCATCAAGGCCTATGACGTGCGCGGCCTGGTCGGCACGGAACTCGACGAGGGCTTTGTCCGCGATGTCGGTGCGGCGTTCGCCCGCCTGATGCTCGAAGAGGCGGCCGAGGGCAGCAACCGTGTCGTGATCGGCTACGACATGCGGGAGAGCTCCCCGCTGCTGGCGGCGGCCTTCGCCGACGGCGTGACGTTGCAGGGCCTCGACGTGGTTCGCATCGGGCTCGCATCCACCGATGAGCTGTACTTCGCGTCAGGTTTCCTGGACTGCCCGGGCGCGATGTTCACCGCCAGTCACAACCCCGCCGCCTACAACGGCATCAAGCTGTGCCGGGCCGCGGCCAAGCCGGTCGGCGAGGACACCGGACTGGCCGTGATCAGGGAAGGCGTGATCAACGGCGTTCCGGCCGGTACCGCACCCCGCGGCCGGATCGAGGACCGGGATGTGTTGGCCGCCTACGGGGATTTCCTGCGGTCGCTGGTCGATGTCGGCGCGCTGCGCCCGTTGCGGGTCGCCGTCGATGCGGGCAACGGAATGGCCGGGCATACGGCGCCGGCGGTGTTGGGCACCATCCCCGGTCTGACCCTGCTTCCGTTGTACTTCGAGCTCGACGGGTCCTTTCCCAACCACGAGGCCAATCCGCTGGAGCCGGCCAATCTGGTCGACCTGCAGGACTACGTGCGCCAGACCGGCGCCGATATCGGCCTGGCGTTCGACGGCGACGCCGACCGTTGTTTCGTCGTCGATGAACTCGGCAGACCGGTGTCGCCGTCGGCGGTCACCGCCCTGGTGGCCGCCCGGGAACTGGCGCGCGAGCCCGGCGCGGCGGTGATCCACAATCTGATCACCTCGAGGACGGTGCCGGAGGTCATCGCCGAGCACGGCGGGGTTGCGGTGCGCTCCCGGGTCGGGCACTCCTACATCAAGGGCCTGATGGCCGAGACGGGCGCCATCTTCGGCGGTGAGCATTCCGCGCACTACTACTTCCGTGACTTCTGGGGGGCGGACTCCGGCATGCTCGCGGCGTTGCACGTGCTGGCCGCCCTCGGTGAACAGCCCCGTCCGCTGTCCGAGCTGATGGATGACTATCAGCGCTACGCGGCCTCCGGTGAGATCAACTTCCGCGTCGAGGATGCTCCCGCATGCGTCGATGCCGTCCTGAAATCCTTTGCCGCGCGGACTGTTTCGATCGACCGCCTGGACGGCGTGACGGTGGATCTGGGCGACGGCGCCTGGTTCAACCTGCGCACCTCGAACACCGAGCCGCTGCTGCGACTCAACGTCGAGGCCCCGACCGCCGACGAGGTGGACGAGATCGTCGCTGCGGCGGGTGAGGAGATCTCCCGACCCAGGTCCAGCGGATGAGTGCGGCGCACGCCACGGTCGACCTCGACGACACCGACGGCCTGCTGGAGGCGGATCGCGACGGGCTGTTGCGGTTCGCCGCGATGGCCGGCGCGCAGGTGCGCTCGACGGCCGCCGCCGTCGACGAGGGCGCACTCGAGTCCGTGGCATCGGATCAACGACCGCGCACCGTGATCTGGCTGGCCGGTCGGGGGCCCGCGGAGTCCGCCGGCGCGATGCTCACGGCGGCTCTCGGGGCCACGGCGTCCCAGCCGATCGTCACCGCGGCGCAGGCGCCGCCCTGGATCGGACCGCTGGACGTGCTGATCGTCGCCGGCGACGATCCGGGTGACCCGGTGCTGGTGTCGGCGGCCGCGATGGCGGTCCGCCGGGGTGCCCGGGTGGTGATCGCGGCTCCCTACGAAGGTCCACTGCGGGATGCCACGGCCGCCCGTGCCGCCGTGCTCGCACCCCGGCTCTGGGTGCCGGATGAGTTCGGGCTCTGTCGCTACCTCGCGGCCGGGCTGGCCGTTCTCGAGGTGGTCGATCCGGGAGTGGGAATCGGCACGGCGGGCGGGAGCGAAGCGACCGGGGGATTCGATCTCGGCGCGCTGGCCGATGAGCTCGACGCGGAGGCCCTGCGCAACAGCGCGGTGCGCGAGGTGTTCACCAACCCGGCCAAAGTGCTGGCCGAGCGGATGTCGGGGCGGCAGGCGGTGTTGGCGGGCGACTGCTCGGGAACCCTTGCGCTGGCTCGCCACGGCGGTGTGGTGATGCTGCGGGTGGGCGGGCGCCCGGTCGGGGCCGCCGGGCTGGCCGACGCCCTGGTCGCGTTGCGCCGAGGGGTGGCCACCGGATTCGCCGACCCGGTGGACGCACTCTTCCATGACGAGGAGATCGACGGTCCGTTGCCCAGCCGACCCCGGGTGCTGGCGCTGACGTTGGCCGACGAACGACCTCTGCTGGGCGCACGGATCGCCGGGATCGACGGCGTTGATCTGGTCGGTGTCGAGGACGTCGGAGAGGCCGGATCGGTTCCGGCGACGGGCGGCCGCGCAGAACAACAGCTCGCCACCCTGGCCGTGCGGCTGGAGATGGCGGCGGTTTATCTGAGATTGACAGGGGGATAGCAACGGCGTGCAGGTGTTACGAGGAGCAGTCCGGACCTACGCGTGGGGGTCGCGCACGGCGATCGCGGAGTTCACCGGCAGACCGGCGCCGACGGCGCATCCGGAAGCCGAGTTGTGGCTCGGTGCGCATCCCGGTGATCCGGCCCGGCTCGAGGGCCCCGGTGGTGGGGTCTCGCTTCTCGACGCCATCGCCGCCGACCCGGAGGGCGAACTGGGGCCGGTGGTGCAGCAGCGGTTCGGCGACGCACTCCCGTTCCTGGTGAAGGTGCTCGCCGCCGACGAACCGCTGTCGCTGCAGGCCCACCCGAGTGCCGAGCAGGCGATGGAGGGCTTTCAGCGGGAGGACGGCGCCGGTGTGCCGGTCACATCCCCGGTGCGCAACTATCGGGACCGCAGCCACAAGCCCGAACTGTTGGTGGCGCTCAGCGATTTCCAGGCTCTGGCGGGCTTCCGGCCGGCTGCTCGTTCGGTGGTGTTCATGCGGTCTCTGGGCGTGCCCGAACTCGACCCCTACATCGGGTTGCTCACCGACCGGTCCGATGCCGCCGGCCTGCGCGCGCTGTTCACCACCTGGATCACCGCGCCCCAGTCCGACATCGACGCTCTCATCCCCGCGGTGCTGGAGGGGGCCGTCGCCTACATCCGTTCGGGGGCAAAGGAATTCGTCGACGAGGCCCGGACCATCCTGGAACTCGGCGAGCGCTACCCGGGCGATGCCGGTGTGTTGGCGGCCTTGCTGCTCAACCGGATCGCCCTGGCTCCCGGAGAAGGCATCTTCCTGCCGGCCGGCAACTTGCACAGCTACCTGCACGGGGTGGGCATGGAGGTGATGGCGAACTCCGACAATGTGCTTCGCGGCGGGTTGACACCCAAGCACGTCGACGTACCCGAACTGCTGCGGGTGCTGGATTTCACGCCGGTGGCCGACGCCCGCGTCAGCACCCATCGCGAGGGCATCGACGTGGTCTACGACACCCCGGCGGCGGAGTTCGCGGCCTCGATGCTGATTCTGGACGGGGCGAATCTCGGCCACGAGGTGGACGCCCCGGCCCGCCACGACGGCCCGCAGATCCTGGTCTGCACGGAAGGCTCGGTGATCCTTCGGGCCGAACGGCACGATCAGGGGGCGGGCGAGGTGCGGATCGACCGGGGCGCCGCGGCGTGGGTGGCCGCCGACGACGGTCCGATCCGTTTGGAGGCATCCACCCCGAGTCGGGTGTTCCGCGCTACGGTTGGCCTCTAGAAATCGAATTGATCAGCCATCCGCCTTGAATTGAAGGGGACACCCGATGTCGGCTTCCGGTAGCACCCGGGCAATCCTGGCGGCCCTGACCGCCAACGCCGGTATCGCGGTTGCGAAATTCATCGGCTACGTCATCACCGGCAGCTCCTCGATGCTGGCTGAGGCGGTGCACTCGGTTGCCGACACCTCCAACCAGGCGCTGCTGCTGCTGGGTCAGCGCCGCGCGAAGCGGGAAGCGACCAGCCTGCACCAGTTCGGCTACGGCCGAAGTCGGTTCTTCTACTCCTTCGTGGTCGCACTCGTGCTGTTCTCCCTGGGCGCGGTATTCGCCCTCTACGAGGGCTACCACAAGATCGCTGAACCGCATCCGCTCACCTCCCCCTTCGTGGCGATCGGCATCCTGGTGGTCGCCATCGGACTCGAGTCCTACAGCTTCCGCACCGCGATGGTGGAGTCTCGACCGCTGAAGGGCACCGGTACCTGGTGGCAGTTCATCCGGCGTTCCCGCAATCCGGAGCTGCCGGTGGTGCTGCTCGAGGACACCGGTGCGCTGCTGGGTCTGATCTTCGCCCTGGTCGGCGTCGGCCTGTCGGTGCTCACCGGCAACCCGATCTGGGACGGGATCGGCACCATGCTCATCGGCGCACTGCTGGCCGTGATCGCGGTCATTCTCATGGTGGAGATGCACAGCCTGCTGATCGGCGAGAGCGCCACCGGCGAGGAATTGACGGCCATCCAGTCCGCGCTGGAGCAGGCCGACCACGTGGAGCGGGTGATTCACCTGCGCACCCAGTACCTGGGACCTGAGGAGATGCTGGTGGCCGCGAAGATCGCCCTTGCCCCCTCCACCGACCTCGCCACGGTCGCGGCGGCCATCGACCGGGCCGAAGCGGCCGTCCGGGCGGCGGTTCCGACCGCGGCGTTGATCTACATCGAACCCGACCTCGACAGGTCCCTGGCCCGGTAGCCTCTGCGCGCATGGCCGGACCTGATTGGCGCGCTCCTCAGCGCGGCGCTGGCGCGCCTCGTGATCCTCGCCGCGCCGCAGCCGTGCGCATGAAGTCGGTGGAGCAATCCATCCGAGACACCGACGAGCCGTCGACCCGGCTTCGCAAACAGCTCACCTGGTGGGACCTCACCGTGTTCGGGGTGTCGGTGGTCGTGGGCGCCGGCATCTTCACCGTCACTGCCACCACCTTCGGCAACATCACCGGCCCGGCGCTGTCAGTCTCGTTCGTCATCGCCGCGATCACCTGCGCCCTGGCCGCCCTCTGCTACGCCGAATTCGCGTCCACCCTGCCGGTGGCCGGTAGTGCCTACACGTTCTCCTACGCGACCTTCGGAGAGCTGGTGGCCTGGATCATCGGCTGGGACCTCATCCTCGAGTTCGCCGTCGGCGCGGCCGTGGTCGCCAAGGGGTGGTCGAGCTACCTGGGAACGGTGTTCGGGTTCGCCGGCGGCACCGTCGCGCTGGGCGGTTTCGAATTCGATTGGGGCGCATTGCTGATCATCGCCGTGGTCACCACTCTGCTGGCCCTCGGCACCAAGGTGTCCTCACACTTCTCCGCGGTGATCACTGCCGTGAAGGTGTCTGTCGTCCTGTTGGTGATCGTCGTCGGCGCCTTCTACGTCAAGCCGAAGAATTTCTCGCCGTTCATCCCGCCCACCGAGACCGGAGCCGGCGCGGCGGGCACCGGCATCGACCAGTCGGTGTTCTCGCTGCTGACCGGGGGCGGCGGCAGCCACTACGGCTGGTACGGAGTGCTGGCCGGTGCATCCATCGTGTTCTTCGCGTTCATCGGTTTCGACGTGGTCGCCACCACCGCAGAGGAGACCAAGAACCCGCAGCGCGACGTGGCCCGCGGCATCCTGGCCTCGCTGGCCATCGTCACGGTGCTGTACGTGGCGGTGTCGATCGTGCTGTCCGGGATGGTCAGCTACACCGAACTGCGCGAGAAGGGCTCCAATGGTTCTGGGGGCCACGCCAACCTGGCCACGGCGTTCTCCATCAACGGTGTGGACTGGGCGGCCAAGATCATTTCCATCGGCGCACTGGCCGGCCTCACCACCGTGGTGATGGTTCTGGTGCTCGGCCTGTCGCGGGTGATGTTCGCGATGGCCCGCGACGGACTGTTACCCCGGGGTCTGGCGATGACCAACGAACGTGACGCCCCGGTGCGGATCACCGTCGTGGTCGGCGTGCTGATCGCGGTGGCGGCCACGGCATTCCCGATGTCCAGACTCGAGGAGATGGTCAACGTCGGCACGCTGTTCGCCTTCGCTCTGGTATCGGCCGGGGTGATCATCCTGCGCCGCACCCGGCCGGACCTGAACCGCGGCTTCCGGGCGCCGTTCGTGCCGGCGCTGCCGATCCTGTCGATTCTGGTCTGCCTGTGGCTGATGCTGAACCTCACCGCGCTGACGTGGATTCGGTTCGTGATCTGGATGACGGTCGGCCTCGCGGTGTACGCGTTCTACGGGTACCGCCACTCGGTGCTGGGTCAACGACTCGCCGTCGAAGCCGAATCCGCACGCTAGGTGTCCGCCGAGGCGTCGCGGGCCCACCCGAAGGAACAGTTGCGGGATTCCGTGCTCGATGCCATGCGGCAGGAGCTGCTGGGCAAGGACTGGTCGGCGATCACCCTGTCCGATGTCGCGCGCACCGCCGGGGTCAGTCGGCAGAGCATCTACAACGAGTTCGGATCCCGTCAGGGCCTGGCGCAGAGGTATGCGCTGCGACTGGCCGATCGGCTGGTCGACGACGTCTCCCGCGCCATCGACGGCCACGTCGGCGAGATGTACGCGGCGTTCCTGGACGGGTTCCGGGCCTTCTTCACCGACTCGGCGGCCGATCCGTTGGTCGTCTCCCTGCTTTCCGGCGAGGCCAAACCGGATCTGCTGCAGATCATCACCACCGACAGCGGGCCGATCATCACCCATTGTTCGCAGCGACTCACCGCCGCTTTCATGGGCAGCTGGGTCGAGGTCGAGGAGTCTGACGCCGGCGTGCTCGCCCGGGCCATCGTGCGACTGGCGATGAGCTATGTCTCGATGCCGGCCGAGAGTATTTCCGGGGCTGACCACGACGTCGCCGCTGACCTGGCCCGTTTGATGACGCCCTTCGCCGAACGGTACTCCGGTGGCGTAACCCCGATGCGGTAGTTCGGGCCCATTCCGGATAACGTGTGGGCCATGTCTTCTGCCCTCTCCATGACTGCTGACACCCGCAACGGGATCGATTTCAAGGTCGCCGACCTTTCGCTGGCCGAGTTCGGCCGCAAGGAGATCCGTCTCGCCGAGCATGAGATGCCCGGTCTGATGGCCCTGCGCCGTGAGTACGCCGATGTTCAACCGCTCAAGGGCGCGCGCGTGTCCGGGTCGCTGCACATGACCGTGCAGACCGCCGTGCTCATCGAGACCCTGGTCGCCCTCGGCGCCGAGGTCCGGTGGGCGTCGTGCAACATCTTCTCCACCCAGGACCACGCCGCCGCGGCCACCGTCGTCGGCCCGCACGGAACTCCCGAGGAGCCCAAGGGCGTGCCGATCTTCGCCTGGAAGGGCGAGACGCTCGAGGAGTACTGGTGGGCGGCCGAGCAGATGCTGACCTGGCCCGCCAAAGACGGTGTCCCCGCGCCCGCGAATATGATCCTCGACGACGGCGGCGACGCCACCATGCTCGTGCTGCGGGGTGCGCAGTTCGAGAAAGCCGGCGTGGTTCCCCCCAATGAGGAGGATGACTCCGCCGAGTACAAGGTCTTCCTCGAGCTGCTGCGTGAAAGCTTCAAGGCCGACTCGAACAAGTGGACCAGGATCGCCGAGGCCATCAAGGGCGTCACCGAGGAGACCACCACCGGCGTGCTGCGGCTCTATCAGTTCGCCGCCGCCGGTGAGCTGACCTTCCCGGCGATCAACGTCAACGACTCGGTCACCAAGAGCAAGTTCGACAACAAGTACGGCACCCGGCACTCGCTGATCGACGGCATCAACCGCGGCACCGACGTGCTGATCGGCGGCAAGGCCGCGCTGGTCTGCGGCTACGGTGACGTCGGCAAGGGCTGCGCCGAGGCGCTCAAGGCGCAGGGCGCCCGCGTCGCGGTCACCGAGATCGACCCGATCAACGCCCTGCAGGCCATGATGGACGGCTTCGAGGTCAAGACCGTCGAGCAGGCCATCGGCTGGGCCGACATCGTCATCACCTCGACCGGCAACAAGGACATCATCACCCTCGATCACATGCGGGCGATGAAGGACAAGGCGATCCTGGGCAACATCGGCCACTTCGACAACGAGATCGACATGGCCCGCCTCGAGCGCGATTCCGCCATCCGCCGGATCAACATCAAGCCGCAGGTCGACGAATTCGTCTTCCCCGACGGGCATTCCATCATCGTGCTGAGCGAGGGCCGCCTGCTCAACCTCGGCAACGCCACCGGCCACCCGTCCTTCGTGATGAGCAACAGCTTCTCCAACCAGGTGATCGCCCAGATCGAGTTGTGGACCAAGAACGACGAGTACGACAACGAGGTCTACCGGCTGCCCAAGCATCTGGATGAGAAGGTCGCCAAGATCCACGTCGAGGCACTGGGTGGCACGCTGACCAAGCTCACCAAGGACCAGGCCGAGTACATCGGCGTGGACGTCGAGGGCCCGTACAAACCGGAGCACTACCGCTACTAGCCGGCGAAACGGCGGCTTGAGCGCCGTTGCAGTTGTTAGGCTCCCGCGGTGCGTCGTGGGGCTGGTGCCATCTTTGGCGTCCTCACCGTTCTCGGCAGTGTGGTGTGCGGTTCCGTTGCGCACGCCGACGAGGATCCGTACTACAACGAGCGCGAGTACACCGCGTTCTACACCCCGCCTGACCCACTGCCGCCGGGGCTGCCCGGCGATCTGATCCGGACCGAACCGTCGCCGCTGGTGTTGGAACCTTCGGGTCAACTGGGCGCGATCATGGCCACCGGAACCCGGATCATGTACCGCAGCATCGACGCCCGCGGCAATCCGATGGCCGTCACCGGCACCTATTTCGAGCCGTTCAACCCGTGGCCCGGGGCCGGCCCGCGTCCGCTAATCGTCTACGGCCCGGGGACACAGGGTCTCGGTGACCAATGCGCCCCGTCGCGTCAGTTCAACCAGGGCATCCACTGGTCGCCGTTCCTGGACGTCACGTTCAACTACGAGGAGATGTTCGTGGCCACCATGGTGGCTCGCGGCTTCGCAGTGGTGATGACCGATTATCAGGGTCTCGGCACGCCGGGGGTGCACACCTACGTCAACCGGATCGCCCAGGCCGACGCGATGCTCGACGCCGGGCGGGCGGCACTCCGGCTGCCCGGTACATCCCTGGACCCCCACGGCCCGGTGGCGTTCTACGGCTACTCGCAGGGCGGCGGCGCCGCCGCGGCGGCGGTCGAGACCGCCTCGGAGTACGCCCCCGATCTGCACGTCGTGGGGGCCTATGCCGGTGCGCCGCCGGCCGATCTGGAAGAACTCGTCCCCTTCGCCGACGGAAGTGCTCTGGTCGGGATCATCGGTTATGCGCTGAACTCGGTGATGGCCGCCTATCCCGAGTACGCGCACGTGGTGCGTGCGGCGCTGAGCCCGATGGGCCAGAAACTGGTGGACGACACCCAGGACCAGTGCGTGGAGGAAACCGCCCTGCGTTTCCGGTTCAAGCACCTCCAGGACTTCTTCACCGGCGACGTCGACCAGGTGGTCTCCAACCCGATGTTCCGAAAACTGTTGGATTCCCAGCACCTGGGCCGGTCCACACCGAACGCGCCGGTGCTCATCGTCAGCAACCGCTATGACCCGCTGGTTCCCTACGCGGCCGCCGCCCAGTTGGGTCGCGACTGGTGCGCCCGGGGCGCCGACGTCCAGTTCTGGACCAACGAAGAGCCGCCGCTGCTCAACAAACTCGTCGTCAACCACGCGCTGCCCATGTTCGTCGACGGTGAGCGGTCCATGCAGTGGATCGCCGACCGCTTCAACGGCCTGCCCACCACGCCGAACTGCGGCCAGTTCTAGCTGGGGCTTAAGCTCTCCGGCTGTGCTGATTGTCATCGAAGGTCTCGACGGTGCGGGGAAGCGCACGCTGGCCGGCGGCTTGCAGCGGGCTTTCACGGCTGCGGGCCGCTCGGTGACCACGCTGGCGTTCCCGCGCTATGGGCAGTCGGTCACCGCGGACCTGGCCAGTGAGGCGTTGCACGGCCGCCACGGCGACCTCGCCGAGTCGGTCTACGCCATGGCGGTGCTGTTCGCCCTCGACCGCGGCGCAGCCAGAGAGCACCTGGCCGCCCTGTCCGCCGAGCACGATGTCGTCATCCTGGACCGCTACGTGGCGTCCAACGCCGCCTACAGCGCAGCGCGGCTGCACCAGGACGCCTCGGGGGACATGGTGTCGTGGGTCGGCGAACTCGAATACGGGCGGATGGGCCTTCCGGCCCCGGACCACCAGATCCTGCTCGACGTCTCGGTGCAACTCGCCGCCGACCGTGCCAGGCGCCGGGCCGGCGAGGAACCCGACCGCACCCGCGACGCCTATGAACGCGACGACGGCCTTCAGCAGCGCACGGCGCAGGTCTATGCCGGACTGGCCGCGCGGCACTGGCACGGACGATGGTCGGTGGCCGGCCGCGATGTGGAGCCGGCCGGGCTGGCGGCCGACCTGCTCGCCTGATCACGCGACATGCGCGTCGCAGCCGGGAATTGTCGCGATTCGGTGACACCATGGTCGCCATGAGGCAACGGATCCTGGTGGTTGACGACGACCCCTCGCTGGCGGAGATGCTGACCATCGTCCTGCGCAACGAAGGTTTCGAGACGGCGGTTGTCGCCGACGGCTCCCAGGCACTGACGGCGGTGCGTGAGCTGCGGCCCGACCTGGTCCTGCTGGACCTGATGCTGCCCGGCATGAACGGGATCGACGTCTGCCGGGTCCTGCGGGCGGACTCCGGGGTGCCCATCGTCATGCTGACCGCCAAGACCGACACCGTCGACGTGGTGCTGGGCCTGGAGTCCGGCGCCGACGACTACGTCATGAAGCCGTTCAAGCCCAAGGAACTGGTGGCCCGGGTCCGGGCCCGGTTGCGCCGCAATGACGACGAGCCGGCCGAGATGCTGTCCATCAACGACATCGAGATCGATGTCCCGGCCCACAAGGTCACCCGCGACGGCGAGCAGATCTCCCTGACACCGCTGGAGTTCGACCTTCTGGTCGCCTTGGCTCGCAAGCCGCGGCAGGTGTTTACTCGAGATGTGCTGCTCGAACAGGTGTGGGGATACCGGCATCCGGCCGACACCCGTCTGGTGAACGTGCATGTCCAGCGACTGCGGGCCAAGGTCGAGACCGACCCGGAGAACCCGCAGGTGGTGCTGACCGTTCGAGGAGTGGGTTACAAGGCCGGCCCGCCCTAATGTTCCCGTTGTTCCCGTTGTTCCCGCGATGATCTTCAGCACGCGGCGGCGCATGCGCACCGGGCCTCTGGTCCGGGGCACCAGCGCATTGAGTCGGGCGCTCGCTCAGATCTGGCGCCGTTCGTTGCAACTGCGGGTCGTCGTTCTCACACTTGGCCTTTCGTCGGTGGTGATCCTGGTACTCGGCTTCGTGCTGACCAGCCAGATCACCAACCGCGTTCTCGACGTCAAGGTGCGCGCCGCCACCGAGGAAGTCGACCGCGCGCGCAACACCGTGAGCGGGATCGTCAGCGGCGAAGAGGCCCGATCACTGGACTCCAGCCTGCAGTTGGCGCGAAACACCTTGATTTCCAAGCCCGGTCAGGCATCCGGGTCCGGGCTGGCCGGAACGTTCGATGCCGTGCTGATGGTTCCCGGCGATGGGCCGCGCGAAGCCACCTCAGCCGGCCCGGTGGACCAGATTCCGCGCACCCTGCGCGATTTCGTCAAGGCCGGACAGGTCAGCTACCAGTACGCGGCGGTGCGGACCGAGGGCTTCTCCGGTCCGGCCCTGCTGGTCGGCACCCCCGCTCCGTCGCGGGTCAGCAACCTCGAGTTGTACCTGATCTTCCCGCTCACCAGCGAGGAGAACACCATCACGCTGGTGCGCGGAACCATGGCCACCGGTGGCATGGTGCTGTTGCTGTTACTGGCCGGCATCGCGCTGCTGGTGTCCCGGCAGGTGGTTCTGCCGGTGCGATCGGCGTCGCGGATCGCCGAACGGTTCGCCGAGGGGCACCTGTCCGAGCGGATGCCGGTGCGCGGCGAAGACGACATGGCCCGGCTGGCGGTGTCCTTCAACGACATGGCCGAGAGCTTGCAGCGCCAGATCACCACCCTCGAGGAATTTGGAAACCTGCAGCGGCGGTTCACCTCCGACGTCAGCCACGAACTGCGCACCCCCCTGACGACGGTCCGGATGGCGGCCGACCTCATCTACGACCACAGCGAGGATCTCGACCCGGCGTTGCGCCGATCCACCGAGTTGCTCGTCAGCGAGTTGGACCGGTTCGAGACGCTGCTCAACGATCTGCTGGAGATCTCCCGCCACGACGCCGGCGTGGCCGAACTGTCGGTGGAGGCGGTGGATCTGCGGTTGACGGTCAACAAGGCGCTCGGCAACGTCGGGCACCTGGCCGACGAGGCCGCCATCGAACTGCAGGTGGACATGCCCGATGAGCCGGTGATCGCCGAGGTCGACCCGCGCCGTGTCGAACGCATCCTGCGCAACCTGATCGCCAACGCGATCGACCACGCCGAGCATCAGCCGGTCCAGATCCGGATGGGCGCCGACGAGGACACCGTCGCGGTCACGGTGCGCGACTTCGGTGTCGGCCTGCGTCCCGGCGAGGAGAAACTGGTGTTCAGCCGGTTCTGGCGCTCCGATCCGTCGCGGGTGCGTCGCTCCGGCGGTACCGGACTCGGGCTGGCGATCAGTATCGAGGATGCCCGGCTGCACCAGGGCCGGCTCGAGGCCTGGGGCGAGCCGGGCAATGGCGCCTGTTTCCGGTTGACCCTGCCGCTGGTCCGCGGGCACAAGGTCACCACCAGCCCGCTTCCGTTGAAACCCCTTGCGGCAGAACGCGTGCGGCAGTGGGAGACCGCGGGGGAGCGGGTGTGACCCGAGGATTGTTGTCGGTAGTGCTGGCCGGCCTTTTCCTACTGCTGTCCGGATGCGCGGGGGTGCCGGATTCCTCGGCGCCCCAGGCCATCGGAACGGTCGAACTGCCCAGCCCCAAACAGCTGCCGGAGCCCAGTCCGAGCATGAGCACCGACCAGTTGTTGCGGGAGTTCCTCAAAGCCACCGCCGATCCGGCCAACCGTCATGCGGCCGCCCGCCAGTTCCTCACCGATTCGGCCTCCAAGAGCTGGGACGATCAGGGCAGTGCCCTGCTCATCGACAAGGTGGTGTTCACCGAAACCCGTTCCGCCGACAAGATTTCGGTGGCGACGCAGGCTGACATCCTCGGCTCGCTCTCCGACGTCGGCGTGTTCGAGACCGGCGAGGGCAAGCTGCCCGACCCCGGATCCATCGAGCTGGTGCAGACCCCGAACGGGTGGCGAATCAACCGGTTGCCCAACGGGGTCTTCCTGGACTGGCAGCAGTTTCAGGCCGCCTACAAGCGCTACACGCTCTATTTCGTGGACCCCACCGGCAAGACCGTCGTCCCGGACCCGCGGTACGTGGCGGCATCGGACCCGGATCTGCTGGCCACCGAACTGGTGAACAAGCTGCTGGCCGGGCCGCGGCCGGAGATGGCCAATGCGGTGCGCAATATGCTGGGCCCGCCGCTGAAGCTGCGCGGACCGGTGGCCCGGGCCGACGGCGGAAAGACCGGGGTTGGTCGCGGCTACGGCGGTGCCAGGGTGGACCTGGAGAATCTGACCACCACCGATCCGGCAAGTCGCCTTCTCGTTGCGGCCCAACTGATTTGGACCCTGGCCCGTTCGGACGTCAAGGGCCCCTATCTGATCAACGTCGACGGCGCGCCGCTGGACGACCGGTTCGTCGACGGGTGGAAGACCACCGACGTGGCCGCGACCGACCCCGGTGCCGTCGACGGGGCGCCGGCCGGCGTACACGCGCTGATGGACGGTTCGATGGTCGCGCTCGACGGCCAGCAGGCGACGAAGGTGAACGGCTCGTTCGGCACCATGGCCGACCAGCGGGCGGCCAGTTTCTCCCGTTCGGGCCGCGATGTCGCCTCGGTGGTGGGTGCGCCGAATGCCGGGGCCTCGCTGTGGATCGGACCCAACGGCGGTCAGGCCGTGCGGGCGACCGACGGACGCAGCCTTTCGCGTCCGTCGTGGGCGCTCGACGACGCGGTCTGGGTGGTGATCGACGGCAACAGCGTGGTGCGGGTGATCCGTGAGTCGGCCTCCGGCCAGCCGGCGCGTATTCCGGTGGACTCCGCCGCGGTGACGTCGCGGTTCCCGGGCGCGATCACCGAACTGCAGGTCTCCCGGGACGGAACGCGGGTGGCGATGGTGATCGACGGCCAGGTGGTGCTTGCCGGGGTCGAACAGACGCCCGGCGGCGAGTTCGCGCTGACCGACCCCCGCCGCCTGGGGTTCGGTCTGGGCAACTCGGTGGTGTCGCTGTCCTGGCGCACCGGAGATGACATGGTGGTCACCCGCAGCGACCCGGCTCATCCGGTGTCCTACGTCAACCTCGACGGCGTGAACTCCGACGGCCCGAGCAACAACCTGGTGATGCCGGTGTCGGCGGTGGCGGCCAATCCTTCGGCGGTCTACGTCGCCGACGCCCGCGGGGTGCTGCAGTTGCTGGCGACCAGCGCGACCACTGGGCAGACCTGGTCGGAGCTGCGGCCGTTCATGATGCCCGGCGCTGTTCCGGTGATGCCGGGCTGACGGTCCCGGCCGCTATTCGACCAGTCGCCGGCGCATGGCCTCGGCCACCGCCGCGGCCCGGTCGGACACCCCGAGCTTCGCGTAGAGGTTCTGCACGTGGGTCCGCACCGTCGTCGGCGCCAGGTGCAGCCGTGCCGCGATGTCGGGCACCGAGAGCCCCGCGGCGATCATCGTGATGATCTCGCCTTCGCGGGGCGACAGCAGCGTGGCGTCACCGCGGGCCCGGTGGCGCACCTCGTTGGCCAGCCCGCTGGCGATGGTGGTGGGCACGTAACCCTCGCCGCGCGCGCATTTGACCACCGCTGCCACGATCTCGTCGCGGTCGGACTCCTTGGTCAGATAGCCGGCGGCGCCCGCGGCCAGCGCCTCGTACACCGTGGCCGGGTCTTCGGTGGCGCTGAGCAGCAACACGTGGGTCGCCAAGCCGTCCCGGGCCACGGCCGCCACCACGGCCAGCCCGTCGAGTTCGGGCATCCGGTAGTCCAGCAGCGCCACCGCCGGCCGGTGCTCGCGGACGGCATCCAGGGCGGCGCGCCCATCGCCGACTTCGGCGACGACCTTGATCCGGCCGGACTCCTTCAATGCGCTGACGACTCCTGCCCGGTACATCGGGTGGTCGTCGCCGACGGCGACGGTGATCATCTCCGACTGTGCTGGCACGGCGGCGGGTCGCGGCCGTGATGATCGCCGCCACCTACATCGGCCAGAAACCCAAATGGCCACAATTCAACTGGGTGCCATGGTTCTACGCGATCGCCGGCGTCGCCGCCGCGGTGCTGTTGTTCGGGCCGTTGCATCCCCGAGTGCCGATCGGTCGGCTGCAACTGGGCCTGCTCATTCTCGATGTCACGGCGATCTTCACCTACAAGATCGCCGCCGCCGACGGTGCCTACACCCCGTTGCTCATCCTCACGCTGCTGCCGATCATGGTGCTGCTCGACGTGTCCTGGCGCCGGGCCGCGGTGGCCCTGGTCGTCATCGCCGGGACCTTCGCAGTCGAGGTTTTCACCGACCACGTCCTGCTCGCCCAGGTGGGGTACGGCCGGGCTGCACTGCTCACCATCGTCTTCGGATTCCTCTGCTGCACAGCGTTTCTCGCGGTGCGCGCCCAGGGGCGCCAGCTTGATGAGATCACCCGGCTGAGCGCGTCCCGCCAGGCCCTGCTGGTCGATTCGATGACGGCCTCCGATGACCAGCAGCGCCGCATATCGGAGTACATCCACGACGGTCCGCTGCAGTCGGTGCTGATGGCCCGCCAGGACATCGTCTCGGTACTGAAGAAGCGGCCCGACGATGCGCTGGAACGCGCGCTGGCGGGGCTGCGGGAGGCCACCGACCAGATGCGCGAGGCGACCTTCGAACTGCACCCGGCCGTGCTCGCCGGTGCCGGCCTGGCCCGGGCCGTGCAGCAGTTGGCGACGGCGAACTCGGCCCGTTCGGGAATCGACATCACCACCGATATCGACTATCCGACGGCGGATCCGATCGACCCGATGGTGTTCGCCGTGGCCCGCGAACTGGTCTCCAATGTGGTGCGGCATTCCCGCGCCACCCGTGCCTCGGTCGCGCTTCGGGCCCTCGACGGCGTCTGCCACCTCGACGTCGTCGACGACGGGGTGGGAATGTCGGCCGAGGATGCCCGGCAACGACTTCGGCAGGGGCATATCGGCATCGCCTCCCAGCGCGCGCGGATCGAGGCCGCCGGTGGTGCGATGCGCAGCATCCCGGTGCCCAGCGGTACCCACATCGCGGTGACGGTGCCGATGACGATCCCGGGTCCGTGACGCGGCGGTGCCGGCTTTCTGTCAGACGCGATGCGCAGACTGACGCCATGCTCGACCTGGTTCTCCCGCTGCAGTGCGGCGGTTGCGGCGCACCGTCCACCCGGTGGTGCGATTCCTGTGCAGCCGCGCTCGACGCGAGCGCCGACGATCCGCACGTCCTCACCCCGCGGGTGGACCCGGGGGTGCCGGTGTTCGCCCTCGGGCGCTATGCCGGAGTGCGCCGGCAGGCTGTCGTCGCGATCAAGGAACACGGTCGCCGCGACCTGGCCGGCCCGCTGTCCCGTGCCCTTGCCCTCGGCATCCACCGGCTGACCGCCTGGGGCGTCCTCGGCGAGCCGCTCACGGTGGTGCCGGCGCCGTCGCGCCGGTCGGCGGCCCGCCGGCGCGGCGGCGACCCGGTACTGCGCATCGCCGCCGGCGCCACGGCGGCGAGCCCGCGGCATGCCGTCGCCGCGGTCCTGCGCACGACCGCTGGAGTCCGCGACTCCGTCGGGCTGTCCAGCACTGCGCGCGAGCGCAACATCTCCGGGCGGGTCCGGCTCACGGCCGCCGCCCCCCGTGGTGAGGTTCTGCTGGTCGACGACGTCGTGACCACCGGCGCCACCGCGCGCGAAGCGGTGCGGGTGCTGACCGCCGGCGGCGCCGCGGTGAGCGCCGTACTGGCCCTGACCTACGTCTGAATGACGCCGTGCCGACATGTGCATGGCGATGTGCCGACAAGGGGCGAAAGACTCCAATACGCGTGACCGGAAAACTGGCAACACGTCGCCGACTGGGACTACCGTCATGGTTAACACACCGTGAACACATCACGGGGCGGTCGGGTATCGGGCCCGCCGCTTCGCCGGCCCGTGTAGGAGGTGGTTCTTCGACCCCTTGCGTCGGCGGGTGTGGGTTTCCCCACCGCCCTGCGCGCGCGATCTCATCCCATGACAGGCCGGGCACGCTGCCGTGCATGCTCCCCGTTAGAGAAACGAGTTGCCAAGAATGTCAACCCAATCCGTGCAGTCTCCCGAACCCTCCGCTGACGGTCAGAGTGCCGACGCCGGCGCGATCGCCCATGTCCAGGTGACCGGCCGCAACGTCGAGATCCCCGACCACTACCGCATCTATGTCGGGCAGAAACTCGGCCGGGCCGAGCGGATCGACCACTCGATCCACCGTTTCGACGTCGAACTCTCCCACGAGAACAATCGCCGCCAGCGAAAGAACTGCCAGCGCGTCGAGATCACCGCACATGTCGACCGGGGACCGGTCGTCCGCGGCGAGGGCCGCGCCGACACCTTCTACGGCGCCTTCGAGGCCGCCGCGCACAAACTCGAGAGCCGACTGCGCCGCGGCAAGGATCGCCAGAAGGTGCACTATGGCGACAAGACGCCGGTGTCGCTGCACCACGCGACCGCCGCGCCGCTGGATCTCGCCGAGGCGTTCAAGCCCGGCGCCGCCTCCGCAGCCCCGAGCCAGGCCGAGGCCGACGATCATGAACCCGGCCAGATCGTGCGGGTCAAGGAACACCCGGCCAAGCCGATGACCGTCGACGACGCGCTCTACGAGATGGAACTGGTCGGCCACGACTTCTTCCTGTTCCACGACAAGGAGACCGATCGGCCGACGGTGGTCTATCGCCGGCACGCCTACGACTACGGGTTGATCAGGCTGGCCTGATCCGGCTGGCGTGACCGGCCGCAGCCCCGCGTCACCTAGGATGGAGGGCACTCAAACCTCCAATCCGCAGGGGAAGCCTCCCCTAAGAGTTCCAGGGGAAAATGTGCTGTCGAAGTTGCTGCGTCTCGGTGAAGGACGCACGGTCAAGCGACTCAGGGGAGTCGCTGACTACGTCAATACGTTGTCCGACGACGTGGAGAAGCTCACCGATGCCGAACTGAGGGCCAAGACCGACGAGTTCCGCGCCCGCGTCGAGGCCGGTGCGAAGCTCGACGACCTGCTGCCCGAGGCGTTCGCGGTCGCACGCGAAGCCGCCTGGCGGGTGTTGTCCCAGCGCCATTTCGACGTGCAGGTGATGGGCGGGGCCGCACTGCACTTCGGCAACGTCGCCGAGATGAAGACCGGTGAGGGCAAGACCCTGACCTGTGTGCTCCCGGCGTACCTCAATGCGCTCGGCGGCCAGGGCGTTCACGTGGTCACGGTCAACGACTACCTGGCCCGGCGCGACAGCGAGTGGATGGGCCGCGTGCACCGGTTCCTCGGTCTGGACGTCGGGGTGATCCTGTCCGGGCTGAACTCCGACGAGCGCCGCGCCGCCTATGCCGCCGACATCACCTACGGCACCAACAACGAATTCGGCTTCGACTACCTGCGCGACAACATGGCGCACTCGCTCGACGACCTGGTCCAGCGCGGGCACAACTTCGCGATCGTCGACGAGGTGGACTCCATCCTCATCGACGAGGCGCGGACCCCGCTGATCATCTCGGGACCGGCCGACGGCGCCTCGCACTGGTACAGCGAGTTCGCCCGACTGGCCCCGATGATGGAGAAGGACGTCCACTACGAGGTCGACATCCGCAAGCGCACCGTCGGCGTGCACGAGGTCGGCGTGGAGTTCGTCGAGGACCAACTCGGCATCGACAACCTTTACGAAGCGGCCAACTCGCCGCTGGTGAGCTATCTCAACAACTGCCTCAAGGCCAAGGAACTCTTCGCCCGCGACAAGGACTACATCGTCCGCGACGGCGAGGTCATCATCGTCGACGAGTTCACCGGCCGCGTGCTGTCGGGTCGTCGCTACAACGAGGGCATGCACCAGGCCATCGAGGCCAAGGAGAAGGTGGAGATCAAGGCCGAGAACCAGACTCTGGCCACCATCACGCTGCAGAACTACTTCCGGCTCTACGACAAGCTGGCAGGCATGACCGGCACCGCCGAGACCGAGGCCGCCGAACTGCACGAGATCTACAAGCTCGGCGTGGTGCCGATCCCCACCAACCGGGACAATGTTCGCAAAGACCAGACCGACCTGATCTACAAGACCGAGGAAGCCAAGTTCATCGCGGTCACCGATGACATCGCCGAGCGGTTCGAGAAGGGTCAACCGGTGCTGATCGGCACCACCAGCGTCGAGCGCTCGGAATACCTGTCGCGGATGCTGCAGAAGCGCCACATCCCACACAACGTGCTCAATGCGAAGTTCCACGAGCAGGAGGCCGGCATCGTCGCCGAGGCCGGCCGGCGCGGCGCCATCACGGTGGCGACCAACATGGCCGGCCGCGGTACCGACGTCGTGCTCGGCGGAAACGTCGACTACCTGGCAGATCAGTATCTGCGGGCCCAAGGCCTGGACCCGGTCGACACTCCCGACGAGTACGACGCCGCCTGGCACGACATATTGCCGAAGTTCAAGGAGCAGGTCGCCGAGGAGGCCGAACTCGTCCGCGACGTCGGTGGGCTTTATGTGCTGGGCACCGAGCGCCACGAATCGCGTCGGATCGACAATCAGCTGCGCGGCCGCTCGGGGCGTCAAGGCGATCCCGGCGAGTCGCGGTTCTACCTGTCGCTGGGCGACGAACTCATGCGGCGGTTCAACGGCGCCACCCTGGAGTCGTTGCTGACCCGGTTGAACCTGCCCGATGATGTGCCGATCGAGGCCAAGATGGTCACCCGCGCCATCAAGAGTGCGCAGACCCAGGTCGAGCAGCAGAACTTCGAGATCCGCAAGAACGTGCTCAAGTACGACGAGGTGATGAACCAGCAGCGCATGGTCATCTACGAGGAGCGCAAGCGCATCCTTGACGGCGAGGACCTGCGGCAGCAGTCGCACGACATGCTCGTCGACGTCATCACCGCCTACGTCGACGGGGCCACGGCCGAGGGTTACGCCGAGGACTGGGATCTCGAGCAGCTGTGGGGCGCGCTGCGCACGCTGTACCCGGTGGGTGTGGATCACCACGACCTGATCGACTCCGACGCCGTCGGCGAGGCCGGCGAGCTCACCCGCGAGGAGTTGCTCGACATCCTCGTCACGGACGCTGAAAAGGCTTATGCCACGCGGGAAGCCGATATCGACGCGACCGCCGGGCCGGGTGCCATGCGGCAGCTCGAACGCAACGTCCTGCTCAACGTCCTGGACCGCAAGTGGCGCGAGCACCTCTATGAGATGGACTATCTCAAGGAGGGCATCGGTCTGCGCGCGATGGCACAGCGCGATCCGCTGGTGGAGTATCAGCGCGAGGGCTACGACATGTTCATCGGCATGCTCGACGCGCTGAAGGAGGAGTCGGTCGGATTCCTCTTCAACGTCCAGGTCGAGGCCGCTCCGCAGAATCCGGCCGTCGCGGCTCAGGCCATGCCGGAGGGGCTGCGCGCCAAGGGTCTTGACGGAGACAACGGCCGGCCGCTGACCTACGTCGGCCCGTCGGAGGACGGCGACGCCGAGATCCAACGGCACGACAGCACCGTGACCGCCGCCAACGGTGGCGCGTCGCGGCGGACGCGGCGGGAAGCCAAGCGTCAGGAATCCAAAGAGAAGAAGTTGTTGCGCCGACGCTGACTCAGCCGACGCTGACTCAGCCGACGCTGAATCACCCGATGTGCAGGGCGACCACCTGCCAGCGCGGACCCGTCGCGGTGGGGAACTGCTCGATCCGGCAGGCGATCGCGTGCATCCGATCGCCGCGCGTGTAGTTCGCGGCCACCTCGGCGGCGGTTCCGTCGGGTCGGCTCGGCTGGGCCAGCACCCTGCGCAGTCGTGCCGCGCCGCCGTCGGCGTGCCGGGATGGCCCCGTCAACAGCGATTCCACCAGGCCGGCGGCCAGCAACGGCCGGAGTTGGGCCAGCGGCCGCCGCCGGTCGATCACTTCCAGCACCCGGCGCAGGGCGGCGTCGGCGAAGGCGGCGGCGGCCCGGACATCGGGGCCGCCGGGCTGGGTCGCCGGTTGCGCCGGAGTGGGTGGACGCGGCCGCAGTGCGGTGACCGGCGGAAGCATCGGCGGTTCGCCGAAGGCGGGCGGCTCGTAGTCGACCACCGGCCGCACTGCCGAGGATGAGACTGCTTCGGACATGGGACCCGATCCTGGCTCATCGCGCCCGCGCGCGGTATTCACCCGGGTGTCTATCTGGGGGTGTCTATCTGGGGGTGTCTATCTGGGGATGTGCACCGTCGTGCCCAGGGCCAGGTGGTCCGAGCCGGCTATCCGTACCGCGTGTGTGTCGGTCGCCGTGCTGTTGTAGGTCAGGACGTGGTCGATTCTGATCAGCGGTGGCACCGCCATGTCTGCCGGGTAGGTGGCGGCGAACCCGAACTGCCGGCCGGCATCCCGATAGCCGGTGTCGAGCAGGCGGCGAAACGGCTTGTGGTCGGCCGTGGCGTTCAGGTCGCCTGCCACGATGGCCGCCCCATGGCCGGCGGCGGCCGCCAGATGTTCCATCGTCTCGGGCAGCGCGGCGATCTCCTCACGCCAATGGTCGACCGGTTGCGGCCACGGTCCCACCACGTGCACGCTGGCGACGATCAGATCGGCGGCGCCCGGCGGTCGAACGGTGGCGGTCAGTCCGCCGAGGGTGAATGTGGTGACCAGGCTCGTCTGCACGATCGGGTAGCGGCTCCAAATACCCACTCCGACGGCGTAATCGCCCGGATTGAGCACCTGGTAGGGAAAGTCCGTCGTCAAGTACCGGTCGCTGAGGGTCTGGGCGAGCTGCGGCGAGAGTTCCTGTACGAGCAGCAGGTCTGCGTGCTCGCGAGCAGCGGCCGCGACGGACTCCGGGTCCGCCCTGCCGTCGCGGAGATTGGCGGTCAGCACCCGTACCGGGATGCTGTCGGCCGGTGGGTGGCCGGGATCGAGGAACTGCGGAACCGCGGGGAGCACCGCCGCGGCGAGTAGCAGCAACGCCAGCGCCGCGGACCATCGGCGGCGGTTCATCAGCAGCAGGACGGCCGACACCGCGGCGCCCCAGACGAGATACGGCGACAACGCCGCGATGATGAGAACGGCGTGGTTGACCACCGGGGTGTACCTCGCCGCGACCGCCGCCGCGGCGATCAGGAGTGCACTCCAGGCGAGAACATCGCGGGAACGAACGGACCGGGAACGCTTCACGTCCGCTTCGCCCATGGTGCTCCCGTGATCAGGTCGATGTTCCGCGCGTCCAGACTCGTGAGCAGCGTACAGAGCGCTGAATCCCCGGGTCCGATGGAGATCTAGATCGCAACTTCGGACCGGGCTTCGGACTCTCCGTCCGATAACGTGAGTGCACATGGTGGACGAGTCCGGCGGCGGCGCACGCTCCCGCGAGCGCGGCGGCAGCGTGCTGTCCGCACCGTCCCCGCGTCCGCGCGGACGGGTCGCTGTCCTGCTCGTCTGGCAGCTGTGTGCGCTCGCCGGCCAGGTGCTCGCCGTCTGCCTCGCCCGTCGGGGGCACTTCACCGTAGCCGAGGTCATCTCCGACGCCGGCCTCATCGCGGCGTACGGCAGCGCGCTCTTCATGCTGACCGTGCTGAACCTGAGCCGGGCCCTGCGCAATACCGCGGTGATCGCGCTCGGGGTCACCCCGACGCTGATGTGGCGGGCCAACAACCCGCTGCTGTTCATCGGGTTCGACGAGCAACTGCACATGCGGACGTTGCGCGACATCCTGCTCTCCCACGGGCTCTTCCAGCCCAACGCGCTGCTGGAGGTCAGTCCCCGGTATCCCGGGCTGGAAGTGGTGACGACGCTTCTGCACCAACTCGGAGTTCCCACGATGGCGGCCGCGACCATGGTCGTGCTGGCCTGCCGGGTCATCCTGGTGACGGTGCTGTGCGACGCGGCTGAGCAGCTGACCGGCAACGCCCGGGCCGGCGGGATAGCGGTGGCGGTGTACGCGATCTCCCCGCAATTCGTCGCCTTCAACTCCGCGTTCGCCTATCAGACCATGGCCATTCCGCTGGCCCTGGCGGCGGTGAGCCTGATCGCCCGCGCCCGGCGCAGCGCCGCCCCACTGCCGTTGCTCGCCGGTGTGACCGTCTGCCTGATCGCCGTGGCGGTGACCCACCACGTGACGAGCTTCCTCACCGCGACCTTCCTGCTGGTGTGGGTGCTCGTGGAGCGAAAGCCGGGCCGGATCTGGGTCGCCTACGGTGCCTGCGCCGCGATCGCGTCGACGCTCGTATGGGCCATCGTGCAGCGGCAACTCCTGACCGACTACTTCGGACCCATCGCCCGCGACGTGGGATCGCAGTTCCGCGGCGGCGAGCGCCGCGAGCTGTTCAAGGATTCGGCCGGTACCGCGGCCCGATCCGCCGACAGTTACCTGCTCATCTATTACGCGGCGGCGCTGTGTCTGATCGTGGCGACGCTGTTGCTGCTGGCCTACCGCTGGTGGCGCAGTGGCGAGCACCACTTGCGTTGGGGCCCACACCTTCTCATGGTTCTGATGGCCGGAAGCATCCCCGTGCTCCTCGCCGCGCGCGTGGTGCCCAAGGGCGGGGAGCTCTTCGACCGCCTGAGCAGCTTCCTGTTCTTCCCGTTGAGCATTCTGGTCGCCGCCTACGCCACCCGGCTGTGGTGGCGTGACGATCATCCGCACTTCACCACCGCGGAGCACCGGCGTGTCGAACGGGTGCGGGCGGTCACCCTCGTGCTGGCCGCGGCGGCGTTCCTCGGCGGCTATGTGCTGGGCAGCGGACCGAACTGGGCCAGGCTGCCGGGCCCCTACATGGTTGCGGCCGACCCTCGATCCATGGACGCCGAGGTGCTGGCGGCCACGGCGTGGGCGGACCGGAACCTGCCGGCCGGCAGCCGTATCGCCGCCGACCGGGTGGGTTCGGCGTTGCTGTCGTCACGATCCGGTCTGTGGCCGGTGATGCAGGGCCCGGACGATGTGGACGCGCCGGCGCTGTATGCGGCGAAGAACTGGGGTCCCGGGCAGACCGATATGGCCGCCGCCATGCAGCTTCGCTACCTGTACGTCGATCGGCGTCTGGCCGACGAGATGCCGCACTTCGGGTCCTACTTCTACGATGGGGAGACCGGCGCGGGGCAGCAGTTGACCGCTCGTCAGTTGGCCAAATTCGACAAGGTATCCGGGCTCAACCAGGTGTACCGCCACGGTCCGGTGTCGATCTATGACCTCAAGGCGCTGGGAATCTCCTCGGTGAAAACCGGGTGGTTCAAACCGACTCCGCAGGTGCGCCTCACCACTCAACTCGCCGTCGGCCTGCTGACCGGACTGCTGCTCGCCGCCGTGATGCGCAGCCGCATCGCGCCCCGGATCCGGGACAGTTGGTCGCGGTCACGCCGCGCGTGGGGGCCCGCCCTGACGGGAGCGATCACGCTGGCGGCGGCCTGCCTGGGATCGGTTCTGATGCTGTTGGCCGGGGTCTGGCTGACGCCGTTGACGATCCTCTCTGCGGGCGCGGTCGTCGTCCTCACCAATTTCCGGGCCATCGCCGGACCGGTGCGGGGCATGGTCGCCCGGGTGCCGCGGACCGCTGTCCGGACGGCGGGGCTGGCGGCGGTGCCGCTGGCCCTCATCATCGCCGTCGCGGTCGGCGATGCGGCAGCCGAGAACGTCGTCAAGGTTCGCCAGATACTGGAAGATCCGGCGGCAATTCACGTCTCGGCGACCGGCGCACGTGGCTGAGCATCGAAGGGACCACGTGACCATGACAACGCCCGCACCGAACACGCCGGCCGCTCCGGCGCTGCCGACCTGCGCGGTGGTGATCTGCGCCTACACCGAGGGCCGATGGGACGACACGCTGCGCGCGGTGCGCTCGGTGCAGGCCCAGCAGCCGCCGGCGCAGGAGTTGATCGTGGTCGTCGATCACAATCCGGCGCTGCAGGAACGCCTCGCCCGGGAACTGCGCGCCGATGAAATGCCCGGTGTGCGGGTGGCGGCCAATCACAACGAACAGGGCCTCTCGGGTGCGCGCAATACCGGCGTCGAACTCGCGACTGCCGACGTCGTGGTGTTCCTCGACGATGACGCCGCCGCCCGGCCCGGATGGCTGGCCGCATTGGCCCGCAATTATCTCGATCCCGACGTGCTCGGTGTCGGGGGTCGGATCGAGCCGGAATGGGCTGTGCGACGGCCCCGTTGGTGGCCGGCGGAGTTCGACTGGGTCGTCGGCTGCGACTACACCGGCCAGCGCACCGGACCGGTGCGCAATCTCATCGGGGCCAACGCCTCATTCCGGCGCGAGCTGTTCGACGACGGGGGGTTCACCAGCGGGATCGGCCGTTCCTCCAGCGTGCGTCGCCCGGTCGGCGGCGAGGAGACCGAGTTCTGCATCCGGGTGTCACAGGCCCGCCCCGGGGGCATCTTCCTGCACGATGTCGCGGCCGAGGTCATCCACCGGGTTCCGGCCGATCGGCAGACGTTCTCCTACTTCCGCTCCCGGTGCTATGCCGAAGGCTTGTCCAAGGCACTGGTCACCCGGGAGGTCGGCACGAAGAGCGGGTTGGCCTCGGAACGGACCTACTCGACGGTCACGCTTCCCCTCGGTGTTCTGCATGGTCTGCGGCGCTCACTGCGCGGTGACGTTTCCGGTCTACTCACGGCCGCCGCCATCGTCATCGGGTTGGCATACACGACAACGGGTTACATCGTCGGAGTGGCGTCCGAGAAGTGGGCGCGAAGGAAGGGTGGGCAATGACGCTGCGCGTCGGCATGGTTGCCGCCCGGGCGCTGCCGTTCATGGGCGGCATCGAGACTCACGTCCACGAGGTCTCCCGGCGGTTGGTGGACTCGGGCGTGGATGTGACGGTGCTGACCACCGACACCACCGGCGAACTGCCTCGGTCCGAAACCATGTCCGGCTACCGGGTGCTGCGCTGGCCGGCCTACCCCCGGTCGCGCGACTACTACTTCTCACCCGGGCTCATCCGCCATCTGCTCGGTGCCCGGGGTGTGTACGACGTCGTTCACATGCAGGGTGTGCACACTCTCGTTCCGCCCGCCGCGCTGGTGGCGGCAGGTCGGACTCACACACCGTCGGTGCTGACCTTCCACACCGGTGGCAACTCCTCCGAGCTTCGAGAGTCCATGCGCCCCTTGCAGTTCAAGGCACTCGCTCCGCTGTTGAGGTCGGCCGATGCGCTGGTCGCCGTCTGCGAGTACGAACGCAGGAAGTTCGCCCAGATCCTGGGCATCCCGGCGGCGGACATCAGACTGATTCGTAACGGCTCCCAACCACTTCCGGTGGACCCGGCCGCTCCGGGGATCGACGGAACCCCGCTGGTGGTCTCCGTCGGCCGCCTCGAGGAGTACAAGGGCCATCACCGTGTCCTGCAGGCGATGCCGCTGATCCTGCGCGAGGAGCCCCGGGCCACCCTGGCACTGATCGGGACGGGCCCGTACGAGGCGCGGTTGCGGGAGATGGCCGCCGAACTCGGCGTCGCCGACCACGTCGTGATCCGCAGCTACGGACCCGATGAGCGGGGCGGTCTGGGCAAGGTCGTGTCCGACGCCGACGTGATGTGTCTGCTCAGCGACTACGAAGCCCATCCCGTGGCGGTGATGGAAGGGGTCGGGACCGGCACCCCGGCCCTGGTCGCCGACACCTCGGGCCTCACCGAACTCGGTGAGGCCGGCCTGGCGACGTTGATTCCGCTCGACGCCTCCTCCGGTGACATCGCCGCGGCGGTCCTGAAACTGGCGCGGATGCCGCGGACCGCACCACCGCGGATACCCACCTGGGATGACTGCGCCAGACACCTTCACGATCTCTACCGTGAGGTGGCGCGGTGAGGATTCTGCTGCTGGCCCAGTTCCTTCCGCCGGTGTCAGGGGGAGAGGAGCGCCACGTCGTGAACCTGGCTCGCGCGTTGGCGGCCAGGTCCCATGACGTGACACTGCTGGGCTTCGCGACCGCTGAGGATCCGGCCGGTAGCGGTGTGGTGGACGGTATCCGGGTGGTTCGCGTCCGCACCGCGGCCTCGCGCCTTCCCGTTCTCTACAGCGATGCGTCCCGGCCGCATGCGCTGCCGGTGCCCGACCCGGGCGTCAGCCGCGCGATCGCCGATGAACTGGCCCGCGGTCGGATCGAGGTGGTCCACGCCCACAACTGGATCGTCAACAGCGCACTGGGGCCGGCCGCCAGAGCCGGCGTGCCGGTGGTCATGACACTGCACGACTACAGCCATGTCTGCGCCACCAAGCGGCTGATGGAGTTCGGTCGGCAGCTGTGCCCGGGGCCGTCGGTGAAGCGCTGCTTCCCGTGCGCGTCGGAGCATTACGGACCCGCCAACGGCGTGGTCACCGTGACCGCCAACGCCTGGGCGGCCCGACGCCGGGCGCGCCTGCTCACCGAGGTGGCCGCGGTCAGCAGCGCGGTCGCCGACGCCGTCGCGGTGCCCGCCGGTCACTGGCTGCACGGGGCGAGCCTGAACGCGCGGGTGATCTCCAACTTCATCCCCGACGAACTCGTCGTCGACGAGATCGCGCCCACTGAGCCTGATGCCCCGCTGCTGTTCGCCGGTGATCTCACCACCGACAAGGGAGTTCAGGTCCTGCTCGACGCCTACCGCCTCCTGGACTCCCCGCCGCCGCTGGTGTTGGTGGGACGCAACGGTGCGCCGGAGCCCTGGGATTTCCCGCCCGGGGCCCACTGGCCGGGACCGGTGCCGCACGAGGAGGTCATCGCGCTGTTCCGTTCGGCGCGGGCGGTGGTGGTGCCGTCGGTGGTCGCCGACGCGTGCCCCACCGTGGTGCTGGAGGCCATGGCAGCCGGGCGCCCCGTTGTCGCCACCACGTCCGGCGGCATCGTCGATCTGGTGGTCGACGGCCAGACCGGTCTGCTGGTGCCGCCCGGCGACGCCCCTGCCCTGGCGGGAGCGCTGGCGCGACTGCTGCGCGAGCCGCAGACGGCCGCGGCCTTCGGGGCGGCGGGCTGGGAGCGCTCGCGGCAGTTCACCATCGGCGCCCTGGTCGAGCGCATCGAGGCGATGTACCTCGATGCCATCGCGGCGAAGAAGGCGGGCGGATGGCCGCCGTAGAACAGCCCGCCGGCGCCGAAGAACAGCAGTCCGAGAACCGCGACAAGCTGCGCTTCCTGCTGCGCAGTGCGGCCTCGCTGGCCTCGACCACCCTGGTCACCGCCGGGTTGGGATTCGCCTTCTGGGCGGTGGCCGCCCGCGCCTTTCCGGCATCCACGGTCGGTGAGGCGTCGACGGCGATCTCCGCCATGGGCCTGCTCGCCCCGCTGTCGGTGCTCGGGTTCGGCACGCTGGTCATGGTTCGGCTTCCCGCGATGCGGGAGGGCCGCAGCACGCTGGTGTCGACCGTCACCGTGGTCTGCGGGGCGGTTGCGAGCCTCGCGGCGCTGATATGCGCGCTGCTGCTGCCGGATGCGCTACTCGGCCTGCCGGGTGTCGGCAGCCGCCCCGTCGCCACCGTGGTGTTCGTCGGCGTCGTCGCGACACAGGCCGTCGGCAACCTGCTCGACCAGGCTCTGTTGGCTGCGCACGGTGGCGGAATTCAACTGGGCCGCAATATCACTCAAGCGGTCGTCAAGCTGGTGCTACTGGGCGCGTTCGCCCTGGCGCTGGCGCGGTTCGGTTCGCTGAACATCGTCGCCAGCTGGTTTCTGGCCAACGCGATCTCGATCGCGGGGGTCGTGGTCCTGCTGATGCGCCGATACCGGGTGTCGGTGCGGCGGGCACTTCCGCACCTTTCGGTGTTGCGCGGGATGCAGTTCGACGCCGCTCGCCACCATGCCTTGAACACGTCGCTGTTGATGCCGTACTTCGTCATCCCGATCGTGGCGAACGCCGTGCTGGGTTCGGAGCAGGCCGCCTATCTCTATGCCAGCTGGTCGCTGGCCGGTTTCGTGTTCTTCCTGCCGGTCGCTCTGGCGACCGCGCTCTTCGCCTCCGGCGCCCGGGACTCCCGGGATTTCATCATGGAGTTCCGGTTCACGCTGCGGTTCGCGCTCCTCATCTGTCTCGCGGCCAACCTCGTGATTCTGGTGTTCGGCGCGCTGATCCTCGGGATCTTCGGGGAGGCGTACGCGCAGAACGGTCACCTCGTTCTGATCGTGCTGGCGTTCGGGAGTCTGGGCACCGTCATCAAAGATCACCACGTCACCCTGGCGCGGGTCATCGGCAACGAGGGCCGCGAGGCCGTCCTCATGGCCGTCCTCGGCGCCGGTGAGATCGGTGGTGCGGCACTGGGCGCCCACCACGGCGGTCTGGTCGGTCTGAGTCTTGGCTGGCTTGCCGCAGTCGGAGTCGAGGTTCTGGTCTGCGGGCCCCTGGTGTGGCGGGCTTACCGGGGTCAGGTCGAGGTGCCGGCCCGCGGTGAACCGGGCGGGGTCGTCGAGTGAGGCGGCGGATGGCGCCCAGATCCACGGCCGTCGCCCTCGTGTCGGCATTGCTGGCGCTTCCCGTCGTGGAGTGCGGAAGCGCTCAGGCCGGCACCGGCACGGTGGTCACCTCAGCGTTCGTCGAGGAGTTCGACGGACCTGCCGGGGCGCCGCCCAACCCGGACTACTGGTCCGTCGACGTCGGATCGTCCGCCGAACATGGTTGGGAGGCGGGAAGCCTGCAGACCTATACCGACGCGCCGGAGAACATCATGCTCGACGGCGAGGGCAACCTGGTGATCCGTGCGCGCAAGGCCGGCGACGGTTACACCTCAGGCCGGATGACCACCCGGGACAAGATCGTGTTCCCGTTCGGAACCATTGCCGCCCGGATGAAACTGCCCGCTGGTCAGGGCCTGTGGTCGGCGTTCTGGATGCTGGGGGCGAACGCCGAGACCGTCGGATGGCCGGACTGCGGTGAGATCGACATCATCGAACTGGTCAACGATCCGACCCAGTACCACGTGGCTGTGCACGGCCCCGAATATGACGCCGTCGAGGAGGGGGCGATCGATGACCTGTCGGCCGATTTCCACGACTACTGGATGACGCGCCGGGAGAACAGCGTCACGATCGGAGTCGACGACACCGTGCTGGCCACCTTCACGCCGGAGACGGTGGCGCCCGATTCACCGTGGGTCTTCAACGATCCGATGTTCGTCCTGATCAATCTCGCGGTGGGCGGGACGTGGCCGGGCCCACCGGACGACTCGACTCGATTCCCGGCGACCCTGCTCGTCGACTGGATGCGATTCGAGCCGTTAAATTGAACAATCGTCTGATTCCGGAACTGGCCGGGGCGTCGACTGATAGTGCGAGGGTGGCAATGCGTCGTATCGGAGCGCTGGCCGGGGTTGTCGCGATGGTCCTCTGGACCTCCCCGCTCGCAACTGCCCAACCGTTGGGCGATATCGGCGTCTCCGGCGAGGCCGCCACGATGTCGTTGTCGGATCTTGGGGGGTCCGGGACGGTCGCGTTCTTCCTCCACCG
Organism: uncultured Actinomycetes bacterium; assembly: GCA_903884065.1. Classification (GTDB taxonomy): domain Bacteria; phylum Actinomycetota; class Actinomycetes; order Mycobacteriales; family Mycobacteriaceae; genus Mycobacterium. The sequence goes on along the minus strand of CAISDL010000058.1, from coordinate 39,591 downwards.
CGACAACATCACGACGAGCATGACCTTCCCGGTGCCGCCCGGCCTGGCCCCGGTCGCCTTGCGGGCCACGGTCGAAATCCCGGTCCGGCTCAGATTCGGCAACCTCACGGTCAGCCAGAACGGCCGGACGATCTCCCGGGTCAGCCTGCCGACCCAGGACCAGGCCGACATCGTGATCCCGCTCAAGGATGTGGAGGTATCGGGGGGGTGGGTGAACCTGACCCTCGGGCTGACCGCCATCCCGGTGGATCCCTACTGCTGGGATGACGACGCGCCGCTTCGACTGGTCGACATCGCGGCGACGTTCACCGGAGGTGTCGCGGTCCCCACCTCGGTCGCCAACTTCCTGCCGCCGGTGCTCCGCAAGGTCACCATCGGCATGCCGCCCAAGCCCTCCCCGGCGGAGTCCGACGCCGCCGTCCAGGTCGCGGCGGCCATCGCCACCCACAACGGTCAGAGCCCCGTTGTCGTCGTCGTGCCGCTGCCGGCCGGCAAGACGGCCCTCGACGCGCCGGCCGCGCCGCTGGAGCGGCAGATCGTCGTCAAAGAGGGTGGCGAGAAAGGGCTTTCGCTCCAGGGTTCGGGTGTGCCCTCGCTGCTGATCTCGGGCGCCGGCAAGGACCTCGCCGACCAGGCGCGGCTGTTGTCCAGCGCCTCATTGCCGTTCGCCACCAGCGCCAAGGCGGTCGCCGACGACTTGCCCGAGCAGGAACTGCTCAGCGACAACACCACCGTCGCCGATGTGACCCGCTCCGGCGACCTGACCAACAACGCATTGTGGCCGCGGGTCGGAATCGATCTGGATCAAACCCGCTTCGGCCACCCCCTGGCGGGATTCCGCGTTCACCTGCTCGGATCGCACACCCCGATGCCCCGCGACTTCGGCGGTGAGGTGACCGTCTCGATCGGCGACAAGGTCATCGACCGGTGGGCGGCCACCCCGGACGGCGTCATCGATCGCACGGTGACCGTTCCCGACAAGTTGCTCAAGCGATTCGTCACCCTCGAAGTGGCCGTCCACACCACCGGCGATCCCGGACACTGCGGCGACTACCTGCCGGTGGCGCTCCGGATCGACGGCGAGTCCACGATTCAGGCCCGGCCCGCCAATCCTCCTGTGCCGCAGGGAATCCAGGGATTCCCGCAGGCACTGATGCCGACCGTGCAGTTCGGAATCGGGCCGGACACCTTCGGTGACACCGTCCGTGCCGCCCAGATCGCCGTGGGCTTGCAGCGCATGAGCGGTATTCCGTTGACGACGGAGGTCGCCACGCTGCGGGAGGCGATCGGCAGCGGCGGTTCGGCAGTACTCATTTCCCCCGACGGCTTCGACGACCCCTCCGTCACGCTGCCGTTCAACACCGAGGGTGGAAAGCTGACCGTCCAGGGCGTCGACCCGCAGGGGCAATCTGCAAGCCTGACGCTGGACCCCGAGGTCAAGTTCGGCTCGCTGCAGACGGTGTTCGACGGACAGCGCTCGCTGCTGATCGCCAGTTCCAACGGGGCGCCCGGCCAACTCGACAGTCTGCTGAACTGGCTGACCAGTCGCTGGGGGGGCCTCAACGGCCGGGCGGTCGTCTCGGTGCCCGGCGCCGAGCCGCTCACCATTGCCAATCCTCCGGTCATCGAGTCCGCTGAGGCCGCGCCGCAGCAGTCGAACGTGTTCTGGTGGGTGGCCGGTGGTGTTGCGGCGATCGCGGCCGTCGGCGCTGCGCTGATCCTGCTCCGCGCACGCCGGCACGGCCGGACGTAGTCGGCCGTCGAGGTGGGTGGTTACACGTTCGCCCCGCCACGGTTACCGTAACGGCGTGAGTGCGGAGATCCCCCGGCGATGGTGACTCGGCTGTCGACATCGGATGCGTCGTTCTATCACCGTGAGGAGACGACGACGCCGATGTACGTGGGGTCGTTGTCGATCCTGCGTCGGCCCCGCGGGGGGCTGAACTACGACACGTTGCTGGAGACGGTGGAGCGACGGCTGCCGCAGATCCCGCGATACCGGCAGAAGGTGCGCGAGGTGGTGCTCGGCATCGCCCGCCCGGTATGGATCGACGACCCGGACTTCGACATCACCTATCACGTGCGGCGCTCGGCGCTGCCGTCGCCGGGCAGCGACGCGCAACTTCACGAGTTGGTGTCCCGGCTGGCCGGCCGGCCGCTGGATCGCGGCCGGCCGCTGTGGGAGATGTACCTCATCGAGGGCCTGGAGGGAAACCGCCTGGCACTGTTCATCAAATCTCACCAGTCGCTGATCAACGGAGTCGCGGCGTGCGAGATCGGCCACGTCATCGCCGACCGCAGTCGCCGGCCCGCCGATCTCGGCGAGGACATCTGGCTACCCGCCCGTGAGCCGTCGGAGGGCCGGTTGATCCTCGACGCGGTGGGGGATTGGATGGCCCGTCCGGGTCAGGAGTTGCGGGCGTTGCGGTCGACGGTCCTCGACGTCGCCGGCAATAGCGGAGACCTGGTCAATGTGGGCCGCCGTGCGGCGCAGATGGCCCGGCGGGTGGCCGGGCGCAGCGCACCGAGCAGTCCGCTCAATACGACGGTGTCGCGTCACCGCCGGTTCACCGTGGCCTCGGCCCCACTGGCCGATTTCCGGCGGCTTCGGGCCCGCTACGACTGCGATGTCAACGACGTCGTGCTGACGGTGATCGCCGGCGCACTGCGCAACTGGCTGCTGTCCCGGGGCGAACCGGTGTCGTCCAGCCTCACGGTCCGGGCGATGGCGCCGACCTCGGTGTACCCCGACGCCGAAATGGCTGCCTCGGGTGCGGGGCAGGCCATCAGCGAGGTCGCGCCGTTCCTCATCGATCTGCCGGTGGGAGAGGGCAATCCGGTGGTGCGGTTGTCGCAGATCGCCCATGCCACCGAGTCCCACTCCGCGGTGACGAGTCTGGTCGACGCGCGCACCATCGTGACGTTGTCCGGCTTCCCGCCACCGACTCTGCATGCCATGGGCACCCGGGTGGCAACCCAGTACCCACCGCGGCAGTTCAATCTCCTGATCACGAATGTGCCTGGGCCGCAGGCCCAGATGTACATCGCAGGCGCGAAGCTGCTCGAGACTTACGCGGTTCCGCCCCTGTTGCACGATCAGGTGCTCGCCATCGGGGTGACGTCGTACTGCGGAATGGTCTACTACGGCATCAATGCCGACCGTGACGCCATGACCGACGTCGACGTCTTTCCCGAACTTCTGGCCGAGTCGCTCGAAGAGCTAATAGACGGCGCCCAGTAGCGGTTCCGTCGTAGGATTCGCCGGTGAGTAAGAAGTCCAAGGACGACAAGTCCACGAAAGACACGTCCACGAAAGACAAGTCGAAGAACGCCGCCGTCGCCAAGGTGTCCAACGACGTCTACGAGGCCGAATTATTCCGCCTGCAAACCGAATTGGTGAAGGTCCAGGAGTGGGTTCGGGCCACCGGTGCGCGGATCGTGATCCTCTTCGAGGGGCGTGACGCCGCAGGCAAGGGCGGAACGATCAAGCGCATCACCGAGTATCTCAGCCCCCGTGCCGCGCGCATCGCCGCGCTGCCGGCTCCCAGCGACCGGGAGAAGGGCCAGTGGTACTTCCAGCGCTACATCGAGCACCTGCCCACCAAGGGTGAGATCGTGTTGTTCGACCGCTCCTGGTACAACCGTGCCGGGGTCGAACGGGTGATGGGTTTCTGCACTCCGCACGAGGAGACGCTTTTTCTGCGCCAGTGCCCGATCTTCGAGCAGATGCTCATCGACGACGGAATCATGCTGCGGAAGTACTGGTTCTCGGTCTCCGAGGAGGAGCAGCTACGCCGTTTCAAGTCCCGGCTCAACGACCCGCTGCGGCGCTGGAAGCTCTCCCCGATGGACATGGAGTCCATCTACCGCTGGGAGGACTACTCCCGGGCCAAGGACGACATGATGGTGCACACCGACACCCCGGCCAGTCCGTGGTTCGAGGTGGAGTCTCACATCAAGAAGCACGCCAGGCTGAACATGATCTCGCACCTGCTGTCCAGCATCCCCTACGAGGAGGTGGAGGTGGAGAAGGTGGTGATCCCGGAGCGTCCGCAGATCGGAAACTACCGCCGGCCGCCGCGTGACCTCACCAACTTCGTGCCCGACTTCGCGAACTCGCTGCTCGGCGACAAGGAAGAGCGCTCCAAGTAGCCTTCCCGGTATGCGCGTCTACATTCCGGCAACCCTGTCGATGTTGCAGGAACTGGTCGCCGACGGCTCCGTGCAGCCACGTGGCGGTACCGCATTCGCCGTCACTCCCGGATTGCGCGAGTCATACGCCGAGGGCGATGACGAGGAACTGGCCGAGGTGGCGATCGGCGAGGCGGCCATGGCGTCGATCCGGCTGTTGTCCGGCGAACCTCCGGAGGCCCCGGCCCGCCGGGCGGTGATCATCGCGGACGCCTCGACGGACACGGTGACGGCGCGGCCCGACCTCGACGATGCCGTCGTCCGGGTGCAGGGCCGGGTGGGCATGGATCAGGTGGCGGCGGTGTACGTCGACAACTCCGATGCCGAGCCTGCCGTGCGGGCCGCCATCGCGGTGATCGACGACGCCGACCTCGGCGACGAGGACGCCGAACTGACCGTGGGTGACGCCCAGGATCATGCCCTGGCCTGGTACGCCACCCAGGAGGTGCCGTTCCTGCTCGACCTTCTCTGAGGGGCGGCGGCCTGCGGTAACGTGGCGAGGGTGACGACCCAGGTCAGGCTCGGCGCCGCCGTGCGAGCCCTGATCAGCCCGGTGACCACACCGCTGCTGCCCGACGACTTTCTGAAGCTGATCAACCCGCTGTGGTCGGCGCGAGAGTTGCGCGGCCGCATCGTCGAGGTGCGCCCGGAGACCGCCGATTCGGCGACCCTGGTGATCAAGCCGGGGTGGGGGTTCGCCGCCGATCACCGACCGGGGCAGTACATCGGCATCGGCCTGCTGGTCGACGGCCGGTGGCGGTGGCGGTCCTACTCGCTGACCTCCCCGCCGCGCGCAACGGGATCCCGCACCGTGAGCATCACCGTCAAGGCCATGCCGGAGGGCTTGCTGTCCAGCCATCTGGTCAGCGGGGTGCGCCCGGGCACCGTGGTCCGGTTGGCGGCGCCGCAGGGCAATTTCGTCCTTCCGGATCCGCCGCCGCCGGCGGTGCTGTTCCTGACCGCCGGTTCGGGCATCACCCCGGTGATGTCGATGCTGCGAACCATGGCGCGTCGTGGGCAGCTCGGCGGCACGGACATCACTCACGTGCACAGTGCGCCCACCCCGGAGGACGTGATGTTCGCCGACGAATTGCGGGTGCTTGCCGGCAGCCATCCCGGATACCGGCTGACGGTGCGCGCGACCCGGACCGACGGCCGCCTCGACCTCGCCCGGCTCGACGATGTGGCGCCCGACTGGCCTGAGCGCCAGACCTGGGCCTGCGGACCCGAGGCAATGCTGGCCGAAGCCGAAAGAGTCTGGGCGGCAGCGGGAATCGCCGACCGTCTGCACCTGGAGCGTTTCGCCGCCGTGCGCGGGGCGGTGCCGGGCGGGGGCGGTGCGGTGACGTTCGCCCGCAGCGGTGTCACCAGGACGGCTGATGCGGCGACCTCCCTTCTGGAAGCCGGTGAGCAAGCCGGTGTTCGGCTGCCGTTCGGCTGCCGGATGGGCATCTGCCATACCTGTGTGGTGAGCTTGGTGGACGGCCGTGTGGTCGATCTGCGCAACGGCGCCGAGTATGAGCCCGGCAGCCGGGTGCAGGTCTGCGTGACGGCGCCCAGTGGCGATTGTGTGGTGGACATCTGATGGCGATCAGCGATATCGAGGCTTTCTGCCACCTGACCGACGCCGACGTCGACGCTCTGGCGACCGAACTCGACGCCATCCGCCGTGACGTCGAGGACGCCTTGGGGGAGTCCGACGCCCGCTACATCCACCGCACCATCGCCGCCCAGCGCGGACTGGAGGTGGCCGGGCGACTTCTGCTGGCCTTCGGCTCGAAGCGAGTGGCCTGGTGGGCCGGCGCCGGCACGCTTGCGGTGGCCAAGATCATCGAGAACATGGAGATCGCCCACAACGTCCTCCACGGCCAGTGGGACTGGATGAATGACCCGGAGATCCACTCCTCCACCTGGGAGTGGGACATGGTCGGCGCCTCCAAGCACTGGCGCATCACCCACAACGTCGCGCACCACAAGTACACCAACATCCTGGGTATGGACGACGACGTCGGTTACGGCGTCCTGCGCGTCACCCGCGATGAGCCGTGGAAGCCGCGGAACGTTCTCAACCTGGTGATCAACACCGTGCTGGCCGTTCAGTTCGAGTGGGGAATCGCCCTGCAGCACTTGGAGTTGCGCAAGGTCGCCAACCCCGAGACGCGTCTGGCCGCCATCGAGCGGCTGCGTGAGCTCTCGACCAAGGCCGGTCGCCAGCTCGCCAAGGACTATCTGGTGTATCCGGCGCTGACCGCGCTGTCGCCGGGTGCCGGATTCACGTCCACCCTCAAGGCGAATCTGCTGGCCAATGTGCTTCGCAATCTGTGGGCCAATGCGGTGATCTTCTGCGGTCACTTCCCCGACGGTGCGGAGAAGTTCACCGCCAGCGATATGGCGGGGGAGGGTCAGGGGCAGTGGTATCTGCGTCAGATGCTCGGCAGCGCGAACATCGACGCCGGGCCGGTGCTGGGGTTCATGACCGGCAACCTGTCCTATCAGATCGAGCACCATCTCTACCCGGACCTCCCGAGCCGGCGGCTGGCTGAGATCTCGGTGCGGGTGCGGGCGCTGTGCGACAAGTACGACCTGCCCTACACCAGCGGGCCGATGCTGGTTCAGTACGCCAAGACCTGGCGGACCATCGCCAAACTCTCACTGCCCGACCGGTTCCTGCGCGCCACGGCAGACGACGCCCCCGAAACCCGCAGCGAGCGCATGTTCGACGCGCTCGGTCCGGGGGAGCGGGTCCGCGGCCTCAAGTCGGCGATCGCCGCGGTGCGTGCCCGTCGTCGTGGCAGCCCCGCGTCCCGGAACGCTCAGTCCGGGATATAGGCAAACGTGTCCGGGTTGGGGCCCATCCGGCCCGCCTCGCCCTTGTTCAGCGCCGTGAGCGCCTCGATCTCCTCGTCACCGAGGTCGAAGTCGAAGATCTCGAAGTTGTCCTTGATCCGTTGCGGGTGAATCGATTTCGGAAAGACGATGTCACCGCGCTCGATATGCCAGCGCAGCACCACCTGCGCGGGGTGCACCCCGTAGGCCTTGGCGATGCGGATCACCACCGGGTCGCCGAGCACCTTGCCGCGCGCGATCGGTGACCAGCCCTCGGTGGCGATGTCGTGCTCGATTCCGTAGGCACGCACCTCGTCGTTGGTGAAGTAGGGATGCACCTCGATCTGGTTGACCGCCGGGGTGATTCCGGTGTCGCGGGCCAGCTGCTCCAGGTGGTGGATCTGGAAGTTCGACACCCCGATGCTGCGGGCGCGGCCGTCGGCTGCGAAGTCCTCCAACGTCTTCCAGGTGGAGACGAAGTCGCCGTCGTACAGCGTGGGCAGCGGCCAGTGGATGAGGAACAGGTCGACGTAGTCGGTGCCGAGTGCGCGCAGCGTCTCCTCGAAGGCGCGGCGGGCGTCGTCGGGGCGGTGGAAGCCGTTGTTGAGCTTGCTGGTGATGAACACATGCCCCCGGTCCAGGCCGGCGTCGCGGATACCCTGGCCCACGCCTTCCTCGTTGCCGTACATCTGCGCGGTGTCGATGTGCCGATAGCCGATGTCCAGGGCGGCGCGGACCGCCGCGGCCGTCTCGGGCGGTTCCACCTTGAAGACGCCGAACCCCAGCTGGGGAATGTGGTGGCCGTCATTGAGGGTGATCACCGGGACATTCCCGATGGTGCTGCTCATAAACGCTCCTTCGTCAGCCGGCGGCCAAAGTAATTCGACCAGTCGTGTCTAGTATCCGCTGGCCTCGGCCAGCACGTTCAGCAGCCGCCGGGCCGCAGCCACCCGCCGGGCAGGTGCCCCGGTCAGGTCGTCGAGGGCGCACTCCGGGTCGGCCGGCGGCCCGAGGTGCCCGCACCCGCGCGAGCAGCCGTCCACGGCTTCGGCGAGATCGGAGAAGGCCATCACCACGTCGTCGGGCTTGATGTGGGCCAGTCCGAACGAGCGCACCCCCGGAGTGTCGACCACCCAGCCGCCGCCGCCCAGGGGTAGCGCCACCGACTGGGTGGAGGTGTGCCGGCCCTTGCCCACCCCGGAGACGTCGCCGATGGCCCGATCGGCATGTGGCAGAAGCCGATTCACCAGCGTCGACTTGCCGACCCCGGAGTGGCCGAGCAGCACGGTGATGTGCCCGTCGAGCAGCGCGCGCACCGGCTCGACCGGTTTGTCACGGCCGGCGGTGACGACGGTCAGGTCCAGGTCGGCGAACTGCTCGGCGAACTCGGCCGCCGGCGCCAGGTCGGTCTTGGTCAGGCACAGGATCGGCCGGATTCCGCCGGTGTAGGCGGCGATCAGTGCGCGGTCCACGAACCCGGTGCGGGGCGGCGGGTCCACCAGTGCCACCACCACCATCATCTGGTCGGCGTTGGCCACCACCACCCGCTCGGTCGGGTCGGTGTCATCGGCGGTGCGGCGCAACACCGTTCGGCGCTCACCGCGGCGGACGATCCGGGCCAGGGTGTCGGTGCGCCCGGACAGGTCGCCGACCACATCGACCTCGTCGCCGACCACGATCGGCGTGCGGCCCAGTTCGCGGGCGCGCATCGCGGTCACCCGCCGGTCCGGGTCGCCGCCCAGGACACAGCCCCACCGGCCGCGGTCCACGGTGACCACCATCGCCGGTTCGGCGTCGGCGTGCTCGGGGCGGGTCTTGGTGCGAGGGCGCGATCCGCGCCCCGCCCGGATGTGGACATCCGATTCGTCGTACTCCCCGGAACGCCGGATGCTCAACCGCGTCCCTCGAGCATTCCGGCCCACATCCCGGGGAAGTCCGGCAAGGTCTTGGCGGTGGTGGCAATGTCCTGCACCTCGACGCCGGGAACCCGCAGGCCGATGATCGCCCCGGCGGTGGCCATCCGGTGGTCGGCGTAGGAGTGCCACACCCCGCCGTGCAGCGGCGCCGCCGTGATCACCAGGCCGTCCGGTATCTCGACGCAGTCGCCGCCCAGGCCGTTGATCTCGGTGCTCAGCGCGGCCAGCCGGTCGGTCTCGTGGCCGCGCAGGTGCGCGATGCCGGTGAGTCGCGAGACTGAGCCGGGTTGCGCCAGCGCCGCCAGCGCGGCCACCGACGGGGCGAGCTCGCCGACTTCCCGCAAGTCCATGTCGAAGCCGCCGTAGGCGGCGGGGCCGGTGACCGCCAGGCCGGAATCCTCATGTGCGACAGTGCATCCGATCAGGCGCAGGATCGACAGGATGATCGGTGCCGGCTGGACGCTGATGGTCGGCCAGGCGGCGATGCGCACCGTGCCGCCGGTGACGGTTGCCGCGGCGGCGAACGGCAGTGCGTTGGACAGGTCCGGTTCGATCGCCCAGTCGTGTGCGCGAACCCGTCCGGGCTCCACCCGCCACTGATTGCCGGTGCTGGAGTCGACGTCGATTCCGGCCTCGGCGAGCATCGCGGCGGTCATCGCGATGTGCGGGGCCGACGGGACCGTCTCGCCGGTGTGGACGACGGTCAGTCCGTCGTCGAACGCCGCCCCGCACAGCAACAGCCCGGAGACGAACTGCGAGGACGCCGACGCGTCGATGCGGACCGGTCCGCCGGGCACCGCGCCCCGGCCGTGGACGGTGAACGGCAAGCCCCCGCCCGCGATCTGGACCCCGAGGCCGCGCAGTCCGTCGAGCAGCGGGGTGATCGGCCGTGCGCGGGCCTGTTCGTCGCCGTCGAAGCGCACCGCCGCGGTGCCCAGTGCCGCCAGTGGCGGCACGAACCGGAGCACGGTGCCGGCCAGGCCGCAGTCGATGCGGGCCTGCGGGTCGGGTCGCAGCGAACCCCCTACGGTCAGGTCGTCACCGTCACCGTCGATGGCGAAACCCAGGGTCTGCAGCGCACCGATCATCAGGTTCGTGTCACGGCTGCGCAGCGCGCCGATAATCCGCGACGAGCCGGCCCCCTGCGCGGCGGCCAGGGCCGCCAGGATCAGCGCGCGGTTGGTCATGGACTTCGATCCGGGCACCTCCACGCGGGCGCGCACCGGCGCGGAGGTAAGGGGTGCCGGCCAGAGGTTCACGGGCTACATCCTGCCTTGCCCCGACGATCCGGGGCGCCGAGCCGGGGCACTATGGACTCATGTGCGGACGTTTCGCGGCCACCACCGATCCGGCCCGGCTGGCCGAGGAGATCGGTGCCCTCGACGAGACCGGCGGCGCGGGTATCCGGCCGCCGAACTACAACGTCGCCCCCACCACCGACATCCTCGCCGTCGTCGCCCGCCATGACGAGCCCGACCGGCGGGCAGGAGCGCAGCGACCCGGGATTGGGGACGAGGACGCCGCGACCCGGCGGATCCGGCTGATGCGCTGGGGGTTGCTGCCGTCCTGGGCCCGGCCCGGTCCCGACGGCGGGGTGCCGGCCAAGGGGCCGCTGCTGATCAACGCGCGCGCCGAGACCGTCACCACCTCGCCGGCCTTTCGGTCCTCGGCGCAGCACAAGCGCTGCCTGATCCCGATGGACGGCTACTACGAATGGATGCCGAGCCCCGACGCGGGCCCCAAGGCGCGCAAGACGCCGTTCTACATGTGCGCCGCGGACGGCCGTCCGCTGTTCACGGCCGGGCTGTGGTCGGCCTGGAAACCCGCCGCCGCCAGCACACCGCTGCTGACCTGCAGCATCATCACCACCGACGCGGTCGGTGAACTGGCCCGGATCCACGACCGCATGCCGCTGGTTCTCGGCGCGGCCGACTGGGATCGCTGGCTGGACCCCGACGGCCCGGCCCCGGACGGGCTGTTGGCCGCGGTGCCCGACATCAGCGGCATCGCCGTGCGCGAGGTGTCGACGTTGGTGAACAAGGTCGCCAACAACGGACCGGAGTTGATCGCCCCGGCCGAGCATGGCAACCAACCGGTCGGTCTGTTCTGATGCGGCGGTTGGCGATAGCATCGGCGCAAGCCCCTGACATGCCCCGGAGGAACCGTCAATGACCGCAGTGGAACCCAAGGCCGACACCATCACGGTGCTCAACCCCGCCACCGGGAAGGTGGCCGGCTCGGTGCCGGTCGACGGCCCGGAGGAGGTCGCCGCCAAGGCCCGCGAGTTGCGGCTGTTCCAGCAGGACTGGGAAGCCATGGGCGGCTCCGGTCGCAAGAAGTGGATGCTGAGGTGGCAGGACTGGATCCTGGACAACGCCGACCACCTGACCGAGGTGCTGATGTCGGAGACCGGCAAGAGCCATATCGACGCCGCCCTCGAGCCGGTCGGGGTCGCCGACGCCATCAAGTACTGGGCCACCCACGCCGAGGAGTTCCTCGCCGACAAGCACCCCAAGGCGCACAGCCCGCTGTTCAAGGTCAAGAAGCTCACCACCGTGTACCGGCCCTACCCGCTGGTCGGCATCATCGAGCCGTGGAACTTCCCGCTGGCGATGCTCGGCCTGGACGTGGTGCCCGCGCTGGCCGCCGGTGCGGCGGTGTTGCTGAAACCCTCTGAGGTGACGCCCCTTTCGGCCGTGGAGTTCGTACGCGGCTGGAACGAGGTCGGCGCCCCGCCGGTGCTCGGTCTGACCACCGGCTACGGCGCCACCGGCGCGTCGGTGATCGAGAACTCCGACTACGTCCACTTCACCGGTTCGACGGCCACCGGCCGCAAGGTCGCGGTCGCCTGCGCCGAGCGGCTGACCCCGTTCAGCCTGGAACTCGGCGGCAAGGACCCGGCCCTGGTGCTGGCCGACGCCGACGTGGACCGCGCCGCCAACGGCATCGCCTGGGGCGGCATGTTCAACGCCGGCCAGGTGTGCATCTCGGTGGAGCGGGTGTACGTCGAGGCCCCGATCTACGACGAGTTCGTCGCGAAGCTGACCGCGAACGTGGCCAAGATGCAGCAGGGCAGCGAGACCGGCGGCGACTTCACGTTCGACACCGGCGCGATGGCCACCGGAGCCCAGCGCGACATCGTCGACCGGCACGTGCAGGACGCCGTCGCCGCCGGCGCCAAGGTGCTCACCGGTGGCAAGCCCACCGGGGTGGGGACGTTCTTCCAGCCCACCGTGCTCGCCGACGTCGACGCGTCCATGAGCTGCATCGCCGAGGAGACCTTCGGGCCCACCCTGCCGGTGGTCAAGGTCGCCGACGAGGAGGAGGCGATCCGGCTGGCCAACGACTCCCGCTACGGGCTGTCGGCCACGGTGTGGACCCGCGACACCGGCCGCGGCGAACGGGTGGCCCGCCGGCTGGAGTGCGGCGCGGTGAACATCAACGACGCCCTGACCAACGTGTTCTGCCCGACGCTGCCGATGGGCGGCTGGAAGGATTCCGGGATCGGCTACCGCTCCGGCGGCGCCAACGGCCTCATCAAGTTCTGCCGCCAGCAGGCCATCACCGCCCCGCGGATCCCGACCCAGAAGTCGGAGATGATGTGGTACTCGGCGCCGCGCAAGCAGGCCAAGTTCGCGCTGGTGGCGATGCGGGCGTTCGCCGGGCAGGGCTGGCGCCGGCTGGGCCGCAAGGGGTAATCGCTCAGGGTCCGGTGTAACCCGGCGGGTTCGGGCTGTCCACCCAGAAGTCCACGCCGAGCTCGGAGCCGGGCACACAGTCGTAGACCGACAGGTCGGTGACGCCGCTGTCCAGCAGCACGTCCTCGCACAGCAGGGCCTGCCCGGTGTACTCGCGTGCCGGACGGCTCAGCACCGCGTAGGCCGCGTCGGCGTACACCTCCGGCTTACGCGAGCGTGCCATCATCTCGTCGCCGCCGAGCAGGTTCTGCACCGCGGCGGTGGCGATCGCGGTGCGCGGCCACAGCGTGTTCGAGGCAATGCCCGCAGCGCGCATTTCTTCGGCGATCCCCAACGCGCACAACGTCATCCCGAACTTGGCCATCATGTACGGCGTCGGCCGCAGCCACTTCGGCTCCAGCCGGACCGGCGGGGAGAGGGTCAGGATGTGCGGGTTCTCCCGGCCCTTCAGGTGCGGGATGCAGGCCTGCGAAACGGCGTAGGTGCCGCGCACCTCGATGCCGTTCATCAGGTCGAAGCGCTTGAGCGGCACCTCCTCGATGGACCCGAGGTTGATCGCGCTGGCGTTGTTGACGCACATGTCGATGCCGCCGAACTGTTCGACGCATGCGGCGACCGCTGCAGCCACCGAGTCGCCGTCGCGGACGTCGCCGACGATCGGCAGGGCCTGCCCGCCGGCCTCCTCGATCTCCTTGGCAGCGGTGTAGATGGTGCCGGGCAGTTTGGGGTGCGGCTCGGTGGTTTTGGCCACCAGGGCCACGTTGGCGCCGTCGGCGGCGACCCGCTTGGCGATCGCCAGGCCGATGCCGCGGCTGGCGCCGGAGATGAACAGGGTCTTGCCGGAGAAGGTTGCCCCAGAGAGTGTCATAGGTCGACAGCTTAGGATCACTGTCCAATGACCGAAAACGACGAGCCCGGCCGGGACGCGGACGGCGCCGCCCGCGAGGAGACCGACGCCGAGCTGACCGCGCGCTTCGAGCGTGACGCCATCCCCCTGATGGATCAGCTCTACGGCGGCGCGCTGCGGATGACGCGAAACCCCGCCGACGCCGAGGACCTGGTGCAGGAAACCATGGTCAAGGCCTATGCGGCGTTCCGGTCCTTCCGGGAGGGCACCAACCTCAAGGCCTGGCTGTACCGCATCCTGACCAACACCTACATCAACACCTACCGCAAGAAGCAGCGCCAGCCCGCCGAGTACCCCACCGACGAGATCACCGACTGGCAATTGGCCGCCAGCGCCGAGCACACGTCCACCGGATTGCGCTCCGCCGAGGTGGAGGCGCTGGAAAATCTTCCCGATAGTGAAATCAAAGAGGCTCTCCAAGCGTTACCAGAAGAGTTCAGGCTCGCGGTTTACCTCGCCGACGTCGAGGGCCTGCCCTACAAGGAGATCGCCGAGATCATGGAAACGCCGATCGGGACCGTCATGTCCCGCCTGCACCGGGGCCGGCGGCAACTGCGCGGCCTGCTCGCCGATGTCGCCAGGGACCGCGGTCTGTTGCGCGGTCAGCCGCAGGACGAGTCCAGCGACGAGGAGGTGTCGTCGTGAGCTTTGACCATGAACACGAGGCCCGGGACGACCCTGATGCCGGCCACACCGACTGCGCGGTGGTGATCCGGGAGGTGTGGGCCATGCTCGACGGCGAGGTCACCGACGACGAGCGCGAACGGCTGCGCCGCCACCTCGACCATTGCCCGGCCTGCCTGCGCCACTACGGCGTGGAGGAGCGGATCAAGAACCTGATCGCCACCAAGTGCAGCGGCGACAAGGCGCCGAGCTATCTGGTGGAGCGGGTGCGGATCCAGATCAGCCAGACGACGATCATCCGCCGGGGCTAGTGCCCGTCACCACGCCAGCGTGAAGCCAGCGTCACACTCGGCTTCGAATGTGACGCTGGCTGCACGCTCGGTGGTGAGGCCCCAACGAAATCAGGCCCCAACGAAATCAGGCCCCAACGAAATCAGGCCCCAACGAAATCAGGCCCCAACCGAAATCAGGCGTTGGGACGCCTGCCGTGGTTGGCCTTGCTGTGCTTACGGTCGCGCTTCTTGCGCCCACGCTTCGCCATGGGTGTTCCTCCTCGTGATTGCCGCCGGTCGCTGATTGCCCGCCGGCTGCGTCATTGCGTCTAGTGTCTCACGGCGGCTACCGGCACCGGATACCCGGTGTTGTGGTTCGATAGGGGTTATGGCCGAGGACGTGCGCGCTGAGATCGTGGCCAGTGTGCTGGAGGTCGTCGTCAGCGAGGGCGACCAGATCGGTCCCGGGGACACGCTGGTGCTCCTGGAGTCGATGAAAATGGAGATTCCGGTGCTCGCCGAGGTGGGGGGCACCGTCACCGAGGTCAACGTCGCCGTGGGCGATGTCATCAAGGCCGGCGACCTGATCGCCATCATCGACTAGCCACCACGTCTGATGGCTCGCTCCTCTTCCGCCCCGTTCGTCGGCGGCATCCTCGACTCGCGGTCCCGTGTCGACCCTCGGTGACCTGCTCGCCGAACACACCGAACTGCCCGGCGTCGCCGTCGACCACCTGCATGCGGTGGTCGGTGAATGGCAGTTGCTGGCGGATATGTCCTTCGGCGACTTCCTCATGTGGGTCCGCCGCGAAGGCGGCGCCATGGTCTGCGTCGCACAGTGCCGCCCCAACACCGCCTCAACGCTGCTGCTGACCGACGCCGTCGGCACGGTCGTCGGCGAGGATGCCCTGCAGGGGGCGGTGCCGGTGCGCTACCGCGGCGAGGTGGTCGCCATGCTCACCCACCAGACCGCGGGCGACGGCAGGCGCACGTCCTCGCCCCTGGAGACCGCCTACCTGGACTGCGCCGGGCACTTGTTGGAGATGGTGTCGGAGGGAAGCTTCCCCAATGTGGCCGACCTGGCGTTGTCCCGGTCGAGCCCCCGGGTCGGGGACGGATTCATCCGCCTCGACGTCGACGGCGTGGTCACCTACGCCAGCCCCAACGCGCTGTCGGCCTACCACCGGATGGGTCTCAACTCCGAACTCGAGGGCCACAACCTGATCGCCATCACCCGGCCGCTGTTGTCGGATCCGTTCGAGGCCCAGGAACTCGCCGAACACGTCGGCCACTCGCTGGCCGGCGGTTCGGGGATGCGGCTGGAGATCGACGCCGGGGGGGCGGCGGTCCTGCTGCGGACCCTGCCGCTCGGTGTGGGCGGCGCACCGGCCGGAGCCGCGGTGCTGATCCGCGACGTCACCGAGGTCAAGCGGCGGGACCGGGCGCTGTTGTCCAAGGACGCGACGATCCGCGAGATCCATCACCGGGTCAAGAACAACCTGCAGACCGTGGCCGCGCTGTTGCGGCTGCAGGCCCGGCGCACCAACAACGACGAGGGCCGCGAAGCGCTGATGGAGTCGGTCCGGCGCGTCGCCGCGATCGCCCAGGTGCACGACGCGTTGTCGATGTCGGTCGATGAGGAGGTCAACCTCGACGAGGTCATCGACCGGATCCTGCCCATCATGAACGACGTGGCCCGGGTGGACACCCCGATCCGGATCAACCGGGAGGGCAGCCTGGGCGTGCTCGACGCCGACCGCGCCATGGCGCTGGTCATGGTCGTCACCGAACTGGCGCAGAATGCCATTGAGCACGCATTCGATCCGGCCGACAAACGCGGTCGGGTGGTGATCCGGGCCGATCGTTCGGCCCGTTCGCTGGAGATCGTCGTCGACGACGACGGCCGCGGCCTACCGGAGGGTTTCACCCTGGAGGCCTCTGACCGGCTCGGTCTGCAGATCGTGCGCACCCTGGTGAACGCCGAGTTGGACGGCTCCCTGGAGATGCGCGCGGCGCCTGGTGGCGGCACCCATGCGGTGCTGCGGGTGCCCATCGGCCGGCGCGCCGGCCGCGGGGTTGCACCGTAAGGGCGCCTGGGGGCAAAAACTGCGGCCCCGGCGTGGTCGCCGGGGCCGCAGTGAGAAGTCCGAGGACTAGACTCCGGTGCGCGCCCGGGTGCGGGCGTTGCGGCGCTTGAGAGCGCGACGCTCGTCTTCGCTCATTCCGCCCCACACGCCGGCATCCTGGCCGGAATCCAGTGCCCAGGTCAGGCACTCGGTGACGACCGGGCAGCGATTGCAGACGAGCTTCGCGTCAGCGATCTGGGCCAGAGCCGGGCCGCTGTTCCCAACCGGGAAGAACAGTTCCGGATCTTCGTCCCGACAGACCGCAGTATGGCGCCAATCCATGTGTCGCTACTCCTTCGAATAACTGTGTGCGCACCAAGGTGAGGGAGTGTTTCCACTCGCCGAGGTCGTTAACCTGTGCACACACAAATGTTGTTGCACTGTTACATCGATGGTTCCACAGGCCGGATGGATGTCAATAGGACTTTGTGGAACCGTGGGCAATGTCACTAGAGGGGCGGTTTCGCTCCGCCGTTTCCGGTGTATTAGGCTCAGCGGCAATTGTACTCAAAAGCCGCTGGTCGTCCAGGGTTCTCGCAGATCGGCGACATTCCTCAGCTACCCGGGCGGCGGCGCCACCACCGCCACTGCCTGCGGAACCGCTGTGAACGTCATGTCGGTGCGCATTCCGAGGAAGTCCCCGTCGACCTGGCAGGCGATCGGTTCTGCCGCGGTGATCCGCACCCAGGGCAGGTCGTCGTCGTTGATCAGATATTTCCCGGTGAGCGTGGGGTTCTTGGACCACATCCGGCGAACCACCAGCAGGTTGTAGAACACGTTCATGCTGGTGACGGCGAACAGGCCCAGGCCGCCCTCGAACGTCGTGCCCGGGTTGGTCCAGATCGGTCGTGCATTGGCATAGGTCCAGGGACTGGCGTTGGACACGAAGGCGAAATGCACCCCTTCCACCGGTTCCCGGTCCGGCAGGTGCAGCGTCAACAGCGGTTCCCGGCGGGCGTTGCCGATCATCTCGCGCACACCGATGCGGATGTAGCGCGCCGCGGTCACCTTGCGGCCCTTCGCGCGCTGAGCCTCCACGGCTGCCACCACGTCGCCGTCGACGCCCATCCCGGCGGTGAACACCGCCCAGCGTTCGGCGCAGTCCATCAGGCCGATGCGCCGCCACTGCGCGCCCTGACGGTGCTCGCCGAGCAGGTCGATCAGTTGGTTGGTGGCCTCGATGGGGTCCGGACTGATCCCCAGGGCGCGGGCGAAGACGTTGGCGGCCCCACCGGGTACCACCGCGACCGCCGGCAGGGTGTCGGCGCTGGGCCGATCCGGTCCGGGCGGCCCGAGTAGGCCGTTGACCACTTCATTGACCGTGCCGTCGCCGCCGTGAACGATGATCACATCGATACCGTCGCGCCTGGCGGCCTCGGCGATCTCGATGGCATGACCACCGCGTTCGGTGTGGGTGACGGTCAGTTCCACCCGGCTTTCCAGCGCATGGGCCAACAGATCGCGGCCGGCCGCGGTGGTCGAGGTGGCATTGGGGTTCACGATCAGGACGGCCCGCACGAGCCATGAGCCTATCGGCAGCCCACGTAGACTCGGCGGGACGCGGGACAACCTCGAGGTGGCAGTGTGGCAAGGATTCGCGAACTCATCACGGCGGCAACCGTCATGGCGGTGTGCCTGCAGGTCGGCGCCGCGCCGGTCGCTTCGGCCGACCCCAACCCCGACCCCGCCATTCTCAGTGTCGAGGAGGTGGGTGCGATCGCCGGCAATACCGGATTGACCCCGGACCCGGCACTCGACCTGCGCCGGCCCGGCGGAAACCATCAGTACGACGAGCAGTACCCGGCCGAATGTCATGCCGTCTTCGACCAGGACGTCGCCTTCGCCAACGTCGGCCCGTTCCGGTCGGTGACCTACACCGGTGCGGCGAACCGGTCCGTCACCCAGGCCGTCGGCATCTATCCCAGCGGGAACGACGCCAAGGTTGCCCTTGGCGACCTCGCCACCTCGCTGCTGGCCTGTTCGAACCAGAACGTCGAGAACCTGTCGTTCACCGTGCAAGTGCTCGACCCGACGACGATGGCGTTGTGCTTCAGCCAGTGCTCGACGATTTATCGGGTCTCCGGACCGGCCCTGATCGGCGTGGCCGCCGATCGTTTCGGCGACTCCGACCGGATCGCCACCGCCGTGGTGCGGCAGGTCGCCGCCCGTGCCGGCGCCCTGTGAGCGCAGGCCCCCTGGGCCCCGGTCCTGTGAGCGCCGGCCCTATGAAACCTGGGGTTCCCACGACCGTGCGGCGCGCGGCCGGACTGGTGGCCGTGCAGGGTGCCCTCGCCATCGTCGCCGCCGTGGTCTTCGTGATCCGCGGGCTGGCCGGTGCCGACCGTCACATCGTCGACGGCTACGGAAACGCCGCCTGGTTCGCGGTGATCGGCGGTGCCGTGCTCGCCGCCGGATGGGCGCTGTGGACCGGCCGGCGCTGGGGCCGCGGCATCGCGGTGTTCGCCCAGTTACTGCTCCTGGGTGTCGCCTGGTATGCCGGGGTGGGCTCACACCAGTGGATCTACGCGGTACCCCTTGCCGTGCTGGCGGTGGCGATTCTGGTTCTGCTGTTCAGCCGCAGCGCAATTCAGTGGATGGCATCACACGATGCAGCCAGCGCCGACAGTTCGGATCCGCAGACCCGGTAGCCGATCCACTCCGTGAGCGGGCGACCCCCCACGGCGTCGTAGAGCGCGATGGCGTCGGTGTTCCATTCCAGCACAGACCAACTCAGTCTGCTGTAGTTCTTCATGACGCACTCCTGTGCCAGGGTGGCAAGCAGCGCCCGGGCAATCCCGCTGCGCCGGAACCGATCCCGGACGAACAGGTCCTCCAGGTGGATGCCGGCCACGCCGTCCCAGGTGGAGAAGTTGCGGAACCACAGCGCCATCGCGGCGGTCTCCGACCCGACCTCGGCGAGGAAACAGCAGGCCACGGCGTCGTCGCCGAAAAGTGCTGTGGTGATCTGACTTTCGGTCACGGTGCACTGCTCGGGGGCGCGCTCGAAGGCGGCGAGTTCATGAATCATCGACACGATGGCTGCTTCGTCGCCGGGCCGGGCGAGCCGGATCCGCATACTCATGGCGACACCCCCAGGGCCGCGAGAACGGTGCGGAACTTCGTCGTGGTCTCGGCGACTTCGTCGTCGGCATCGGATTCCGCGACGATCCCGCCGCCGGCCTGTGCCATCGCACTGCGGCGATCGGCCGCCAACTGGGCGCCGCGGATCGCCACCACCCAGCGGCCGTCGCCGCTGGCGTCGCACCAGCCGACTGCCCCTGCGTAGAAGCCCCGGTCGCCCTCCAGTTCGGCGATGGCGTCGACGGCTGCGGCGGTCGGCACTCCGCCGACAGCCGGGGTGGGGTGCAGGGCGAGTGCCAGATCGATTGCGGTGGTGGCATTGTCGCGCAGCGTGCCGCGGATCGGGGTGCTCAGGTGCCACAGGGCGGCGGTGCTGCTCAATTCCGGCTCGGGTGCGACGTCGAGGCTGCGGCACAGCGGTGCCAGGGCGTCGCCCATGGTGTCGACAACCAGGTGGTGCTCGTGCCGGTTCTTGCCCGAGGCCGCCAACGCGGCGCCGTTGGCCGCATCGACGGCCGGGTCGGCCGAGCGTGCGGCAGACCCGGCGAACGGCTGACAGGTCACCTGGTCGCCGCGGCGGGCGACCAGCAGTTCCGGGCTCGCGCCCACCAGCACGCTTCCGGCGAAGGCCGGGCCGGCGGGGGAGAGGTCGGCCAGGTAGGCGGTCGCCTCCGGGTCGGCGGCGGCGAGTCGGCCGAGGATGGCCAGCGGATCCAGCGGTCCGTCGGCCACCAGTCGCAGGGCGCGCGCCAGAACCACTTTTTCCAAGGGGTTTCCGGGATCGCGCAGCAGGCGCAGCGCCGCCTCGATCCGGGACCGGTGCACCTGCGGGTCGGGCAGTGTCTCGGCGATCCGCACCGGCGGCAGGTGGCCGTCCGGGATCCGGGCAAGGGTGTTGCGCACCGAGCGGGGGGTCAACAGAGCCGCCGGGTGACGCAGGTCGAACGGCAGAGCGCCCACGACCAGGCGCGCAGATCCGTCGCGCAGGGCCCGCGCCGCGGCGCCGATGTCGTCGTATCCGTTCTGAATGCCCTCTGCGACAAGGGTTCCGGCCGGGCCGGTCAGCACGAAGGTCGGCGGAAGCGTCACGTCTCGCAGGCCGGCGGGCTGGTGAGGCCGAGCGCGGACAGTTGGCGCAACCCGTACTCGAAGCCGCACACCGCGACCGACGCGGTGCCGAACCCGTACCGCGCCCCCTCGCGCAGGGGTTGTTCGACCCAGCGGGTGATCACCGAACGGGAGAAGTGGCCGTGGCTGACGAACACCACGTCGCGCTCGCTCATATGGTCCAGTGCGTAGGCCACCGCCTGGTCGGCCCGCATGCTGACCTGATCCACGCTCTCCCCGCCGGGGCAGCCGTAGGTCCACAGCAGCCAGCCCGGGGTCTCGGTGCGGATGTCGTGGGTGGTCTGCCCCTCGTAGTCGCCGTAGTCCCACTCGACCAGCAGCGGCAACACCTCGTCGACGGTCAGCCCGGCGAGTTCGGCGGTGGCCAGGGCGCGGCGGCGCGGGCTGCTGACGACCAGCGGGTTGTCCAGGGCCAGGGAGTCCAGCGTGATGGCGGCCAGCTTGGCCTGTCCGCGGCCCACGTCGGTGAGGTCGAGATCGGTGTGGCTGGTGTGTTTGCGATCACGGGACCACTCGGTTTCGCCATGACGGAGCAGGACCAGCCGATGGTTGCCGACACTCACGTCCACCGATTCTGCCCCAACCTGACAGGATGGACGCCGTGACCCGAGTACTGGCAGTGGCCAACCAGAAGGGCGGGGTGGCCAAGACGACCACGGTGGCCTCGTTGGGCGCGGCATTCGTCAGCGAGGGCAAACGGGTGCTGCTCGTGGACCTCGACCCGCAGGGCTGCCTGACGTTCTCGCTGGGGACCGACCCGGACAAGCTGGCGGTCTCGGTGCACGAGGTACTGCTCGGCGAGGTCGAGCCCAGTTCCGCCGTGGTCAGGACGCCGGAGGGCATGAGCCTGCTGCCGGCCAACATCGACCTCGCCGGCGCCGAAGCCATGCTGTTGATGCGCGCCGGGCGCGAGTACGCGCTCAAGCGCGCTCTGGACAAGCTTGGCACCGGAGCCGCCGGGCCGGCGACATCGGGCACCGGAGCCGCCGGGCCGGCGACATCGGGCACCGGAGCCGCCGGGCCGGCGACATCGGGCACCGGAGCCGCCGGGCCGGCGACATCGGGCACGCTCGACCCGTTCGACATCGTCATCATCGACTGCCCGCCGTCGTTGGGCGTGCTGACGCTGAACGGGCTGACCGCGGCCGATGAGGTGATCGTGCCGCTGCAGTGCGAGACCCTGGCGCACCGCGGCGTGGGTCAGTTCCTGCGCACCGTCGCCGACGTCCAGCAGATCACCAACCCGAAGCTGACGCTGCTGGGTGCGTTGCCGACCCTCTACGACGCCCGGACCACGCACAGCCGCGACGTCCTGTTCGATGTCGCCGACCGCTACGACCTGCCGGTGCTGGGCCCGCCGATCCCGCGGACGGTGCGCTTCGCCGAGGCCAGCGCGTCGGGTTCGTCGGTGTTGTCCGGCAGGAAGAACAAGGGCGCGTTGGCCTATCGGGACCTGGCCAAGGCTCTGCTCAAGCATTGGAAATCCGGCACGCCGCTGCCGACGTTCAGCCCGGACGTCTGACGCACTCAGTGAGAAACTAGGGCCCGTAGGCGGCCACAACGCCGTCGCGCTGCTCGATCACCATCTGCCCGATGATGGCGGGCAGCACCGCGCCGGTTCCGGGCGGGTGGGCCACTGCGATGACCCGGTCCCGTGCACCGTCGCTCGGGTTGTGCACGGCCAAGCCGTCGGCCACCGGGACCAGCAGCCGGCCGGCCATCATGGTGGCCGGGCCCACCGGGGCCAGCGGGCCGTCGCCGGTGATGGTGAAGCGGTAGGCCAGCGTGTTGTCGAACACCATGACGGCGCTGCCGGTCCACCAGGTGATGACGTCGCCGGCGTGGGTGACGGCCGGGACCGGTCCGGTAAGCACGGGCGGAGCGGCCACCGGAGTCTCGGACACCTTGGTGCCGGTCTCGTCGTACACGACGACCTGCGGGCGCGGCACCGGCAGGTAGACCGCGGTCGTGGTCCCCTTGACGGCCAGCACCCGGGCTTCGGCGTCGATGGCCACGCCGGGCAGTGCGACGTGCTTGGTGTTCGGCTCGTCCTCTTCCTTGCCGGGCTTGAGCAGCGTCAGCCGAAGGTCCTTCTCGTTGTTGCACGCCTCGAGCACCCCGACGGCGCTCTCGCTGCCGGCCGCGGACATCAGGGTGCAGCCGGTGCCGAGTTTGGTGTTGACCGGCTTCACCGGGGCGTCGAGCTCGCCGTAGGACAGCATCCGCACCAGGTCGGAGCGCCACAGTTCCAGCCGGGTGGCCCCCGCGGACAGCACCGCGCCGCCGTCTGAGGTCACCACCACCACGTTGTCGGCGTAACTGGTCCGGGTGGGCCCGCGCTTCCCGGTGGCCGCTCTGATGCCGCTGACCTGGCCGCAGCCGCGCACGTCGGGATAGACGGCGACGGCGAGGTCGTACACGTAGGACACCCCGCACAGGTCCCGGTCGCGGGCGTAGCTCCAGCGCTGCTGTCCGGTTTCGGAATCCAGGCCGGCCATCGTGCGACCCTGGCCGGTGACCACGGTGGTGCCCAGCGCCACCGGGGCCAGGGTGCGACCGCTGGCTGCGGTCCAACGCTGCTGCAGACCGGGCGGAACCGCAACCGCCGCAGAGGTGGTCGGGGCGGACCCGGAGCCCGGGTGGTAGTCCGTCGCGCGGGCCGAGCTGCGCCACCAGACCCCGGCGACGAGCAGGACCACCGCGGCGGCTATCGCCACCGCGGCCAGTAGGTCACCCTTGGTGCGGCGTTCCGGTCGGATCATCGAATCAGGTGAGGGGAGTGGCCTCTGCGGCCTTGCGCGGACCGCGACGACGTCGCCGCCGGCCGGTGGAGCCGCCTTCGCCGGTCGCCGGTGACGATTCCGAAGTGGCGGAAGTTCCTGCGCCCGAAGAACTTTCGATGTGGCCGCTGCCGTTCTGGCCGGCACCGCGGGTCCGCTGGCGCGAGCGACTGCGGGCGGGGCGGTCGGTCTTGGAGTCCGTCGAGCTGACCCGGCTGGAGCCCTTGGGGTCCGCCGGTGGCCGCTTGCGGGTCGCCGCGCCGACGGAGCCGCCGGCCCCGGCCGGGATGCCCAGCTCCTCGTAGAAGTGCGGGGAGTTGGAGTAGGTCTCCTGCGGATCGGCCCGGTCGAGTTTGAGCGCGGTGTTGATCATCGACCAGCGCTCCAGTTCGTCCCAGTCGACCAGGGTGATCGCGATACCGGTCTTGCCGGCGCGGCCGGTGCGGCCGATCCGGTGGACGTAGGCCTGCTCGTCCTCGGGGATCTGGTAGTTGATGACGTGGGTGATGTCGTCGATGTCGATGCCGCGGGCGGCCACGTCGGTGGCCACCAGCACGTCGACCTCGCCGGTGCGAAATGACTTGAGTGCCTTCTCGCGGGCGATCTGCCCCAGGTCGCCGTGCACCGCGCCGACCTTGAAGCCGCGCTCGGCGAGTTCGTCGGCCACCTTCTGGGCGGTGCGCTTGGTGCGGGTGAAGATCATCGTCGCTCCGCGGCCTTCGGCCTGCAGGATGCGGGCGACCATCTCGACCTTGTCCAGCGCGTGGGCGCGGTAGGCGAACTGCTCGGTGGAGTCGTGGGTGGCCGACCCCTGCACGCCTTCGGCGCGGATGTGGGTCGGCTGGTTCATGAAGGTTCGGGCCAGCGTGATGATCGGGCCCGGCATGGTCGCCGAGAACAGCATCGACTGGCGATCGTCGGGGATGCGGCTCAGGATGCGTTCGATATCGGGCAGGAAGCCGAGGTCGAGCATCTCGTCGGCCTCGTCGAGCACCAGCACCGACAGCCCGCCGATCTGGAGATGACCCTGCTGGGCCAGGTCCAGCAGCCGGCCCGGGGTGCCGACCACGACGTCGGCGCCCTTCTGCAGGGACTCGATCTGCGGCTCGTAGGGGCGCCCGCCGTAGATGGAGACGACGCTCAGCGGCCGCTCCCCGTTCTCGCCGGCCTTGAGGTATTTCGCGGCGTGCTTGAGGTCCTCGTAGACCTGAATGCACAACTCGCGGGTCGGCACCACGATCAGGGCGCGCGGGGCGCCGGTCAGCGGGCGGGTGGTGTCGCCGGTGATGCGGTGCAGCAGTGGCACGCCGAAGGCGAAGGTCTTGCCCATGCCGGTGCGGGCCTGGCCGATGAGGTCGTCGCCGGCCATCGCCAGCGGCAGGGTCAGTTCCTGGATGGCGAAGGCGTTCTCGATGCCCTGTTCGGCCAGGGCGCGGACGATTTCGTCGCGGACGCCGAGTGCGGCGAAGCTGATGGGTTCATGGGTATGGAGATGGGTCATGTGGGGTGGTTGTCTTCCGTTAGTCGTTCCTCGTACTTGCTTTCACGCGCGCACGAGTTGGTGACTTCGAAAAATGCGGGCCTCGCGCCGAGGAGGCGGGCCCACTGCGTGCACGCACATTACCGAGGTCCATGGTACCTGTTCGGCCCCATTTTCCGGATCCTCGCCGACTACAGTGACCCTCATGGAAGCGCCGCACGGGATTTCGTCGTCGACGGTTCCGGCCGACCACCCGGGCATCAACGAGTTGTTCACGTTGCTGGCCTACGGCGAGGTGGCGGCGTTCTACCGGCTCACCGAGGAAGCGCGGATGGCGCCGGATCTTCGTGGCCGGATCAACATGGCCCGGATGGCGGCCGCGGAGATGGCGCACTACGAACTGCTGCGCTCCACCCTGGAGGGCCGCGGGGTCGACGTGCTGCCCGCCATCACCCGCTACGCGCCCGCGCTCGAGCAGTACCACCGGCTGACCACGCCCAGCACCTGGCTGGAGGCACTGGTCAAGACCTACGTCGGCGACGCGATGGCCGCCGATCTGTATCTCGCGATCGCCGGGTCGCTGCCCACCGAGGTGGCCGACGTGGTCCGTTCGGTTCTCGCCGAGACGGTGCACTCACAGTTCGTGGTGGCCGAGGTGGTCACGGCGGTGACCGCCAGCGGACGCCAGCGCAGCCGGTTGGCGCTGTGGTCGCGCCGGCTGCTCGGTGAGGCCATCACCCAGGCGCAGTACGTGCTGGCCGACCACGACGAGTTGGTGGATCTGGTGCTGGCCAGCGGGGGCCTGGGTCAGGTGACCGATCTGTTCGACCGGGTGCAGCGCACGCACGACGAGCGGATGCGCCAGCTGCGGCTGGCCTGATTCAGGCGCCGCAATCGGGCTCAGCGGTTGCAGGTGGTGCTGGTGCCGTAGTCGGTCTGCGACACCGCGGTCTTGCCGCTGGCGTCGGTGATCCAGCAGTTCAGCTGGCTGCCGCGGCTGTTGGCCGTCACGTAGTTCACCGGCAGGTCGGGGACGACGGTCATCGTCCAGGGCAGGGTGACGTTCTCGACGGTGCGCAGCGTGCCGGTCTCGTCGGCGTAGACCACGGTCACCGGGTCGTTAGGCCGTTGGTTTCCGGTGATCGTGTAGACGATCTGGCGCAGATCCAGCTGCGGCTGGGCCGCGGACCTCGACTCGATGCGGACCGGAACCTCGGCGGGTGCGCCCGTGACGGTGACCGCCTGGGGCACGGCCTGCGGGGTGCCGGAGCCGACGGTCGCCACCACCGTGCGCGGGGTGCCACTGATCTCGGTGGCCGGGCCCTCGATGCCGAGAACGGTCATTGCGGCCGCGGCGGCGGCCGTCACGCCCAGTACCGCCATCGCCAGCCCCGCGAGACGGGCGCGTCTGTCCTCGATCATCAGGCCAGGTTAGGAAGGCGGCAGGCGCCCACCTACCCGGCGCACGCACCCGTTGTCATGCTGTTACCGCAGCTTGATGGCTTGTTTGCCAAACCCGCCCGAATCAGCCCCGACCGGCGTCCACTAGCCTCACACCTAACGCTTGAGGAAAGGGGCCGATGTGGAGGTCAAGATCGGTGTCTCGGACAGTCCGCGCGAGCTGGTGTTCAACAGCTCCGATTCGCCGGAGGTGGTTGAGCACGAGATCAAGGCGGCACTGGCCGATAGCGCGGTGCTGAGCCTGACCGACGACAAAGGCCAGCGCTTTCTGGTGCAGACCTCGAAGATCAGCTACGTCCAGATCGGCGCCGCCGACACCCGCCGGGTCGGTTTCGGCGTCGCCGCGTCCTCGTAGAAACCCCCGGATTCTCAGCCGCGGGTCAGCGGCACGTGTGACAGGCCGCCCCAGGCGAACTGCACGGTGCCCTCGACCGCGTCGTCCTTGGAGATCGGCCGGTCGGCGTCCAGCCAGTAGCGGGCGCAGTCCACGCTGATGCCGACCAGGCCCACCGCGACCATCCGGGCCCGGTGCGGGTCGAGGCCGGAGTCCTGGCTGATCAGGTCGAACACCGCGTCGGTGCACGCCTCGATCGAGGCTTTCACCTGCGCGGCCACCTGCGGCTCGGTGGCGTTGTCATTCTCGAAGATGAGCCGGTAGCCCTGGCTGTCATGCTCGATGAAGTCGAAGAATGCCTGGACCGACGATCGCAGCCGCTGCCGGTTGTCGGTGGTGGTCCGCAGCGCTTGCCGAACCCCCGCCACGAGAATGTCCCCGTGTAGCTGCAACACCGCCAGATACAGGTCGAGCTTGCTGGAAAAGTGTTGGTAGAGAACAGGTTTGCTAACGCCGGCCCGGTCGGCGATCTCGTCCATCCCGGCTGAGTGATAGCCCCGGTCGACGAAGACCTCGCTGGCGGTGGCCAGCAATTGGTCGCGGCGCTCGCCGCGCGGCAACCGGCCGCCGCGGGCGCGCTTTCGCGCGGCCGTGTCGGTCAGATTGCTCATCGGGACCCCCGGAAATGATCATGCCGCTGGACTCACCAGCCGGTTCTCCCGACAGTACTACCCGTACCCGGTGGCCGGTCCGTGCCCGTGCGACGGGCGTCGACACGCGCGTGCCCCGGGCTCTCGGGACGACGCGCTATGCCATCCTGGTTCGGTGACCAATGAGCCGGAGCCCCGCGGGGGTGCTCGCGCACCGGTGCTGCACAGCGAGTGGAACCAGCCGCTGCGCGCCCTTCGCGACCCGCTTGCCGAGGATTCCGGCCGCCCCAGGTCCAACCGCGACGATCATCGCCAAGCACGCAAGCAGAGCTGGTTGGGGCGGTTTCTGTCGACGTACGGCTGGCGTGCCTATGCGCTTCCGGTGCTGGTGGCACTCACCGGAGTCGTGCTCTATCAGACCTTGACCGGCACGACGGTTCCCGTCGCCGAGGAGGTCGTCAGCGGGCCGCCGACCATCGGTTCGGCGGGCACCACGATCGTCGGTGCCCCGCCGCGCGGGCTCACCGAGTTCGACGCCAGCCTGCCCACCGGGCAGCTGCCCGGGGGCGGGCCGTTCACCGAGGCGGGCGCCAAGACCTGGCGCATCGTCCCGGGCACCACGCCCAAGGTGGGCGAGGGCACGGCCAAGACCTTCACCTACACCGTGGAGATCGAGGACGGCATCGACATGTCGTCGTTCGGCGGTGACGAGGGCTTCGCCCGGATGGTGACCGAGACGCTGGGCAACCCCAAGAGTTGGACGCACAACCCGCAGTTCGCGTTCCAGCGCGTCGACGCCCCCGACGCCAAGCCCGACTTCCGGGTCTCGCTGACCTCTCCGGCGACCGTCCGCGAAGGCTGCGGCTACGAAATCCAGCTCGAATCATCCTGCTACAACCCGATTTACGGCCCCGACGCCGAGCCGCGGGTGTTCATCAACCTGGCGCGCTGGGTGCGCGGGGCGATGCCCTTCCAGGGTGATATCGGCTCCTACCGGCAGTACGTGATCAACCACGAGGTGGGCCATGCCATCGGCTACACCAGCCACGAGCCCTGCGATCGCAACGGGGCGCTGGCGCCGATCATGATGCAGCAGACCTTCTCGACGTCGGACAACGACGCCTCGCGCTTCGATCCGGGGTCGGTCCAGCCGGACAACAAGACCTGCCGCTTCAACGCCTGGCCGTATCCGATCGCCTGATCGCCTGAGTCGGCGACAATGAACCGATGCCCCTGCCGCCGCTGGTCACCCCGGCCGGGGAGCTGACCCCCGCGGAGGTCGACCGCTACAGCCGTCACCTGCTGTTGCCCGACTTCGGGCCGGACGGCCAGAAACGCCTCAAGAACGCCCGGGTCCTGGTCGTGGGGGCCGGCGGACTGGGCTCGCCGACCCTGCTGTACCTGGCCGCCGCCGGCGTGGGCACCCTGGGCATCGTCGACTTCGACGTCGTCGAGGAATCCAACCTGCAGCGTCAGATCATCCACGGTCAGTCCGACGTCGGCCGGCCGAAGGCGCAGAGCGCGCGCGACGCGATCGCCGAACTCAATCCGCTGGTCTCCGTCCGCCTGCACGAGTTCCGGCTGGAGCCTGACAACGCCGTCGACCTGTTCGCCCAGTACGACCTGATCCTCGACGGCACCGACAACTTCGCCACCCGCTACCTGGTCAACGACGCCGCGGTGCTGGCGCGCAAGCCCTACGTGTGGGGCTCCATCTTCCGGTTCGAAGGTCAGGTGGCCGTGTTCTGGGACGACGCCCCCGACGGACCCGACGGGGGCAAGCGCGGGCTGAACTACCGCGACCTCTATCCGGAGCCGCCTCCGCCGGGTCTGGTGCCGTCCTGCGCCGAGGGCGGAGTGCTCGGCGTCCTGTGTGCCTCGATCGCCGCGGTGATGGGGACCGAGGCCATCAAGCTCATCACCGGTATCGGGGAGCCGCTGCTGGGCCGGCTGCTGATCTACGACGCCCTGGCGATGACGTACCGGACCATCGCCGTCCGCAAGGATCCGGCCAGCCCGCCGATCACCGCACTGGTCGACTACGACGCCCTCTGCGGCACGGCGCCGACGGCTGAGCCGGGCATCACCCCGTCCGAACTGCGGGAACTGCTGGCTTCGGGCACCGTTGCCCTCATCGACGTGCGCGATCCCGTGGAATGGGACATCAACCACATCGACGGGGCCCTGCACATCCCGAAGTCCGCGCTGGAGTCCGGGGCGGGGCTGGCGCTGCTGCCCACCGACCGCCCCCCGGTGCTGTACTGCAAGACCGGCCTGCGCTCCGCCGACGCGCTGGCCGCCGTCCAGAAGGCGGGCTTCACCACCGCGCGGCACCTCGAGGGCGGCATCGTGGCCTGGGCTCGGCAATTCGATCCCGACATGGCCAGCTACTGACGGCTCTTTGTTCCCACCACGCCTTACCCTGACGGTGTGATTGACGACCGCCCGCCGGGCCATGTGCTGGCCGCGTTCGGCGTCAAGAGCGGTGATCCGGAGCCGCTGAGCGGAACCTGGGAGGGCGGCTGGCGCTGCGGCGAGATCGTCCTGTCGCTCATCGCCGACCATCCCCGGGCCGCCTGGTCGGCCAAGGTGCGCGAGGGGCTTTTCGTCGACGGGCTCAGGTTGGCCCGGCCGGTGCGCTCGACCGACGGCCGCTACGTCGTATCAGGTTGGCGCGCCGATACTTTCGTGTCCGGCTACCCCGAGCCGCGCTACGACGAGGTGGTCTCGGCGGGGATCCGTCTGCACGAGGCCACCGCCGAGATGGAACGGCCCCGCTTTCTCACCCAGGGCCCGGTGCCGCCGTGGACCGAGGTCGACGTGTTCACCGTCGCCGACCGCGCGGCCTGGGAGGACCGGCCGTTGCACGCTCTCCCGCCCGGCGCGCCGACGATTCCGGACAGCGGGGACCGTGCGCAGTCGCTCGAACTCATCGCCCAGTTGGCCGGCCTGCGCCGGTCGACCAAGAGTCCCAGTCAACTGGTGCACGGCGATCTGTACGGCACGGTGCTGTTCACCGGTTCCGCTGCCCCCGGCATCACCGACATCACCCCCTACTGGCGGCCGGCGCCCTGGGCGGCCGGGGTGGCCGTCGTCGACGCGCTGTCCTGGGGCGAGGCGGACGACGGGCTCATCGAACGGTGGGACATCCTGCCGGAGTGGCCGCAGATGCTGTTGCGCGCGTTGATCTTCCGGCTCGGGGTGCACGCGTTGCACCCTCGCTCGACGCCCGAGGCGTTCCCGGGTCTGTTGCGCACCGCGGCGGTGGTGCGGATGGCGGTCTAGGAACGTCCGAAGTCGTGCCGGATCGGACCGTTGATCGGGATCCGGCCATCGGCTGCCGGCACACCCTCGGACCGCAGTAGTTCCAGTTGGTCTGCCGCCAGGTGCGCCGCGGGCCGGCCGGTCACCGGGATCACCCGATGCCACGGGAGATCCGCCGAGTCGGTGCGCATGATCCACGCGACGATTCGTGGACTGAAAAGATCTGCAGCACAGGCGATATCGCCGTAGGTGGCCACGCGTCCCGACGGTATCGAGGCCACCAGCGCCCGCACCCGTTCGACCTGGGCGTCGGTGATCCTCAGCCGAGTAACTCCCGGATCACGGCCGCGGTCTCGGCGGGCTTGACCTGGGCCACCATGTGCTGGCAGGCAAAGTCCACCAGGGTGAAGTCCGCGCCCAGTTGGCCCGACAGAGCGTCGACCAGTTCCTCGGTCACGTACGGCGGGTCCTGGAAGGCCGCGCGCACCAGTGTCGTGCGGGTTCCCCTGTGCGGCACGGCGATATCGCGTGCCAGTTCGCTCCAGTACGACACCATCGCCGGGATGCAGACCCGCCAGCCGAAGCGGCCGTTGGGCAATGCGATCAGATGCTCGTCGAGGTCCTCGTCGAGATCGGCCGCGGGGACGTCGGCCCACACCCCGGTCGCTTTCTCGGTGCGGGCCTCGGCCCGGTCGGTGTAATCCGGGGAGGCCAGCATGGCCTCGGCGATCTCCCGCATCCACTGCCCGTCCAGCGCCACCGCGGGATCCAGCAGCGCCAGGCCGGACACCAGATCGGGGCACTGGGCCGCCAGGTGCAGGGCCACCGCGCAGCCGAACGAGTGCCCGACGACCACCACCGGGCCGTCGGCCTCGTTCTCGATCAGGCCGGCCAGGGCGGCGACGTTGGCGTCGATGGTCCAGGGCGCGGCATACGACGAGCGGCCGTGTCCGATCACGTCCGGGGCCAAGACCGCCACATCGGGCAGATACCGCTCAGCCAGGCTGTGCCACCGCCGGCCGTGCCCGGTGAGTCCGTGGATCAACAGGACCCGGGCCGGCCCGGGTGGACCGAAACGGTTGAGGTGAAGTGGTGTCAGGGCCATGGCCGCGGGTCAACTGTTCCGCTGAAAGCTGTTGATGAAGTCCTCCTTGCAGCGCTTGTCAGGCGACTGTAAATGGTGCCCCGGTGGATGAACAATGATCATCCGATCGGGGAGACGCAGGCACGCAGCCCTACCCTGTTGTCCGTGCGAGTCCTCGTCCTTCTCCCGATGCTGACGGCCGCCCTCGCGGTCGTCTGCGTGCTCTGGCAACCGGCCCGCCGATTCCTCTGGCCGGTCGTGGCACTGGCTGCTGCCAACGTCATGCTGACGCCGTTCACCAGTGGAGAGTGGTTCTATCAGCACGCCGAAGACGCCTCCTACCGGCAGGCGGTGACCAGAGGTGACTTCACCGCGTTCGATGACCTCATCGGCCGGCATGACCCGCACCTGCTGCCGAGGATGATCGCCCTGGCGACTGTCCTGCTGGTAGCGCTGGCCGCATCCGCATTGCTGCAGGTCCGCACCAACCGAGGTAAGCCCGTGTCCGGCGCGGTGTCGGCCATTGTCACGGGGTTGGTCCTGCTGTCGGCCGCGGCGACTCTGGTCCAGGGATACCTGCTGGTCAGCTGAGTCGGGAAGCCATCGGCGTGTGCAACACTCGCGGGATGAATTCCGTTGAGAGGCAAGCGCTCACTCTCTGCAGCCTGGGGGCGGCAAGTACGGTCACCGGGTCCAAACACCTGCTTGAGTCTGGTGGCACGCGAATTCTGGTGGACTGCGGACTGTTCCAGGGGGTGAAGAACCTCCGCCAACTCAACTGGGAGCCGCTGGCCGTCGAGCCGGAGAGCATCGACGCCGTGATCGTGACCCACGCCCACCTCGACCACACCGGCTATCTGCCGCGACTGGTGCGCGACGGCTTCCGCGGGCCCATCGTGTGCACCGAGGCGACCGCCGCCGTGGCCGCGATCATCCTGCGCGACAGCGCCTACCTGCAGGAGCGCGACGCGGCCTTCCTCAACAAGCACAAAGCCTCCAAGCACCACCCCGCGCTGCCGCTGTACGACAGCGACGACGCCCGTCAGGCCATGGAGTTGTTCGACACCCACCCGTTCGGGCAGGAATTCACTCTCGAGTCCGGGCCGGTCGTGACCTTCCGCCGCGCCGGGCACATCCTCGGGGCGTCGACGGTCGACGTGCTGTGGCAGGGCCGACGGATCGTGTTCACCGGCGATCTGGGCCGCTACGACGACCCGATCATGTTCGACCCCGAACCGGTGCCGTCCGCGGACTACCTGGTGATGGAGTCGACCTACGGCGACCGGGTGCGCGAGCAGACCGATCCGGTCGACGCGCTGGCCGCGATCATCGACGCGACGGTGCAGCGCGGCGGCACCGTGGTGGTCCCGGCGTTCGCGGTGGGGCGGGCGCAGACCCTGCTGTACTACCTGTGGACTCTGCGCCAGGCGGGCCGGCTGCCCGACGTGCCGGTCTACCTCGACAGCCCGATGGCGATCAACGCCAGCGATCTGCTGGGCACCTATTCCCACGACCACCGGCTGTCGCCGGAGGTGTATCAGGGGATGTGCGACATGGCCAGCTACACGCGCGACCCCGAGCAGTCGATGAAGATCTCGGCCAGCACCGAACCGAAGATCGTCATCTCGGCCAGCGGGATGGCGACCGGCGGGCGGATCCTGCACCACCTCAAGGCATTTGCGCCGGATCCCCGCAACACCATCATGATCACCGGCTATCAGGTGCCGGGCACCCGCGGCGCGTCCATCATCTCCGGTGAGCGGGAGGTGCGGATCTACGGTGAGTGGGTTCCGATCAACGCGCAGGTCGCCAACCTGGCGATGTTGTCCGCGCACGCCGACGCCGACGAACTGATCCGCTGGGCGAAGGGGTTCACGTCACCGCCGAAGAAGGTGTTCGTCGTCCATGGCGAACCCCAGCCCGCTGACACGCTGCGCACCCGCCTGGATCGCGAATTCGGTTGGGAGGCAACGGTCCCCAGGCCGAATCAGGTGTTCGAGCTGTAGTCCTGATCCGGGTCGTATTCGCCCGGTTTCGACTGCTGAGCATCCTCTGCCATGAACGCCCTCCTCATGGCTAAGCC
This sequence comes from uncultured Actinomycetes bacterium, assembly GCA_903884065.1. Classification (GTDB taxonomy): domain Bacteria; phylum Actinomycetota; class Actinomycetes; order Mycobacteriales; family Mycobacteriaceae; genus Mycobacterium. The sequence continues at coordinate 5,686 of CAISDL010000058.1, read as the reverse complement.
CGTCGCTAACAGCTTTTGTCACACACCTCTGGTGTCATGCCTGTCATGACCCGCCCGACGCCCGAGGACCTGATGCGTCCCGGTGCGCGCGGCACCGTTCGAGTGCTCGGCGGCCCGGGGACCGGTAAGAGCACGCTGCTGATCGACACGGCCGTCTCGCACATCGCCGCCGGGCGCGATCCGCAGTCGGTGCTGCTGCTGACCGGGTCGGGACGGCTGGCGGCTGCCGCTCGCGGGGCGCTGACGGCGCGGCTGCTCGGAGCCCGCGCCGGTGTCGGCGGGCTGACGGTGGTGCGCGAGCCGTTGGTGCGCTCGGTGCACAGCTACGCCTTCTCGGTGTTGCGGACGGCGGCCGCGCGGGCCGGTGATCCGCCGCCGCGTCTGGTCACCGGAGCCGAGCAGGACGGCGTCATCCGCGAACTGCTCGCCGGTGACCTCGAGGACGGCGCGCCCGGCTGGCCGCGCGAACTGCGCCCGGCGCTGACCACCGCCGGGTTCGCCACCGAACTTCGCGATCTGCTGGCCCGCTGCGCCGAGCGCGGGGTGGACCCGACGGATCTGCGGCGTCTCGGACGGGAGGCCGGCCGGTCCGAATGGGTGGCCGCGGGGCGCTTCGCGCAGCAGTACGAGCAGGTGATGTTGTTGCGCGCCTCGGTCGGCACCGCCGCGCCGCAGGCCACCGTGCCCGCGCTGGGGGCCGCCGAACTGGTGGGCGCCGCGCTGGAAGCCCTGGCTGCCGACGCTGACCTGCTGGCCGCCGAGCGGGCCCGGATCCGGCTGCTGCTCGTCGACGACGCCCAGCATCTCGACCCGCAGGCCGCGCTGCTGGTGCGGGTGCTGGCGGCCGGGGCCGATCTGGCGCTGCTGGCCGGCGACCCCAACCAGGCGGTGTTCGGTTTCCGCGGCGCCGACCCGGCGGTGCTGAGATCGGCCGACGGCCCGGTGCTGCAACTGACTCGGTCGCACCGCTGCGCCCCCGCCATCGCCGGCGCGGTTGCCGGGATGGCCGCGCGACTGCCGGGCACCGCGTGGCGCACCTTGGACGGCGCCGACGGCGACGAGGGTTCGGTCGACGTGCAGGTGGCCGACTCACCGCACGCCGAGGCCGCGATGATCACCGACGCCCTGCGGCGGGCGCACCTCGTCGATGGGGTGCCCTGGTCACAGATGGCGGTGGTCGTCCGCTCGCCGGCGGGCGCCGACGCGCTGCCGCGGGCCCTCGCGGTGGCCGGAGTCCCGGTCAGTGAGCCCACGGTCGGCGGGCCGATCGGTCAGCACCCCGCCACCCGGGCTCTCCTCACGGTTCTGGCCGCCACCGCGCACGGTCTCGACGGCGATCACGCGCTGGCCCTGCTCAGTGGTCCCATCGGCCGGATGGACCCGGTGTCGCTGCGCCAGTTGCGGCGGGCGCTGCGTCGTGGCGCCGAGGATCCGGATCGTCCCGCGGCCGAACTGCTGGCCCAGGCGCTCACCGGAACACCGCCGCACCTGCCGACGACGCTGGCCGGCCCGGTCAAGCGTGTGCGGGGGGTACTGGCCGCGGCGGCCCGCGGCCACAGCGGGCAGCACGATCCCCGCTTCACCCTGTGGCAGTCCTGGGAGCGCAGCGGTCTGCAGCGGCGCTGGCTGACCACCGCCGAGCGCGGCGGCGCCGAGGGCGCACGTGCCGAGTGCAATCTCGGTGCGGTGACGGCGTTGTTCGACGTCGCCGACGGCTACGTGGCCCGTACCCCCGGGGCGTCGCTGAGCGGCCTGCTCGACCACGTTGCCGCTCTGACGCTGCCCCCGGTCGTCGACGCCCTGCCCGCTGGCGAGACGGTGGCGGTGCTCAGCCCGCACGCCGCGCTGGATCGCGACTGGGACATGGTGGTCATCGCCGGCCTGCAGGATGGCTTGTGGCCCAACACCACTCCGCGTGGCGGCGTGCTGGGCACCCAGCGGCTGCTCGACGTTCTCGACGGCCTCGGCGACGAGGTGTCGGCGCGGGCCCCGCTGCTGGCCGAGGAGCGCCGGCTGCTCATCGCGGCGATGGGACGCGCGCGGCGCCGGCTGCTCATCACCGCCGTCGACAGCGATTCCGGCGACGAGGTCAGCCTGCCGTCGCCGTTCGTCGCGGAGTTGGCCGCGCTCGCCGGCGGCAGCGCCGGCGAGTCGCTGCGGCCGGTGCCGGCTCCGCCGGTGTTGTCGACCGCCGCGGTGATCGGCCGGTTGCGGGCCGCGGTGTGCGCCCCCGGGGGCACCATCGACGAGGGTGAGCGTGACTGCGCTGCAGCGCAGTTGGCCCGGCTGGCCGCCGCCGGAGTGCCCGGCGCGGACCCGGCCGGGTGGCACGGCCTGGCGGATCTGAGCACCGGCGAGCCGCTGTGGAACGGCGACGACCACACGGTCAGTCTCAGCCCGTCGACGTTGCAGACGCTCACGGACTGTCCCTTGCGGTGGCTGGCCGAACGCCACGGCGGTACCGGGGCGCGGGCGTTGAACTCCACCCTGGGTTCGCTGGTGCACGCCCTGCTGGCCGAGTCGGGCACGGCGGAGGGGCAGCTGGTCGCCGAGCTGGAAAACCTTTGGGCTGCTTTGCCGTTCGATGCGCCGTGGTATGCCGCCAATGAACTGGAACGGCACCGGGCGATGATCGCCGCATTCCTGGCCTGGCGGGCAGCCACCCGCCACGAGCTGACCGAACTGGGCACCGAGGTGCCGATGGAGGGAACCCTCGCCGAGCCGGCCGACGGATCCCCGGGGGTCCGGGTGCGCGGCCGCATCGACCGTGTGGAGCGCGACGCCCAGGGCCGCATCGTCATCGTCGACGTCAAGACCGCCAAGACCCCGGTCACCAAGGACGACGCCCAGCACCACGCGCAGCTGGGCCTCTATCAGCTCGCGGTGTCCGCGGGTCTGATCCCCGATGGCGACCAGCCCGGCGGCGGGCGGCTGGTTTACGTCGGCAAACCCTCGGCCGGCGGCGCCGCCGAACGCGAGCAGACCGCTCTGGGTCCCGACGACACCGCCGGCTGGCAGGACGCCGTGCGCACCGCCGCGGCCGCCACCGCCGGTCCGAACTTCGCCGCCCGGGTGAACGTCGGCTGCGCGCACTGCCCGGTCCGCCCGTCCTGCCCGGCCCACACCAGGGGGGACTCGTGACGTACACCCCCGTCGAACTGGCTGCCGCACTTGGTCTTCCGGCCCCCACCGACGAGCAGGCCGCAGTCATCGCCGCCCCGCCCGGCCCGCTGGTGGTAGTCGCCGGCGCCGGCGCGGGCAAGACCGAGACCATGGCCGCCCGGGTGGTGTGGCTGGTGGCCAACGGTTACGCCGACCCCGGCCAGGTGCTGGGGCTGACGTTCACCCGCAAGGCGGCCGGTCAGCTGCTGCGCCGTGTGCGGTCCCGGCTGGCCCGGTTGTCCGGGCACCTCGGCTTCGAGCATCCGGGCGCACCGGCGGTCAGCACCTACCACGCCTTCGCCGGCGCTCTGCTGCGCGAATTCGGCCCGCTGCTGCCGGTGGAGCCGGATGCCCGGCTGCTCAGCGAAACCGAGCGCTGGCAGCTCGCCCTCGACGTCGTCAACGCCCACCCCGAGCCGCTGCCGATCGAGAAGAACCCGGCCACCGTCACCGCCATGGTGCTGCGGCTGTCCGACGAGCTGGCCGAACATCTCGTCGACACCGCCGAATTGCGGCACACCCATCTCGAACTCGATCGGCTCGTGCACGCGCTGCCCCCCGGGCCGCGTCAGCGTGGCGCCGGCCCCAACCGGCGGCTGCTGGACCTGCTCGAGACGCAGACCGAACGGGCTGCGCTGGTTCCGCTCATCGACGCCGTGCACGCCCGCATGCGCGCGGCCAAGGCCATGGACTTCGGCAGCCAGATGGCCGCCGCCGCCCGGCTGGCCGCGGCCTGCCCCCAGGTCGGCGAACAGCTGCGGGCCCGCTACCGCGTGGTGCTCCTCGACGAGTACCAGGACACCGGCCATGCCCAGCGGATCGCGCTGTCGGCGTTGTTCGGCGGCGGCGTCGACGACGCCCTCGCGCTCACCGCGGTCGGCGACCCGATCCAGTCCATCTACGGCTGGCGCGGCGCCTCGGCCACCAACCTGCCGCGTTTCGCCACCGACTTCCCCAAGGCTTCCGGCGGGCAGGGGCGAGGCGACCGGGGAATCGGAGCGGTAAGCCCGGCGCCCACCCTCGAATTGAGCACCAGCTGGCGCAACCCGCCGCGGGTGCTGGAGCTGGCCAACGCCGTCTCGGCCGAGGCCCGCCGGCGCTCGGTGGCCGTGCGCCCGCTGCGGGCCCGCCCCGACGCCCCGGCCGGCACGGTGCTCTGCGCCCTGCAACGCGATGTCGCCGCCGAACGCGACTGGCTCGCCGATCACATCGCCGCCCGGTACAGCGACGCCATCGGGGCGGGCGAGCAGCCGCCCACCGCCGCGGTGCTGGTGCGTCGCAACGCCGACGCCGGGCCCATCGCCGAGGCGCTGAGCGCCCGCGGCGTGCCGGTGGAAGTCGTGGGTCTGGCCGGCCTGCTGTCGATCTCCGAAGTCGCACAGGTTGTTTCGACGTTGCGACTGGTGGTCGACCCGACGGCGGGTGCGGCGGCGATGGAGGTCCTGACCGGCCCGCGCTGGCGCCTCGGGGTGCGCGACCTGGCGGCGCTGTGGCGCCGGGCCGTGGTCCTCGACGGGCAGCGGGGCGCCGTGGTGTCAGCGCAGCAGATCGTCGCCGCCGCTGCCGCCGACGCCGACACCGCCTGCCTGGCTGACGCGCTGGCCGATCCGGGCCGGGCTGAGGACTATTCGACGGAGGGCTACCGGAGGATCGCCGCGGTCGGCTCCGAATTGGCAAGGCTGCGAGGCTTCCTCGCTCATCCGGTGAACGATCTGGTGTCCGAGGTGCGCCGGGTTCTGGGGATCGACGCCGAGGTCTGCGCGGCCCGGCCGGACGGCGTGGCCGGTGCCGGTGCCGAGCACCTCGACCGGTTCTGCGACGTCGTGGCCGGCTACGCCGAACGCCCGGAAGCCGACGCTCCCGGTCTGCTGGCCTACCTCGACGCCGCGGCGGTGGTGGAGAACGGCCTGTCCCCGGCCGAGGTCAGTGTTGCTCCCGGGCGGGTGCAGGTGCTGACCGTGCATGCGGCCAAGGGCCTGGAGTGGCAGGTCGTGGCGGTACCGCATCTGAGCGCGCGGGTGTTCCCGTCGACGGCCTCCAAGCGAACCTGGCTCACCGACGCTGGGGAACTGCCCCCGCTGCTGCGCGGTGACCGCGCCGGCAGCGCGGCGCCGGAGGCGGCCGGGGGAGGCCTGCACGGCGTGCCGGTGCTGGACACCTCGGCGGTCAACGACCGCAAGGCGCTCGAGGAGGTCATCGACACCCACCGCCGGCAGTTGCTGGCCCGCAGCATCGACGAGGAGCGGCGGCTGCTCTACGTCGCGCTCACCCGCGCCGAGGACACGCTGCTGCTGTCCGGGCACCATTGGGGCGCCACCGAGTCCACCCCGCGCGGCCCGTCGGACTTCCTCTGTGAGATCAGGGACGTCATCGAGGGCTCCGGGTGCGGGGTGATCGAACATTGGGAGCCGGATCCGCCCGACGGCGAGCCGAATCCACTGCGGGACAACACCACTGAAGTGCTCTGGCCGGTTGACCCGCTTGCGGGCCGCCGCGACGATGTCGAACACGGCGCACGACGGGT
>CAISDL010000057.1 GCA_903884065.1 uncultured Actinomycetes bacterium | reverse complement strand
TGAAACGTCGTACGGGCGTTACGGTGGGACACGAGAACCTCCGATGGGTCGTGGGCCTTAGACAAGCCACACCCCACCCGGAGGTTCTCTTCACATCAAGCCAACACGCCCGCTACCAACGTCATGTCCCAGTACACCTAGACGCGGCCGACAAAGGGCGGCTCGCTTCGGCGAGCCGCCCTTTGTGTTTCTCCAGAAGCTATCTCATGGATGCGATAAAGAAGTCTCGCTGCACTGCGAATAATGTGGCGTTGTCGGAGGGGCTGACATGACTGCGGAATACCGAGACGGACGGGATAAGGCGCTGACCGACTATCCCCGCCCATCGGTGGCGGTGGACACCGCAGTGCTCACCTACGAAACCGATGGTGGACTGCTCGTGCTGCAGGTGCGCCGGACGACCGGTGCGGGGTGGGCGCTGCCGGGCACGTTCCTGCACCCGGGGGAGACGCTGGCCCGCGCGGTCCGGCGCTCACTCCGGGACAAGGCGAATGTCGACGGTATCGACCCGCGTCAGTTGCACGTGTTCGACCGCATCGGCCGTGACGACCGGGGCTGGGTGCTCTCGGTCGGGCACGTTGCAGTGGTGCCACTCGAGCAACTGGCCGAACGCGATCCGGACAACACCCGGTTGGTGCCGGCAGCGACCCCCGGCCGATTGGCGTTCGACCACGAAGACATCATCGAGATGGCGTTGACGGATCTGCAGTCGCGCTACCTGGACCGTCCCGATCCGGATCGGCTGCTGGGCGAGACGTTCACGCTGCGCCAACTGCGGCAGGTTCACGAAGCCGTCGACGGAGCCGAGATCGGTCCGGACAAGCTCGACACCTTCCGGCGGCGGATGCAGGAGAGGCTGATTCGCGTGACGGGCAATCCGGTGCGCCCGGAAGGGCGCGGCCGTCCGGCGCAAAGGTTCCGGCGGTGCTAGAACCATGGGGTGGTTCCAGGCAAGGTCGGTGTGTCCGCCAAGCGTCGACGCCGTCGACTGGCCGTCCTGCTGGCCGTGTTGCTGGTCGGCGGCGTCGCCGGAGTGTTGTTCTGGCAACAGCGCTCCGCATCGGAGCGGACGTCGGGGTCATCGCCGACCTGGCGTGCCGGGGAACCAACCTCCAGTGGCGTTGCGCCGACCAGCAGTGCGCCGCCGGTCGGATCCGGCCCGCGGTTCGACATCGCCCGTGAGCAACTGAAGGCGCTGCCGGTGCGCGGATGGGACCGCACGTCGGACTTCAAGCGCTACCAATTCGGCCAGGCCTGGAGCGATGACGTCAATGTCGAGTTCGGCCGCAACGGCTGCAACACCCGCGACGACATCCTGCGCCGGGACCTGAGAAACCTTGTGGTCCGGCCCTTCACGTGTTTCGCCCAGAGTGGCATCCTGACCGACCCCTACACCGGCACCACGATCGATTTCGTCCGTGGACCGGACACCTCCAACAGCATCGAGATCGACCACGTCGTCGCATTGGCCGACGCCTGGTACAAGGGTGCGCGGGCATGGGACCCGCAACGTCGCCTCGATTTCGCCAATGACCCGCGCAACCTGCTGGCCGTCAGCCCAAAAGCCAATTTCGACAAAGCTTTTCGCGACGCCGCCAGTTGGCTGCCGCCGAACGAGGCATATCGCTGCGACTTCGTCGCACGGCAGGTAGAGGTGAAGGCCGCTTACGGATTGTGGTTGTCGGCCAAGGAGAAACGGGCGATGACCGACGTCCTGTCGCGCTGTTAGCCTCCCGTCATGACATCACAACGCCCGGTAGCCGTGGTCACCGGTGCCAGCCGGGGGGCCGGCCGGGGTATCGCCCGGGCGCTGGGCGCAGCCGGCTGGCGGGTGTATCTGACGGGGCGCACGGTCGGACCGGACGACGCCGCCGCCGTGACGGGTGCCGGTGGAGACGGCGTCGCGATCCGGGTGGATCATGCCGACGATGCCTCGGTGGCCGCGCTGTTCGAGCGGGTTCAGACCGACGGCGGCCGGCTCGACCTGCTGGTGAACAACGCCGCGGCTATCAGCGACGCGCTGACCGACCGGGCGCCGTTCTGGGAGAAGCCGCTGTCCCTGGGCGATGTGATCGACGTCGGCCTGCGGTCGGCCTATACGGCGTCGTGGTATGCCGCACCTCTGCTACTGAGCAGCGACCGCGGGCTGATCGCGTTCACCTCATCCCCGGGCGCGGCGTGCTACATGCACGGTCCCGCCTATGGCGCCCAGAAGGCGGGGCTGGACAAGATGGCCGCTGACATGGCCGTCGACTTCGCCGGCACCTCCGTCTCGACGGTGTCGATCTGGCTGGGCATCCTGCTCACCGAGCGGATGCGCCGTGCATTCGACGGCCGCTCCGACGCCCTGGCCGCTTTCGCCGAGCACACCGAGACTCCGGAGTTCACCGGCCGGCTCATCGATGCCCTGTATCGGGACCCGGACCTGCCGGACCTGTCGGGGCACACCGTGATCGGAGCCGAACTCGCAGCGCGTTATGGCATCACCGACCAGGGTGGCCGACGGCCGCCGTCACACCGGGAGGCGCTCGGGTCGCCGCGGGAGCCGAGCACGGTGGTGGTGCGGTAGACCCGTCCGGTGATCGGACGAGTCAATTCGGTCGGTGGGTCACACTAGAATCGAATGTATGTTCGAGTCAATGGATCAGCCCGGCCTGTTGGCCGAGATGGCCGGTGCCCAGCGCGATGAGCGGGCCGCAATGGCTAGGCGGTTGTTCGCGGCGGGCCGGCTGTGTCAGCTGCGGATAGGCGAAGTGCACGCCGAGGACCGGACGCAGTGGTGCATCGACAACTGGGAAGCCGTGGCTGCCGAGGTGGGCGCGGAGTTGGGCATCAGCCGCGCCCGAGCCTCATCGCAGATGAATTACGGACTTGAACTGCTTGAGCGGTTGCCGATGCTCGGTGCGGCGTTCGCCCGCGGTGAGGTCGATTTCCGGGTGATCGCCGTCGCGGTCTTCCGGACCGGCCTGATCACCGAACCCGAGATTCTTGCCGCCATTGACGCCCGCCTTGCGGCCAAAGCTCCGCAGTGGAACGCCTTCTCCAGGGGGAAGGTCGCCGACGCGGTTGATTGGTGGGTCCGCGACCTTGACCCGGCGGCGGAGCGCGTCGCGCGAAGCGCCGATGACGGCCGTCATGTCGAGATCGGACCGTCGCGGGACGGCCTGGCGGAGTTCTGGGGTGCGGTCCGTGCCCCGGACGCCGCCGCGCTGGACCGGCGTCTGAATCAACTCGCGGCCACGGTGTGCCGCGATGACACGCGAACCACAAGGCAGCGCCGCGCCGATGCCTTGGCGGCGCTGGCAGCGGGACGATCAGCGATGGTGTGTGACTGCGGGTCCCCGGAATGTCCGGCCCGCGACGCCGACGTCGAACCTGGCCAGGTGGTGATCCACGTACTCGCCGAGCAGTCCACCGTCTCCGGAGAGGGAACCGGGCCGGGGTATCTGTCCGGTTACGGAGCGGTGCCGGCCGAGGCGATCCGCGAACTCGCCCGACGTGCCCGGTTGCGCCCGCTTGTTCCGGCAAACCAGTTGAAGGCCGAGCCACGGTATCGACCGTCGGCGGCATTGGCCGATTTCATCCGGACCCGTGACCTGTGCTGCCGCTTCCCAGGTTGCGACCAGCCGGCCGAGGTCTGCGACATCGACCACACCATTCCCTACGGACTGGGCGGCCTCACCCACCCGTCGAATCTCTCATTGAAGTGCCGTGCACATCACCTTCTGAAAACCTTCTGGTCCGGTCAAAAAGGTTGGCGGGAAAAGCAATTCGCTGATGGCACGATCGTGTGGACGTCCCCCTCGGGACGTACGTACACGACCGAGCCGGGTGGGGCACTGTTCTTCCCGCAACTGGCGACACCGACCGAGGAACTGACCAGCACCGTCCGGCTCCCGGACACTTCCACCCCGGGACGATCCCTGCTCATGCCTGCCCGGAAACGGACCCGAGTTGCCGAACGCGCAGCACGCATTGCGTGGGAACGCGGGCTCAACGAGAACCGTTGGGCCGCTGACCCACCGCCTTTTTAGCTAGTCCTCCTTGCGGATCAGCTTTTGCAGCGCCGCGCGATCCGGGGCCAGGAGTTCGGCGATCCGCGCCTGGTTCACGTCTGCGACGATGATCTCCCCGACGTCCTGGTTGACGCCGCTGAAGATGCCGTGGGCCTTCATCTTCTCGGTCTGATAGATGTTGTCCTCGGTCGGGGCCACGTAGTAAACGGCGTCGGCCTTGAAGCGGTGCACGAGCCAGAGGTGGATCAATGTCATCAGCCGCTTCTGGCGCATCTTGGCGGCGTAGGTGTTCTGGTCGCGCACGGTCAGGATGCTTCGGCCGTGGCGGTCTTTGATCGGGTCGAACAGCACGTCGGCGAGCTTCTCGCCGTCCTTGTCGCCGAAGATGGCCAGTTCCAGCACATCCGAGCCCGCGCGACGCGGCCGTAACTGCGCCCGCAGCCGCTCGCCGAGCTTGTAATGCTCGCTCCACAGCGCCAGCCAGTCCTCCAGGAGCTTCTTGGGCACCTCGGTCTGAACAAGATGCTGCACCTGGGTGGATCCCTTGCCCATCGACTTCGTGGTGGCCGTGCGGCCCGACGATGCCGCCAGCGCGGCATCGCTGCGGGGACCGCCGACCAGCGTCTGCGGAGTGCGGTAGGGCGATTCGACGAGGCGCATCTTGCGCTGCAGGCGAGCCAGCGCCAGCATGCCGTCCTGGCGCAGCGCGGTGGCGAACTCCTCGGCCGCAACACCGTCGATCTGATGGCCGCCGTAGGTCATGAAGTTGAAGACGAAGCCCATCTTGCCGAGTTCCTCGGGGAAGGCGCGCATTTCGTCGTCGTTCATGCCGGTGGTGTCCCAGTTGAACGACGGGGACAGGTTGTAGGCGAGCATCTTGTCCGGGTACACCGCGTGGATGGCCTCGGCGAACTCTCGGGCGTCGGCCAGGTCGGCGGTCTTGGTCTCCATCCACAGCAGGTCGGCGAACGGCGCGGCGGCAAGGGATTTGGCGATTGCATAGGGAATGCCGCCACGCACCTGGTAATAGCCCTCCGGGGTGCGCGCCAGCTCGCAGTCCCACGGCGCGTCGATCCCGAGTTCGCGCGCCTTCGCCTGTGCGGCGTACAGCGGGGCGGTCTTCGCGAACTCCAGCCAGTCGGCGGGCTTCATCGCCAGGGCCTCGCCCTCGCGGTCCTTGAACTTCAGCACCTCGGCGACGGCGTTCCCGTAGGTGTCCAGGGCCGCGTCTTCCTGCCAGGCGTCGACGAACTGCGACTCCACCCGGTCGAAGAGGACGTCGAGCGAGCCCACGCGATCCTTCGTCCACGCCGCGGCCGCCCCGTCGATCAGAGCCGTGACTCCGTGTCCGGCCAGCCAGGTATCAGCGGTGGCGTACTCGGACTCCGGCAGCGCATAGAGCAGGTGTCCGTTGAGTTCAGTGACGCCCTGGATGTGGAATCGGCGCAACATGGCCAGGAAGCACGACTTATACGGCGGGACGGCAAGGTTGGTGACGCCGAGCAGGAAGGGTTGATCGCGCTCGTCGGCGCGGCCGTCGATGAGGTTGGCCGCCTCCGCGTCGGTGCGGGCCACGATGATGCCCGGAACCTTCATGATGTCGAGTTGGAACCGGGCGGTGTTGAGTCGTTTGATCTGCTCATCGGAGGGTACGAGCACTTTGCCGCCCTGGTGCCCGCACTTCTTGGTACCCGGTCGCTGGTCCTCGATGTGGTAACCGGTCACGCCGGCCTCGACGAAACGACGAATCAGATTGCGGACGTGGGGATCTCCGCCGTGCCCGGTGTCCGCGTCAGCGATGATGAACGGGCGGTAATCGACGGCCGGGGTCGCCGCACGCAGCTCATCGGTCATCTGTAGCCGCAGGTACTGCTGGTTGCGGTCGGCGGTGAGTAGGGCGCGTACCAACCCGGCCGCCTCATCGGGTACCTGGCTGAGCGGATAGCTGGCCAGGTCCGGGCCGGGGTCCTCGGTGGTGGAACCCTTCGCCGAGGTGGCCCAGCCGCCGAGATAGATGCCCTCGATACCGCAACGCTTCATCGTCACGGCCTGCCCGGGGGAGTACGGGCCGAACGAGGTGATGGACTGCTGCTGCGCGAACAGTTCGCGAAGGCGCGCGTAGAACGCCGCCGAGGTCTCCCTGGCCACGGTGTAGTCCACCGGAATGGTGCCGCGCTGTTCGACGACCTGGCGTGCGGTGTACAGCCGGGTGATGCCCGCGAATCGCGGACTGTCGATATACCGCGCAGTGTCGGCCACCTCCCGCTCGACCTGGGTTGGTGTATCCGATTCATTGGACATGGCTGCTCCTTGTCGAACTGTGTGAGCGCGCTGCGCAGGGGCGGGTTTTATCTAACTCCTCCCACCTCCGATGATCCCGGGCGGGTGCATCACCATAGAAAGAGGGCGCAGACCACCCCTGCCGGGTGGCCTGCGCCCTGATGATCGGACGTTTATCAGGCGGGCGGCGGCATGGCCGGATCCGCGGGCGGCACCTCACCGGCCGGAAGCAAGGGAGCCTCGGCTGGTGCGGGCGCCTCGACTGGTGCGGGCGCCTCGACTGGAGCGGGCGCCTCGACTGGAGCGGGAGCGTCCGCCGGGGCAGGGGCAGGGGCAGGGGCAGGGGCATCCGCCGGGGCAGGGGCATCCGCCGGCGGCACAGTGCCCGCGGCGAGCTCCACGACGCCGTGCTCGTCAGCGGGGGAAGCCTCGGCCGGGGGAGAAGCCTCGGCCGGCACAGCCGTCTCGGTCATCTCCTGGGCCTGGACCGGCAGATACATGTGGTGACTGAACTGCGGCTGATACGCCCCGCCGCCGCCGATGCGGACACCGTAGTTGCTTTCACCACTGGACACCGGGGTTCCATCGGGGAGCGTGACGGCGGCGTGGCCGCCATTCCACCCGATCACAACCGAGTTGGGCGCCTCGCCGTAGTGGAATCCACGAGCCAGCAGAGCCGACTCCATATTGCCGGTGTTGAAACGGCTACCGAAAGCCGGCCTGCCGGAGGCCACATTGGCGACCCACGACGCCAGCCCGGAGCAATCGGTTCCGGCCGGCGTATCGCCACCGGGAATGTAGGGCGTACCTGAAACCTGCGTGATAAGCGACAGCAACGCTGCAAGACCAAACATGTGAATCACGCTAACAACATTTTTGCCGCTATCCCAAAACCAGTGGTGTGGATCATATCTAGTGAAAACTGGCTGGTGGGAACGGGCAAAAATATTCTCCAGCAACGCAATAGTGAAATTGAGACGCTTTCGAAACGTCAAAACGGTTCTTTAGCAGAGGGTTTCACATTCACTGATGCAGTAAAGTTATGTTCCGCAATCATTCTCGCGTCGATCCATTCTCGCGAGCAGGTGTCCCCCATGTGCGGCACGACTCAATGAGGCGTTTGTGTGATTTGAGATACACCCCACCAGTGGTCGGGCAGGATGTTTCCGTGCGCCAGAACCTGACGTTCCCTATCGGCGTTGAGCGGGGGGACCCCTTCGACCTGCGGTTTCTCGATGCCGACCGTGCCGCCGTCGGGAGCTTCGGCAACGGCCGGGAGTGGGACTGAAGCGATGCGGGTTCTCGTTCAGCGGGTCACCGCGGCATCGGTCAACGTCGACGGTGCACTCGTTGGTGCCATCGAACCTGCGGGACAGGGCCTGCTCGCACTGGTCGGCGTGACCCACTCCGACAACGCGGACATCGCGCGCCGGATGGCCGAGAAGCTCTGGCAATTGAGGATTCTCGACGAGGAACGCTCTGCCGCCGATGTCGCGGCGCCGATCCTGGTGGTCAGTCAGTTCACTCTGTATGCCAATACGGTCAAAGGCCGCCGTCCCTCGTGGAATTCCGCGGCACCGGCATCGCTGGCCGAACCGCTGGTGTGCGCCTTCGTCGACGCGCTGCGGGCACTCGGGGCCGATGTGGCGACCGGCGTGTTCGGGGCCCACATGACGATCGAACTGGTCAACGACGGGCCGGTCACCGTGATGCTGGAATCGTCGACCGCCGCCGGCGCGGGGAAAGACGCGTGATTTGTTACCGATCCGCGTTCCGGCGGCAACCGCCAACGTGGGAAAACATGAGAAAGTAAGCCCCTATGCACACGCACAACTTCGTGACCTACGAGGAATTCGGGCGCCTGTTCTTCGAGGTGGCCGTGACCGAGGAGCGCGTGGCTGCGGCATTTGCGGAGATCGCGGGCGGCGACATCACCATGGGGCCGATGGCCCAGGGACCCGCGGGACTGGCGAAGGTCACCGCGCGGGTGAAGATCCAGCAGCCCACCGTACGTCGCAATCTCGGCGACACCATCACGTTCGCGGTCCGCATCCCGCTGCTGATCGAACTGATCGTGGATCTGCGGCTGGACAAGCAGCGGTTCATGGTTGACGGCGATATCGCGTTGCGCGCGACTGCCAGGGCGGCCGAGCCGTTGATGATCGTCATCGACGTCGCCAAACCGCGACCTTCAGACATCGCCGTGCATGTGACCTCGAAATCCCTTCGCGGGGAGATCGTCCGGCTCATCGGCGGGGTGGACGGCGAGATCCGGAAGTTCGTCGCCGCCTACGTGGCCGAGGAGATCGACAGCCCGGCATCGCAGCAGGCGAAGATCATCGACGTCGCCACACAGGTGGCCGCCGCCTGGGACATCAGCGGCTAGAGATCCAGGGTCAATCGCTCGCCGGTGGTCGCTCGTGACACGCAGGTGAGCATCATCCCATCATCTCGTTCCGGCGTGGTGAGCAGCGTATCCCGATGCTGGACAACGCCATTGAGCACGCGGGTACGGCAGGTGCCGCAGAAACCCTGCTGACATGAATACGGGGCGGTGACACCGGCCCGGCGCAGCGCAGCGAGCAGAGTCTCATCCGCTGCCACACTGACGTCGGCTCCGGTCGAGGCGACAGTCGCCGTGAACGGCCCACCGTCTGTCACCGGCGGCGCGGCGAACCGCTCGAAGTGAAGTTCGACGTCGTCGCGCCCGACGAGAAGCTGTCGAACCATCGTAATCATATCGGCGGGACCGCATGCGTAAACTGTTGTCCCGGAACGGCATTCGCCCAGCAAATCATCGGCTGTCGGGATTCCGTGGACATCGTCGGTCCGGACTTCGATGCGAGTCCCGAACTTCTGGACCTCGTCGAGAAACGGAATGCTGTCGGCGCTGCGGCCGACGTAGATCATCGACCAGTCGACACCCAGGTGTTCGGCCATTCCCAGCATCGGAAGGATTGGGGTGATCCCGATGCCGCCGGCGACGAACCGCAGGCGCTGGGTCGGCGATCCGTAGCCGGGCACACTGAGCGGGAACGCGTTTCGAGGGCCATTGGTCGTGACGGTGGAACCGACGGGCAGTGCGTCGTGCACCTCGATGGAACCGCCGCCGCCGGCCGGGATACGGCGCACCGCGATCCGGTATTCGTTCCTCCGCCGGGGATCTCCACACAGCGAGTACTGCCGGACCCGGCCACTGGGCAGATGAATGTCCAGATGGGCGCCCGGATGCCAGGCCGGCAGGGCAGAGCGGTCGGCGGCGGCGAAGGTCAGGGCGACCACGTTCTCGTCCCGGGCGACCACCTGCCGGCCGATCACCTCGATCGCCAGCGTGTAGTCATGCTCGGCGGGCGGCTTCGGGCGGCGAAGCCCGGTGACCGCCCACAAACCCGTGACCGTCGCGTCGGCCAGGGCCAGCAACGGGGTCGGGGCGGAGCGAAAGCGTCTCAGCACCATTTACACGTGAGCGGCGCGAGCGGCCGGGGAACTCGCCAGGTAGGCCACGGCCTGTGCGGTCGATCCGACGTCCAGCGGCGAATAATCGCGACGGAAATAGGCCAGCGTGGTGTTCCCGAAAACCTTCCGGAACTCCGGCAGCAGCCGCAACTTGGAGTCGCGCATCCGCAGCTTCTCCATCTTCCACCAGCTCATCCGGGCATCCGGATCGGTGCGGCACAGGTAATACGTGGCGCGCTCGAAAAACGCGTACATCATCGTTGCGGCCATCGTCATGGCGCGGATACGCGCGAGATAGCTGTCATGGAAGTAGGTGGCGACGTCGTGCGCCACGCAGCGATGCTCGACCTCCTCGCTGCCGTGCCAGCGGAACAGGTCGACCATCGTCGGGTCGGCGTCGAAGTCGTCCCATGCGGAGTTGAGCGCGAAATCGCCCAGCACAGCGGTGTAGTGCTCGATCGCCGCGATCACCCAGAGCCGCTCGCACAGCTGGTTGTACCGACGTTTGGGGTCAGTCGAGGTACTGGGCGCCAGAACCTTGCCGATGATGTACTCGACCTGCGTGAGGATCGGTTGCGGGTCGACCCCGCGGGCTTCCATGAACTGGTGCAGCATCCGCTCGTGAGTGTCGGCATGCACCGCCTCCTGCCCGATGAACCCGCGCATGTCCTCGGCCAGTCTTTCGTCCTTGACCAGCGGAAGGGCCTCGTTGTAGGTCGCGACGAACCATCGTTCGGCGGCCGGCAGAACCACGTTGAGCAGACTCACCATGTGGGAGGCCACCGGGTGGCCGGGAATCCAGTGCAGCGGGGACTCCGAGGCGTCGAAGTCGACTTTGCGGGCATGGATCTGAATCGGGCCGGGATCGATTTCCCGGGTGAATCGGCGTGGCCGCAGCATGACACCTCCCGTAAACGTTGAGGTGGAGCTTAGCCGGGGCAGCGGCGCAGGTCAGCCCACCGCGCTGGGAATGACGGTGACGATGCCGGGGGCGCCGGGCGTGGGCCGGGCGGTCTGGGCGCTCTGCGCGCCGGAGGTGCCGGATGTCGAGGTGCCCGCTGAAGAAGCCGGCTGGGGCTGGGCCTCCTCGGTGCAGTCGAGGCTCAGCTGAATGGCACGGCTGGCTGAGAGCACTTTCTCGCTGGCCACGATGCACTGCGCCTGCGCCACGTCGCTGCCGACCGCGCCACCGAACGTGGCCTTCACGCCCTGGGCGCGCAGAATGGCCACCGCTTTGGCATAGGGTTCGCCCACCACGTTCAGGGTCGAGTTGTCGGCTCCCGGAGCGGCATGGCCGGCTCCGATGCCGAAGGCGGCGACCGCGGCAGTGGCGCCGACTGCACTGCCGACCGTGAGGATGAGCTTTCGCACGTCGAGACCTTCCTGTCTTCGCTTCGAACATAGCGCAGCGGTGGCCTGATGGCCTCGTCGACGATGTATCGCCGCAGGTGGGGAAAATGTTTCAGAAGGCCTCGCGGCGCCGCTCCTGCTCCAGGACGGCATCGAGGTCGGCCAGTCGCCCCATCGACGATACGGCCCGGGCCGTCCGCACATTGGCGGCCAGCAGATCGGCGTGTCGGTGGGTGAACGCCCAGTACCCGGCCGTGAACGGGCAGGCGTCGGGGCCGAGCCGTTTCTTCGGGTCGAACGGGCAGCGCCCGCAATGGTCGCTCATCCGGTTGATGTAGGCCCCGCCGGAGGTGTAAGGCTTGGTAGCCACCTTCCCGCCGTCGGCGTACTGACTCATCCCGATCACGTTGGTCGGCATCACCCAGGCGAACCCGTCGACGAACGACGACGCGAACCAGTCCGACAGCGCCCCCGGGTGGTATCCGCGCTGCAGGGCATGGCTGCCCAGCACCATCAGCCGCTGGATGTGGTGGGCCCAGCCGCGGTCCCGCACCCCGGCCAGCGACTGGCGCAGACATTCGGCGTCGACGGCCTCGGCGTCGAGTTCGGCCCACCAGTCCGGTAGCGGGGTGTGGGCGTTCAGATGGTTGTCGTCGGAATACTCCGGTCCGAAGTGCCAGTACAGCTGCCACATGTATTCGCGCCAGCCCAGGATCTGGCGGATGAAGCCCTCCACCGCGGCCAGCGGTGCCGCGCCGCCGCGGTAGGCGCGTTCGGCCGCGTGCACCGCGTCCAGTGGGTGCAGCACACCGAGGTTCAAGGGCACCGACAGCAGCGAGTGCGCCATCGCCCAGTCGGCGCCGAGCATGGCGTCCTCGTAGCGGCCGAACATCGGCAACCGGTAGGTGATGAACTGGTCGAGTGCGGCCCTGGCTTCGGTCGGGGTCACCGCGAACAGCCTTGGTCCGTCCGCCCCGACCGTGTCGAGTGCCATGGCGTCGAGGTCATGCCGGACCTGAGCGTCTATCTCGTCCTCGTCGGGATGGTAGGGAGGAGGCACCTCGAGGGTGGCGCGTCCCCGCGGCGGTGGTTCCCGGTTCTCGATGTCGAGGTTCCAGCGTCCGCCGACGGGCTCCGGGCCGTCCATCAGCATGCCGAACCGGCGGCGCTGCTCGCGGTAGAAGTCCTCCATCCGGAACCTGTTGCGGTTACCGGCCCACTGCTGGAATTCGTTGCGGGACAATGCGAATGTCGGGTTGGGCAGAATGTCGACGACCAGGCCGTCACTTCGGAGTCGGTGAACGAACCGTTCAGCCGAGTGAGATGTGGGCTCGCACACAAGGACCGGACGACCGTAGTGACGAAGTGCCTCGGTGTAGTCAGCCGCCCGGATAACCCTGGCCCGGTCGCCGAGGTAGGCACTGGCGTGCCGGAGTGCCGACAGCACCAGGTGAAGCTTCTGGCGGTGAAAACGGCGGCGCCGCAGAGCGGATTCCGCTTCAACGAGCAGGATCGGGCGGTGAGCGTTTTCGCCGCCGTAGATCCCGGGGCTCAGTTGATCAGCGAACAACCACAGCGGGGTTTCCTCTCTGGTCACCATGGTCACAGTACGGCGACGTGTCCGTCGCCGAAGCAACTCACAGACACGCAGACGTCATGCGGATTAGTCCGGGTCTCGTGCCTGTCAGTACTATCTCTTTTCGTGATGAACCGCTTTAGCTCGCTTGCTCTCGTCGTGTGGTTGATAGCAGCGTTGAGTGGGTTGCCCGGTTTTTCGCCCGTGGCGCGCGCGGACCAGCGCACTGTCACCGTGGCGGTCCACGACCTGACGCCATTCGTGATGACGCATGACAACATCAAGACCGGCTTCACGGTTGACGTTCTGGACCAGATCGCCAAGCGCGCCGGCTGGAACATCACCTACCTTGACGTTCCCACCGTGTCAGACCAACTGAAGGCGGTGGCGGACGGCCGGGTTGACGCCGCGGCGGGTGCAATATCGATCACTGCCGCGCGCGAGAAGGAATTCGACTTCTCGCAGCCGATCCTGGATGCCGGGCTGCGCATCATGGTGCCCGCCAATTCGCAACAGCCGACCACTCCCGGGCTCATGGGATTCCTGAAGCTGCTCTTTTCCAAGATGGTGCTGATCTGGCTAGCCGCCGCGGTCGCGATCTCGCTGATTCCCGCACACATCACCTGGCTGCTGGAGCGCCGCCACCACGACTCGATGGTGGCAAAGGCCTACTTCCCGGGCATTCTGCAGGCTTTCAGGTGGAATCTCGGCGCTGTCGCCGGAGCGGCGGACGATTCGCCGCGCCAACCGGCCGCTCGGCTCATGGCCGTGCTGTGGGGATTCGTAAGCATCATCTTCATCGCGTACTACACAGCGACACTGACCGCCAACATCACGGTGGGAAAGTTGGACACACAGATCAAATCTCCCTCGGATCTGGCCGGCAAGCAGGTGTGCACGGTAGCCAACACCACCTCGGCCGCTGCACTCACAGGGTTGAAGGTTGGCTTCGACGGCACCACGTCGATTGATGACTGCTACAACGGTTTGAAGAGCGGAAAGTACCAGGCGGTGGTGTACGACGCACCGGTATTGAGCTACTACGTCACCCAGGCAGGCAAGGGTTCAGCGGTGCTCGTCGGCTCGGTCTTCGAGCCACAGGGATACGGAATCGTCTTCCGCAACAACAGCGAACTGCGCGAGGAGGTCGACCGGGCACTGCTGGCCATGCGCGAGGATGGCGACCACGCCATGATCAAGCAGAAGTGGTTCGGAACCGCTAGCTAGGAGCGTGGGTCGGTAACGATTCGGCGGGGTGCTGGATCGTCGAGTCTGCGTAGAGATCGCGTTTTTGGCGGTTGTGACGATCTGGGCGCAGGCTCGGCGCGGGTGCGTGAGGGTTTGCGCTGGGTGACCCCCGCGGGGTCGCTGTGCCGGTGTCAGCCGGCTGGCAGGGCTGCCAGGCCAGTGATTCCGATGTGGCCGTGCAGTTTTCGCAGGTTGTGGCAGGCGGCGAGCAGCAGCCATTCGCCGCGGGCCTGGTCGAGTCCGCGCAGTAGGAGCTGCTTGGCGTTCTGCAGGGTGGCCATCTGGCCGAAGACCGGTTCGACGATGGTCTTGCGGCGGGAATACGCCTGCCGGCCTGTGATCGTGGTGAGCTTGCGGGCCATGCGCTGTTTGGCGGTGGCGCCGGCGGGGACGCGGCCTCGCGGGGCGACCGGGGGCGGGTCATCGCGGCGGTGCCGCCCGGGGGCGATGAAAAACTCGGTGGCGTGGGTGGCGGTGAACTCGGCGGCCCACTGGAGGTTGGCGGTGCTGCTGTATCCGGCGTCGGCCAGCAGCTGAGCGGGGGCAGCACCGGTGTTGGTGATGGCCTGTTCGGTCATCGGCGTCAGGGTGTTCACATCGGCGGCGTTGGTGTTCACCGCGGTGGCCACGATCACCTGGTGATCGGCGTCGACCACCGCTTGGGCGTTGTAGCACTGGTGAAACGCCCCGTCGCCGGTGAGCATGATCTTGGAGTCCGGGTCAGTGAAGTTGCGCTGCGCCTTGGGTTTCGGGCTGGCCGCCTCCGCCGCGGCCTGGCCCTTGCCGGCGGCGGTGTCATCATCATCGCCACGCTCGCGGGCCCGGCGTTCGGCCTGCTCGCGGGCCGCCGCTGCGGCCTCTTGCTCCAGAGCGGCCTTTGCCGCCCGGATCGTCTCCAAACGGGTTTCCCTGCGCGCCAGCTCCGCGGGTAGCTCATCGCCACGCCGGTTCTTGCCGAACTGGGCGTCTTCGGCTTTGTCGATGCGTTCGGCCTCGGCCAGCAGTGCTGAGACCTCCCCGGCCAGGACCTTCTCCTTCTCACTCATCCGGGCATAACTCATCGCTTTGCGTTTGGAGGCGTTGGCCCGCACCTTGGTACCGTCCAGGGCCACCCGCCCCAGGCTGACCATGCCCGCGGCCTGACACAACGCCAACGCCTGGACGAACAGATGCCCCAACGCCGAGAGGTGGCGCTTACGGAACCTCGCGATCGCCCGATAGTCCGGGGCCGCGCCCGCAGCAAGCCAGCGAAACGGCACGTCATCGACACATTTGCATTCGATCGCCCGTGAGGACCGCACCCCGGTGGTGTAGCCGTAGAGCAGGATCCGCACCATCAGCCGCGGATCATAGGGCGGCCCGCCACGGCCCTCGGTATAGGCGGCATGGATCCGCGACAGGTCCAGGTGCTCATCGACCAGATCAGCGACGAAACGGGCCAGGTGATCATCGGGCAGCCAGTCATCCAGCGACGGCGGCAACAACAAACCCTGATCAGGGGCGAACATCCGAAACGTCTTGTCCACTGGCGCCTTCGGCGCCACCGAATGCGATTCCACCCGCTGGACCGGATCTAGCGCGAACAACCCCTCATCACCGAGATCATCAGGCACACACAATTATCGCCGATCCCCGGCCGCCAACCCGATACCCCGCCGCGCGTGTTACCGACCCACGCTCCTAGGGTCCGACGCCGTCCCAGTCGCGCCGGCAGCTGGGGCAGGAAGCGGCCCCATTGTTCGAAGGGCCAGTGCGATCCGATCGCCAGTGAGCGGCGTTCGTCGGCGCCGGCGACGAGCCGGAAGAGCAGCATCAGATCGACCCGAAGGAGGGATTCGATGATCTTGCCGACGGTGTTGTCGGCCAGGCCGCGGTAAAGCGTTTCGATGAGGTCTGCGGCGGTGAAGTAGCGGACTTTGTGCCCGGCTTGGATCGCGACGCTCCCCAGCGCGATGAGGGCTCTTGCCGGTGCCCGCTGGGCCGATGATGGCCAAATTCTGTTGAGCCCCAATCCATTCCAGACTGGCCAGGTAGTCGAAGACCTACGGGGGATCGAGGAGGCAACGACGTCGAAGGACTCCAATGTCTTGGGCACGGGGAATGCCGCGGCTTTTAGTCGGTTGACGACGTTGGAGGCATCCCTGGCGGCCAACTCGGTCTCGACCAGGGTGCGCACGGCTTCCTCGGGGGGTCCATCGTTGCGTCTTGGCGGTTGGCAGAACTTCGGGTGCGCTGCGCCGGACAGCGGCCAACTTCAACCGGCGCAATCCGGCATCCAGATTGGCAGCCCGTGCTGGGATCGACTGTGGAGCAACGGGTTTGGTTGTGGTTCGTCAGCGGTGCCTTGGTCATGAGATCACTTGGCTTTCGGCGACGGGGGTGATCTTGTAGGCGTCCAGTGAGCGGGTCGGGGCGACCGGCAGGTCCAGGACCAACGCGGTCCCGGCCGCTCGGGGCGAGCAGGATCTCCAACTCCGATCCGAGCCGGGTGTTGCCGATCGCTGCCGCACCGGCTCGGCGCCGGGCGGGGCCCGTCGTAGTGCGCGTCGAGGACCGAGGCTGCCCGGTGCGGTCAATCCAGACCGTCGAGCCCCCACGTGGCTGCCGCCTATTACTTGGCTGGTGTGCCCTTGCGCATCTCACGCATGAGGTGGCCGTACACGATCACCACACCTATCCCGAGTGCGATCTCGCACCAGAAGAATCCGAAGAAGTCGACAAGCACTCCTAACGGCGGCACGCCCGGGGCGAAACTGCGTATCGCCGGAAAAGCGAAAAGCAGCACGAGGATCAGCGGAATCATGAACCGCACACTTTCGGAGGCTCCTCCGCGGAGCAACCAGAAGATCGTCAAGATCGCCAGGGTGGTGAGCGTCAGCATCAGCGCAGAGGTGAAGAGCGCGAAGAAAATGGTCGTCGGTGCGCGTGAGACGCGCAAGGTCAGATCACGCATGACGCTGTTCGTCGAATCCGACGCAGTGGTCATCTGAACGCTGTAACCGGGGTTGGATGCCTCGACCACCATCGACGTCGGGACCGGCACGCCACCGGTGGTGGTGACTTCCACTCGCAGGGTTGATTCGTAGCTGTCGAACGGGTACATGCTGATGTTCCCGGACCGCAGCGGAATCCGTACGTCCGCGGGCAGCATGATCTGGGAAGCCTCGTACGAATCGTGGACGACGTCGGCACCGCCGAGCACCGTCACCGTCACCGGCTTACTCAGGAAATTACCATCTTCGGAGATTGTGCCGACCGGTTGGAAGGCCAGCCTCAGTCGCACTACCCTGTCTGCGGGAGTCACGTCGACCACGGTTGCAGTGATGTGAATGCCGTCGCGCAGCAGAGGGTCGCCGGCCACCAGAGACGACTGCTTGACTTTCAGGAACGATGAAAGCATGAGTACGACGAAGGTGACGGCGAGGATCACCGCGACGGAGACAAGAATTACCCATTTCCGTTTCCACCATGGGGATGCGACTAACGCGGTTTCGGTGGACTCGACCGAATCAGGCTCGGTAGCTTCGGTGGACTCGGCGGAGTCAGGCTCGGTAGCTTCGGTGGACTCGGCGGAGTCAGGCTTAGTAGACGCCATAGTCATTGCACCATAATGGAATTCGGTGTTTGCGCGGCGTCGAATTTGCCAATGTCGCCTAAGGATTTACCTTCAGATAATTCGCGGTGCCGCATCCGCTCTAGTCGCCCTCAGCCTCGTCGCCCTCGGCATCGCTCCCGACACCGGCCTTGCCCCCGGCCGCGGCCCCCGCCGCAGCAACGGGAATGGCTGCCATGAGCAGCATCGCCAGGGTGGCAAGCGTGCCCACCGGGGCGCCGGGTGCGTATGCGCTCTGCGTGCTCTCGCTCTCGCTGCTTGCACTGGGCGCGAAGGGGCGGCCGGAACTCATGCCGGAACTCATGCCGGAACTCATGCCGGAACTCATGCGCGACTGCTGCTGACGTACCGGGTTGGATAGAGCACTGGGCCTGATGGCCGCCGTCCTTTCACTGGGTCCCTCAGCGCGGGCAGGGGCCTTCCTCTCGGCGGACTTCGCCGCGTCGGTTCCAGGTGCGGTACTCGCGGTGGCCTTAGCAGGTGCTGCTACAGCGGTCACCACTGGCGCCACGGCAGCGGCGGCTTCAATGTTCGCGGTAGCAGGTGTCGCAGCGACAGGCGTCGCAGTACTTGCCGCGGCAGTGCTGACAGCGGGCGCACCGACCGGAGCCACAGCGCTCGTGCTGAACGCGACGCTCTGTACGAAGGTGACGGCTTCGTCGATTGTGCCAGGGCCTGTGCTGGCCGCAGCGTTGGTCAGTGAACCCGTGCCGGTGCTGGCGGTGGATGCGGTGGTCCCAACACCTCCCGACCCGCTGCCGGCTCCAGTGACAGAGACCGCCTTCCGCGACGGGAGAGCCACCGTGACGGGAACGGTCACGGTGCCGCCGTAACCGTCAGTGACGGTGACCGTGAAGGTGTCGAAATGGGCGGTATAGCGGGAGATCGGAGTGTAGACGAGCGCGCCGGTGGCGGGGTCAATTGCAATCGACCCCTGGGAGGTGCCCTTCGGGGCGCTGTAGGTGAGGGTGTCACCGTTGCCGTCGATACCGGTGATGGTGCCGGTGACCACCCCGGTGTCCGGGTCGGGGGTGCTGACGGTGGCGGTCCCGGTGGGGGCGGTGTTGGCCGGGGCGATACCGACGGTGACCGCGACGGTGGCGGTGCCGCCATGACCGTCGGTCACCGTTGCGGTGAAGGCGTCGGCCAGATCGGCCGCGGTGGCCCCGGTGGCGGCGGCGGTGTGGCGGGCGGTGGCGGTGGGGGTGTAGGTGAAGGTGCCGTCGGTGTTGACCGTCACGGTGCCTTTGGATGGGCTGGATGTGGTGTAGGACAACGCATCTGTGTCGGAGTCGATACCGGTGATGGTGCCGGTGACTACCCCGGTGCCCGGGTCGGGGGTGCCGACGGTCGCACTGCCGGTGGGGGCGGTGTTGGCCGGGGCGATACCGACGGTGACCGCGACGGTGGCGGTGCCGCCGTGGCCGTCGGTGACGGTTGCGGTGAAGGAGTCCACCTTGTCCACGGTCGAGGCCCCGGTGGCGGCGGCGGTGTGGCGGGCGGTGGCGGTGGGGGTGTAGACGAAGGTGCCGTCGGTGTTGACCGTCACGGTGCCTTTGGACGGGCTGGATGTGGTGTAGGACAACGCATCTGTGTCGG
>CAISDL010000056.1 GCA_903884065.1 uncultured Actinomycetes bacterium | reverse complement strand
GCCGACCTCCTGGCCACACTGGCCGGCCGGCTCGGCATCCATCGGGAGATCCGCAGCGAGTCGGTGGAGCCCACGCGGGCCCGCTCGCGGATCCACAGCTCAGCCTCCGCGGTGGCCGGCGGACTGGAGATCCGGGTGCAGGAGATCGGCCGGGACATCGCCGAGCAGGTGGCCGACGTACTGGACGAGTACCTGGCGATGGCTCCGGCCACCGTGCACCTGCACCTACCCGCCACGGACCCGGCCGCCGCGTGGGCCACCGCAGATCTCGAGCGGGTCGGGTTCGCATGGTGCGCGTGGATGCCGGCCTTCCTTCCCGCCGGCGACTCGATCCGCCTCCAGCGGGTCAATGACCACCCGGTCGGCCTCGAGACCATCGTGTGCGCCCGAGCCGAGGGCGAGCAGGTTCGCGATTTCGTGATCGCCGAGTGGACGCGGGTCCGCCGGGGTCGCACCACGATCTGAGGAACGCCCGCCGGAATGCTTACTGTGCGTAACGCAGCACGGCGGTGACCGGCGATCCGCCGGGTAACCGATCCGCCGCCAGCGCGAGCACCCGACCGCCGTTGGCCACCACCCGGCGGGCCAGCTCCTCGGCGATCACCGGTCCGGCGGGGTCCAATGTCAGGGAGCCATCGTCGCCGATCGTTCCGCGTTCGTCGTATTCGCGGTCGACGATGAGCGTCGCCACCGCGCTGATCGTGGCGGCCCGGGCGATATCAGCGAGATCGGTGGTGGCCCGCCGTTGTCCTCGCCGCTCATCGACCAATTCGGCAAGCGCGACATCGGAATCCGCGGAGTGCTGCGCGAGAACCGGCTTCACCGCGTCGGCGATCTGGGGGAGGCTCCATTTGTCGGCGTTCGCCTCGACGCCGTGGGCCACCAGGGTCGGTGCGCTGCATACCTGACGGAAGATCGAGTAGATCGGCTCCGTGGCGATCAGCACCAATGGGCACTCATCCCCGCGCAGCAACGGCATGAGGGCGTCGTCGACCAGTCGCGCGTACTGACGGATCCGTACCCGCTTGCCCTCCGACCCCACCAGTCGGCCGGACGGCGACCGGTCGTTGAGCGAGGACTTGCCGGCTGCGCTGGCCGCATCGGTGGGCATACCTGCCACCTTGACTTCCTTCGGCGGGAGATCGGCGGCCACGTCGATCAGTCGGACTTCACCCTCGGACAGGCACAACACATGCGCATCCTGCGCGGCCGTCGCGGCGATCAGCTGAATCAGGTGGGCCTTGTCATCGACATGCACCTGGGCATTCGGCTTGTGGGGCAATCGGAACGTCCACTGCCCGTCGGCGGTCGTGATCACGCCCAGACCGTGCGACTGGTGGGCCCAGAAGTCCTCGTCATCGACGAGGTCGAGTAGTTGCACCTCGATGTAATCGTCCTCGCCGCGGGGCAATTCGGGTCGCTGGCGAACCTCGATCATGGCTTCCCGGACGAGGTTGTGCAGCGCCATCGCCTCACTGGTGGCGTCCTGACTGGTCGGCGTTGTCGGCAGGTAGATCGTCACTACTGCGGGCGCGTTGATGGCGGCCAGCAGCCGCAATTCGTTCTCGCTCGGGATATCCAGATTCCACACGCTGCCACGTCCTTTTTCGACTTAGGGTCCGAGGCCAGAACAGTACGGGACGGCCCGACAGTCCCTACTGCTTGGCCAGAGCGATCCGCATCTGCGCTTCGTAGTCCTCGACGTGTTCGCCGCTGACATCGACGATCACCCGGTGGATTCGGCCGTCGAACCGGAACGGCGGGTCATAGTCGGGTGTGACCGACGAGCCGGTGTCGGCGCCGACGAGCATCGCTCCGCCCTGGGCGAGCCGGATGGGCGTGGTGACGGGGAATTCGCCCCGGCCGATCTCGGTGCCGTCGACGAAGAGCGTCACGGTCCCGGGGGTTCCCTTGCCGTTCTTGATGTCTGGTTGCCCGGTGGGGGTGAATTCGATGGAGAGGAAGTGCCGGCCGGTGGGTACGCGCTCGGCGGACCGGACGGTGAAGACCTCTTTGGCGACGTAGTTGTGCGCGTAGCACAGCAGGCCGTCCTTGGCGTAGAAGGTGATTCCGCCGTCGTTGCCGCCCATGGACAGCAGCACCCCCGCGGACTCCTCAGTCAGCTCGACCTCGGCGTTGATCGAGTAGGGCCGGTTGAGGATCTTGGGAGCTGAGGCCGCCGTGATCGACTGGGTGCCCGGGTAGAGCACGTAGCGGCTGCGGCTGGCGGCGATCTGGGGGCGTTCGTCGGCGATGCGGACCACGCCGCGGCTGTCGATGGGCAGCACGTTGTACTTGCCGGCCTCGTTGTACCAGAGCGTGATCATCGCGATCAGCCGCGCGCGCTTCTGTTCGGCGAGGTTGGTGGTCTCGGCGACGTCCTCGGCGACGTGGTAGAGCTCCCACCCGCTGGCGTCGAGCTCGCTGAGCATGTCGGCGGTGATGGGATCACCGAACTTTCGGCCGGACTCGGCGAATGACGTTCCCGGCCAGGGACATACGGCACGCCAGCCGTCGTGGTAGATCGAGCGGTGCCCGAGCATCTCGAAGTACTGGGTCAGGTGCCGGGTGGGGGCGGCGTCGTCGTCGAAGGTGTGCGCGAAGCTGACCCCTTCGATGGGTGACTGGGTGACGCCGGCGAGTGTTGCCGGCGGATCGAGGTGAAGCGCCTCGAGCACCGTGGGCACCATGTCGATGATGTGTGCGTAGTGCGAGCGCATCTCGCCGCGCGCGGTGATGCCGCGCGGCCAGGTGACGATGAACGGATCGGTGGAGCCGCCCCGGTAGGTTTCCCGCTTCCAGCGCCGGAACGGGGTGTTGCCCG
The DNA here is from genome assembly GCA_903884065.1 of uncultured Actinomycetes bacterium. Lineage (GTDB taxonomy): Bacteria > Actinomycetota > Actinomycetes > Mycobacteriales > Mycobacteriaceae > Mycobacterium. Next base: position 597 of record CAISDL010000056.1, on the reverse strand, counting down.
CGTGCGTCCAGCCCCAGGGGAAGTGGTTGAACACCGTCGGGCCGCCGATCTCGTCGATGCGGGCCAGGCCCTCCTCGACGGTGTCGGGGACGTTGTTGAAGAACCGGACCTCGTTGACCGAGCCGGTGGGGCCGCCCTCGGCACTGGAGCCGTTGTCGGAGATCAGCATGATCACCGTGTTGTCGTATTCGCCGATGTCCTTGAGGAACTGAACGAGTTCGCCGATGTAGTGGTCGGTGTGCTCGAGGAAGCCGGCGAACACTTCCATCATCCGGGCGTAAAGGCGACGCTCGTCAGCCGAGAGCGTCTCCCAGTCGGCGACGTCGGGATCCGGTGCGGAGAGTTCGGCTGTCGCCGGAACCAGGCCGAGTTTCTTCTGTCGGTCGAACACCTCCCGGCGGTAGGCCTCCCAGCCGGTGTCGAACTTGCCGGCGTAGCGGTCGGCCCACTCCTTGGGGACGTGGTGGGGCGAATGCATCGCACCTAGCGCGAAATAGAGGAAGAACGGCTTGTTCGGGGCGACCTGCTTGGCGTCGGCGATCATCGCCGTAGCCTTCTCCACCAGGTCCGGGGTCAGGTGGTAACCCTGCTCGGGAG
>CAISDL010000055.1 GCA_903884065.1 uncultured Actinomycetes bacterium | reverse complement strand
TGCGGCCCCAAAACGAAGCCGGCCGAGGAGGCGTTGTCGGCGATGGTGTCGCACAACCCGATCTTCCAGTCCCTGATCCGGGTGTCGATCAACTCGATCGAGGGCACGAACGCGGCGGTCGCGGCCAGCACGTCGTCCTCGGTGCAACCGGCGCCCGGCAGGTCGTCGGCGAGGATGAAGCCGACCTCGACCTCCACCCGGGGGTAAAGAAACCTCCCCGCCGGCACCGGGACGTCTTCGAAGACCTCCATCTCGGCGAGCAGATGGCCGTAGTCCGGTTCGTCGACGCCCATCATCGTCTGCATGGCCTCCGACGACAGCCCGACCTTGTGGCCGACGACGACGGCGCCCTCGGCGACGCGCTGACGGATGTTGATGAGCTGGATCTCGTAGGCGTCCACCACGTCGATGCCGGGATGGGCGGCCGTCAGGGGATCAAGCGGCACCCTGGTGCGCTCGGCCTCGGCCAGTTCGGCGGCGAGTTCGGCGCGGACGTCACTGCTGAGCATTCTCACCGATCCCCTCATCAGGCAGACGCCAGTAGCGCCCGCACCGGCCGATTCTATAACGTGTTCTAGTATGACTGCCCAGGAGTTCGACGTCGTTGTCGTCGGAAGCGGCGCTGCCGGTATGGTCGCCGCCCTCACCGCCGCCCATCAGGGACTATCCGCCGTCGTCGTCGAGAAGGCCCCGCACTTCGGCGGCTCGACGGCCCGGTCCGGCGGCGGGGTGTGGATTCCCAACAACGAGATCCTCAAGCGCGCCGGGCAGTCGGACACCGCAGAGGCCGCCCGCACCTACCTGCACGCCATCATCGGCGACGCCGTGCCGGCCGAGAAGATCGACACCTACCTCGACCGCTCTCCGGAGATGCTGTCCTTCGTGCTCAAGCACACTCCGCTGAAGATGTGCTGGGTGCCGGGTTACTCGGACTACTACCCGGAGGAGCCCGGCGGCCGTCCTGCCGGCCGGTCGATCGAGCCGCTGCCGTTCGACGCCAAGAAACTCGGGCCGGACGCGTCCGGGCTCGAGCCCGCGTACGGAAAGGTGCCGCTCAACGTCGTCGTGATGCAGCAGGACTACGTGCGGCTCAACCAACTCAAGCGCCACCCGCGGGGCGTGCTGCGAAGCCTGAAGGTGGGCGCGCGGAGCATGTGGGCGGGGGCGCGCGGCAAGAACCTCGTCGGGATGGGACGCGCCCTGATCGCGCCGCTGCGAATCGGGTTGCGGGAGGCCGGAGTTCCGGTTCTGCTCAACACCGCGCTGACCGACCTCTATGTCTCCGACGGCGTGGTCCGCGGCATTTACGTGCGGGACACCTCGGCACCGGAGAGCGACGAGCCGCGGCTGATCAAGGCGCGGCGCGGCGTGATCCTGGGCTGCGGCGGGTTCGAGCACAACGAGGCGATGCGCCGGAAGTACCAGCGCGAGCCGATCACAACCGAGTGGACCGTCGGCGCGGTGGCCAACACCGGTGACGGGATCGTCGCAGCCGAAAAGCTCGGCGCCGCTTTGGAACTCATGGAGGACGCCTGGTGGGGTCCGACCGTGCCGCTGGAGGGCGCCCCGTGGTTCGCACTGTCGGAGCGGAACTCACCCGGCTCGATGATCGTCAACATGTCGGGCAAGCGCTTCATGAACGAGTCGATGCCCTACGTCGAGGCCTGTCACCACATGTACGGCGGCCAGTACGGCCAGGGCGACGGACCCGGTGAGAACGTCCCCGCGTGGCTGGTCTTCGACCAGCAGTACCGGGACCGCTTCATCTTCGCCGGCCTGCAGCCGGGGCAGCGGATCCCCAAGAAGTGGATGGAGTCCGGCGTCATCGTCAAGGCCGACACCGTCGACGAACTCGCACAGAAGACCGGTCTGCCGGCCGAGGCGTTGCGGTCCACCGTTCAGCGGTTCAACGGCTTCGCCCGTTCCGGGGTCGACGAGGACTTCCACCGCGGCGAGAGTGCCTACGACCGCTACTACGGCGACCCCACCAATAAGCCGAACCCGAACCTCGGCGAGATCTCCCACCCGCCGTACTACGCGGCCAAGATGGTGCCCGGCGACCTCGGCACCAAGGGCGGTATCCGTACCGACGTGAACGGCCGGGCGCTGCGCGACGACGGCTCGGTGATCGAGGGCCTCTACGCGGCGGGCAACGTCAGCGCACCGGTGATGGGGCACACCTATCCCGGGCCGGGCGGCACCATCGGTCCGGCGATGACGTTCGGATACCTGGCGGCGCTCGACATCGCCGGAGCGGCGACATCAGATCCCGGAAAGGCCTGATATGCCAATCGATCTCGGCGTCGCGCTCGGTGCCGAGCTGGAGCCGGTGGAGTTCTCCTGGACCAGCAGCGACGTCCAGCTATACCACCTGGCTTTAGGGGCCGGCGCTGATCCGATGGATGCTCGCGAGTTGCGGTACCTGACCGACGGCACGCCGCAGGTGCTGCCGACGTTCAGCAGTGTGGCTTCGTCGTTTCATATGACCGAGCCGCCGCGGGTGAGTTTCCCGGGCATCGACATCGAACTCAGCAGGGTGCTGCACGCCAGCGAGGCGGTCGTCGTCCCCGCACCCCTGCCTTCGAGCGGGTCAGCGCGGGCGACCACCCGTATCACCGACATCTGGGACAAGGGCAAGGCCGCCGTCATCCTCAACGAGACGACGGTCACCGACTCCGACGGGACCGTGCTGTGGACGACGAAGCGGTCGATCTTCGCCCGCGGCGAGGGCGGCTTCGGCGGCGATCGTGGGCCGTCGACCTCTGCTTCGGCTCCCGAGCGGGCGCCGGATTTCGAGATCGACATCCCGGTGCTGCCCCAGCAGGCGCTGCTGTACCGGATGTGCGGAGACCGCAATCCGCTGCATTCGGACCCCGGGTTCGCCTCTGCCGCAGGGTTTCCCCGGCCGATCCTGCACGGGCTGTGCACCTACGGCATGACCTGCAAGGCGCTGGTCGACACCGTGCTCGACGGGGACGCGGCCGCGGTCGGCTCCTACGGAGCGCGGTTCGCCGGCGTCGTCTTCCCCGGCGAGACCATCCGGGCCGGTGTCTGGCGCGACGGCGATCGCTACGTCGGCGTGGTGACCGCGCCGTCGCGAGAGGGCGTCACCGTTCTCTCCGACGTGGAGTTGGTTCCGGCCTGATCCGCCGAACGTAACGCCAGGTGTGCGGCCGGCCGGCCGGCCCGCGCCCCGCGCCGAACGTAACGCCACGGCGGGATTTCGCCCCTCCGGCCGCCGTGGGGTTACTGTCGGCGGGCTAACGCGCCCTTGATCCGCTGGATGATGCTCGCGGGAGTGTCCTCAATGGTGACCCGGATGACGATCCAGCCAAGTTCGATCAGTTCGTCCATGCGGTGGATATCCCTGTTGAACACCCGGCGGTCGGTCCGGTGGTGATCGCCCTCGTACTCGACGGCGATCTTGCGTGCCTCCCAGCCCATGTCGACCTCAGCGACGACCACGCCGTACTCGTTGCGGACAGCGATCTGACTCTCAGGCCAAGGCAATCCGGCGCGGATGATCAGCAGTCGCAGCCAGGTCTCCCGCGGTGACTCCGCGCCGGGATCGACCATTTCCAGCGCCGCGCGTGCCCGGCGGATGCCTCGCCGGCCACGGTGAAACTCGGCAAGTGCCTCGATATCCGAGACCTTCAGACGGGTGGCCCGAGCGAGTGCGTCGACGGCGGGAATGGCCGTGTCCGGCGGGTACCAGCACAACAGGTCGAGTGCCGTGCGAACCGGAGTCGTCAGCCGCATCCCGGTGCGCTCGCAAACCTCCCCGCCGTCGAATTGGACTGCTCTGGCGATCACGTTCGGCGCCGGTCTCCGGTTCTCGTCGGCAATCTCCGCCGGGCGACGAGGACTGATCCACTTCGACCTGTGGACGGCGGCGGCGGAGAAACCGACGAGGACGCCCCGCCGACGAGACCGCAGCCAGCAGGCCCGGGCCTTAAGCACCGCGGTCAGGTCAGTGTCAGCGAGCACGTACACGTCGTGGTGAACGGCGACGAACCGGGTGCGCAACTGGTGGCGGGTCACGCTTCCGGAGGCGAGGGCCTCGCTGCCGATGAATGGCACATCCATGGGGTGAGTGTGCATTCGCCCGCCGACATAATCGCGACCGTAACGTCAGGGCGGCGAGGAGGGCCATTTTGCGCCGTGGCGTTACTGTCGTCGAGGAAGGGGGGGCGGCGGGCGGGGCGGGCCTCGAGCCGACGGCCTATCCCAGGATCAGACCCGACGTCGGCACCCCGGTGCCCGCGGTGACGAGCACGTGCTCGACGCCGCCGACCTGGTTGACCGACGTGCCGCGCAACTGCCGCACACCCTCGGCGATGCCGTTCATGCCGTGGATGTAGGCCTCACCGAGTTGGCCGCCGTGGGTGTTGATCGGCAGCCGCCCGCCGATCTCGATGGCGCCGTCGGCGATGAAGTCCTTGGCCTCGCCCTTGCCGCAGAACCCCAACTCCTCCAACTGAATCAGCGTGAACGGCGTGAAGTGGTCGTAGAGGATCGCGGTCTGGATATCACTCGGCGTGAGCCCGGACTGCCCCCAGAGTTGGCGGCCGACCAAGCCCATCTCCGGCAGCCCGATCTCGGGGCGGTAGTAGCTGACCATCGAGTACTGGTCGGGACTTGAGCCCTGCGCGGCGGCCTCGACGATCGCCGGCCGGTGCTTGAGGTCCTTGGCCCGCTCGGCCGACATGACGACGATGGCGACCCCGCCGTCGGTCTCCTGGCAGCAGTCCAGCAGTCGCAGCGGCTCGGCGATCCACCGCGACGCCTGATGTTCCTCGATGGTGATCGGCTTGCCGTAGAAGTACGCCTTCGGATTGTTCGCCGCGTGGCGGCGGTCGGCCACCGAAATGGCGCCGAAATCCCGGCTGGTCGCCCCGAACTGATGCATGTAGCGCTGGGCGATCATCGCCACCTGTGCCGCCGGCGTGGACAGCCCGTGCGGGTAGGAGTAGGAGTTGTCCACACTGGTGGAGTCCGCGCCCTGGATGAGCCGCAGCTGCACCTGTCCGAAGCGCATGCCGGAGCGCTCGTTGAAAGCCCGATAGGCGACAACGCAATCGGCGACTCCGGTGGCGACCGCGATAGCCGCCTGCTGGACGGTCGCACACGCCGCTCCGCCGCCGTGGTGGATCTTGGAGAAGAACTTCAACTCCCCGATGCCCGTGGCCCGCGCGACGGCCACCTCGGTGTTGGAGTCCATCGTGAAGGTGACCATGCCGTCGACGTCGGCGGGTGTCAGGCCGGCGTCGTCGAGTGCATCCAGGACCGCCTCGGCGGCCAGTCGCAACTCGCTGCGACCGGAGTCCTTGGAGAAGTCGGTGGCGCCGATGCCGACGATGGCGGCCTTGCCGGACAGTTCGCCGGGCATCAGGCACCTCCGATGGTCAGCGTTGCGGTGGCGACGACGTGGTCGCCGAGGCTGTTGCTGCCAACGACTTTCACCGTGATGAGTCCGTCCTCGACGCCGGTGACCTCACCGCGGAACGTCACGGTGTCGTAGGCGTACCACGGCACCCCGAGGCGAAGCGCTATCGACTTGATCATCGCGGTCGGCCCGGCCCAGTCGGTCACGTAACGCTGCACGAGGCCGGTGTCGGTGAGGATGTTGACGAAGATGTCCTTGGATCCCTTGGCCTGCGCCTTATCCCGGTCGTGGTGGACGTCCTGGTAGTCGCGGGTGGCGATGGCCGTGGAGACGATGAACGTCGGATCGCCGAAGAGGGCCAACTCGGGGAGCTTGGTCCCGACGGTGGGGGCGCTCCCGGATTCGGTGATCACTGCGCCGGTTCCCACGCGTAGAGCGTCCACGCGGGTCCGCTGTCGCCGTCGGGGAAGTCGATATACGTTGCGGTGACGGGCATCCCGATCTTCACCGTGGCCGGGTCGGCATTACGCAACTCGCCCAGCATCCGCACACCCTCCTCGAGTTCCACCAGTGCGATCACGAACGGCAGCGTCCGTCCCGGCACCTTGGGCGCATGGTGGACGACGAAGCTGAAGACCGTCCCGGTGCCACTGGCCACCACGTAATCGACGGGCGCTTCCTTGTCCTGCCAGATCGCCGGCACCGGCGGGTGCTGCAGCGTGCCGTCGGGCCGCTTCTGGATGCGCAGTTCGTGGGCGTTGACCCCGTCCCAGAAGAACTGGGTGTCCCGGGACGCGGCGGGACGCATCATCAGGTCCGCGTCGAGATCCTCGGGCACCGACCCAACCGCCCCCGACGAACCGGCCGGCTTGAACTTCATGATCCGCCACAGCATGTCGGCGACCTCTTCGTCGCCGACCGACCAGGTGATCTTCTGGTTGATGAAGAAACCCTCACCCAGCGCGGTGTTCTTGGGGCCGATGACATCGGTCAATTCCGCTGTGACACTGACCTCTTCACCGGGCTGCAGGTAGCGGTGGTAGGTCTGCTCACAGTTGGTGGCGACGACGCCGATGTAACCGGCGTCGTCGAACATCCCGATGATCTTGCCCAACGGGTCGTCGTCGGGCCGCACACCGCCGAGGCCCATCATGGTCCACACCTGGATCATCGCCGGGGGCGCGACGACGCCCGGATGGCCCGCCGCCCTGGCCGCGGCCTCGTCGACATAGATCGGGTTCTTGTCACCGAGTGCGTCCAGCCAGTGGTCCACCATCGGCTGGTTCACCGGGTGACGTCCCTTGCGGGGCTTGCTCTTTCCGGAGGCTTTGATCGTCTCGGCGGCCTGTTGAATCTCTTGCACACCCATTAACGCGGAACCCTCGGCACATTCAGTCCCGCGGCGGCAACCTGCTCGCGCATCACCTCGTTGACGCCGCCGCCGAATGTGATGACCAGGCTGCGCTTGGTCTGGGAGTCCAGCCACGCCAGCAATTCGGCGGTCTCGTCCTCGGCCGGGTTGCCGTACTTGCCGACGATCTCCTCGGCGAGCCGGCCGATGCGCTGGATCCGCTCGGTGGAGAACACCTTGGTGGCGGCCGCATCGGCGATGTCGACGGTGTCGCCGGCGGCCGCGACCTGCCAGTTGAGCAGCTCGTTGATCCGCCAGATCGCCGTGATCTCACCAAGGGCCCGTCGGACGTCGTCGCGATCGATCGGTGTCACACCGTCCCCGCCGGGCTTGGAGGCCCAGGCGTGCACGCGGTCGTACAGGCCGGCGATCTTGCCCGCCGGTCCGAGCATGACGCGTTCGTGGTTGAGCTGGGTGGTGATGAGCCGCCAGCCGGCATTCTCCTCGCCGACCAGCATGTCGGCCGGCACGCGGACGTCGTTGTAATAGGTGGCGTTGGTGTGGTGTGCGCCGTCGGAGAGAATGATCGGCGTCCACGAATAGCCCGGATCGGTCGTGTCGACGATGAGGATCGAAATCCCCTTGTGCTTGGCCGCTTCCGGATCGGTGCGGCAGGCCAGCCACACGTAGTCGGCGTCGTGGCCGCCGGTGGTCCAGATCTTCTGCCCGTTGACGATGTACTCGTCGCCGTGCCGGACCGCAGAGGTCCGCAGCGCCGCCAGGTCGGTACCGGCCTCGGGTTCGGAGTAGCCGATGGCGAAGTGCACCTCGCCGGCGAGGATGGCGGGCAGGAACTTCTTCTTCTGCGCATCGTTGCCGTACACCATCAGGGTGGGCCCGACCGTCTGCAAAGTGACGGCCGGAAGCGGAACGTCGGCGCGCGCAGCCTCATTGACGAAGATCTGCTGCTCGATCGGACCGAAGCCCAGACCGCCGTACTCCTTGGGCCAGCCGACGCCCAGTTTGCCGTCGGAGCCCATCCGCTTGATGATCGCGCGGTAGGCCTTGCCGTGGCGGTCGACCTCCATCTCCTTGGCCTCGTCGGTGGAGATGAGGGTGGCGAAGTACTGCCGCATCTCGGCCTGCAGATGCCGCTGTTCGGGGGTCAGTTCTATAAACATTGCGCTCCAACCAGATCCAGACGATGGGCGGGACCACCCAGCAGGCGGGTGAGATCTTTGATCGACGAGTAGTAACGGTGCATCGGGTAGGTGACGTCCATTCCCATCCCGCCGTGCAGGTGGTGGCAGACCTGCATGGCCGGGGGCGCCTGGGATGTCAGCCAGTAGGCGAGGATGTCGATGTCCTGGTCTGCATCCCGTCCCTCGGCGAGTCGCCACACCACCGATGTCGACGCCAGAGCCAGTGTGCGCGAGGCGATGTAGACCTCGGCGAGGTGGCCGGCCACGGTCTGGAATGTCGCGAGCGGACGGCCGAACTGGTGCCGGTTGGTCACGTAGTCGGCGGTCAAACGGACCGCGCCGGCGACGAGACCGGCGGCATAGGCGCCGATACCGGCCATCGCCAACTGGTTGAGTCGGTGCACGGTCGCGTCCGCGAGGACGGCGTCGGAGTCGACGGCGACATCACTGAACTCCACCGCGAACTCCTCCCCACCGGTCGAGGTCGGCGTCGGGATGAGCCGCACGCCATCGGCCTTCGGAGAGACGACGACCACGCCGCCGTCGGCGCTGACCACCATCCAATTCGCCTGGGCGGCATAGGGAACGGCGACCTTCACGCCGTTGAGCCGCCCGTCGCGCAACTGGGTGGCCAGCCGCTCGGGGAGCGCCGTGCCGGGCTCGTTGAGGGCGGCGGTCAGAATCGCGCCCTTGGCGACACCGTCGAGGAACCTGTCCTGCTGTGGCTCGGAGGCCAGGTCGAGAATCGGCAGCAGGCCGAGCCCGAGGGTGGCCAGCGCCGGTGAGATCAGGCCATGCCGTCCGATCTCGGTGAGGGCGGTCGCGATCTCCGGCAGGCCCACCCCGTCGCCGCCGAGGCGCTCCGGAACCCCGAGCACCGTCACACCGCCGGAAACCAAAGCCTGCCAGCTGTTCTCGCGGCCGAGGACGGAATCGACGACGTCCGCCACCGCCTGTTGTTCTGGGTCGGGAGTGAAATCCACCCGCATCCTCCTCGTAGGTGAGCCGCTATCAGGACGCGGTGGAACCGGTGTAGTCGACCTGCCAGTGCTTGATGCCGTTGAGCCATCCCGACCGCAGCCGCTCGGGGGTGCCGATCGAGGACAGGTCCGGCATGTTGTCGGCGATCGCGTTGAACATGAGGTCGATCGTCATCCGCGCGAGGTTGGCGCCGATGCAGTAGTGCACCCCGGTGCCGCCGAACCCGACGTGCGGGTTGGGGTCACGCAAAATGTTGAAGGTGTGCGGATCCTGGAACACCTCGTCGTCGAAGTTGGCCGAGCGGTAGAACATCACCACCCGCTGCCCCTGCTTGATCGGAACACCCCCCAACTCGGTGTCGGTGATCGCGGTGCGCTGGAAGGCCGTCACCGGGGTCGCCCAGCGGACGATCTCATCGGCCGCGGTCGCCGGGCGATCCCGCTTGTAGATCTCCCATTGATCGGGGTTGTCGAGGAAGGCGATCATCCCGTGGGTGATCGAGTTGCGGGTGGTCTCGCTGCCCGCGACGGCGAGCATCAGCACGAAGAACCCGAACTCGTCGTCGGTCAGTTTGTCGCCGGCGATGTCGGCGTTGATCAGCGCGGTGACGATGTCATCGCCGGGTTCCTTGGCCTTGATCCCGGCCAACTGCATGGCGTACATGAGTACCTCGATGGAGGATGCCTTGCCGTCGACGTGGGCGAACTCGGGGTCCTCGTTGCCGGTCATCTCGTTGGTCCAGCGGAAGAGTTTGGCGCGCTCGTCCTGCGGGACGCCGAGAAGTCCGGCGATCACCTGCAGTGGCAACTCGCAGGACACCTGCTCGACGAAGTCACCGGTGCCGTCCGCCGCCGCGGTCTTGACGATGTTCTCGGCGCGCTGGGTCAGTTCATCGCGCAGTCGCTCGACGGCGCGGGGAGTGAAGCCGCGGGAGATGATGCGGCGCAGCCGATCGTGCCGCTCGCCGTCCATGTTGAGCAGGACGACGCTCTGCATGTCGATGTCTTCGCGCGTCATCTCGTCGGCGAACTGCGGCAGCGCGGTGTTGGGCCCGGAGTGGTAGATGTCGTTGCGCCGCGACACCTCCTTGACGTCCCTGTGCTTGGTGACGACCCAGTAGCCGCCGTCGTTGAACCCGCCCTTGCCGATCCGCTGCTCGCACCACCAGACGGGGGCGGTCCTGCGCAACTCCGCCAACTCGTCGATCGGCAACCGTACGACGTTGCGGTCCGGGTCCAGGAAGTCGAATCCCTCAGGTATGTGGGGCGACGGCATGAATGTGCTCCTCGATAAACGACATGTTCTAGTGCTCAGTAAAACATGCCTCCACCACAGACAAAAGGCATCAAAGCATCCTCGCTTGTCAGACTACTGAAACGTGTTCTAGCCTGGCCGCATGGGCAATCCCGTCATCGTCGAAGCCACCCGCAGCCCGATCGGAAAGCGCAACGGCTGGCTGTCCGGACTGCATGCCACCGAGTTGCTGGGAGCCATCCAGAAGGCCGTCGTGGACCGGGCCGGCATCGATCCGGGCGAGGTGGAGCAGGCCATCGGCGGCTGTGTGACGCAGTACGGCGAACAGTCCAACAACATCACCCGGGTCGCCTGGTTGACGGCGGGCCTGCCCGATCACGTCGGCGCCACGACGGTGGACTGCCAGTGCGGCAGCGCCCAGCAGGCGAACCACCTCGTCGCCGGACTGATCGCCGCCGGGGCCATCGACGTCGGGATCGCCTGCGGCATCGAGGCGATGAGCCGGGTCGGACTGGGCGCCAACGCCGGACCCGACCGCGCCAGGATTCGCGCCGAGTCGTGGGACATCGATATGCCCGATCAGTTCACCGCCGCCGAACGCATCGCCAAGCGCCGCGGCATCACCCGCGCCGACCTCGACCACCTGGGTCTGATCTCCCAGCAGAAGGCCAAGCGGGCCTGGGACGAGCACCGCTTCGACCGGGAGATCTCGCCGGTGGAGGCGCCGGTCATCGGCCCGGACAAGCAGCCCACCGCCGAACGCCACATGGTCGGCCGCGACCAGGGTCTGCGCGACACCACCGCCGAGGGCCTGGCCGCCCTCAAGCCGGTGATGGAGGGCGCCATGCACACCGCGGGCACCTCGTCGCAGATCTCCGACGGCGCGGCGGCGGTGCTGTGGATGGACGAGTCCGTGGCACGGGCGCAGGGCCTGACCCCGCGCGCCCGCATCGTCGCCCAGGCACTGGTGGGATCGGAGCCCTACTACCACCTGGACGGGCCGGTGCAGTCCACCGCGAAGGTGCTGGAGAAGGCCGGGATGACGATGGCCGATATCGACATCGTCGAGATCAACGAGGCGTTCGCCTCCGTCGTCCTCAGCTGGGCCCAGGTCTACGGCGCGGACATGGACAAGGTCAACGTCAACGGCGGGGCGATCGCTCTGGGCCACCCGGTGGGCAGCACCGGCAGTCGGTTGATCACCACCGCTCTGCACGAACTGGAGCGCACCGGGAAGTCCACCGC
>CAISDL010000054.1 GCA_903884065.1 uncultured Actinomycetes bacterium | reverse complement strand
TCACCACCGAGGTGTCCGCACCACCGCCCACCGACACATCAACCGACGCACCACCCGAGGACGGCGCCGACGGCGACGCCGACGAACTCACCCCACCACGCGCACCGGTCCGCGACCCACGCCCCGAACCCGCCGGTGAGCTATCCGAGGACGACGAGGACCCCGTCGACCCATCAGAGCCCTGCCGATCAGCAAACGCCACCGGCATCGACACCACCGCAGCCCCCACCCCCAGAGCCACCGCCAACGCACCCACCCGACCCACATACCGGGCGCACCCCGAACCCGACACCCCACCACCAGTGCGACCCACCTCAATCAGCCGCACCGACTCACCCCCACGACGACCCCCACGACGACGACTCACAGAGGACGACGACGAATCAACACTCATGACGGATCCAATCTCAACGGTGTGTAGGTCGCCCGCCGGCAAACAGCGGTTTGACCGGATCATGACATGAACCACATTTCTGCGGCCGAGTTTCGAGCAAGAGCGTCATTTTTTTTCCGGGCCGTGGTAAGCGGTGTCTGGACAGCCCCACATCAGGACAAAAGCCGCCGACCAAATCCAGCCCAGCATCGGGAACTACTGCACCGAAATCAATGACTCGGGGGACTAGTTGACGCTCGCCAACGCGAACGGCAGCACTTCGTCGACACCGGCCTTGCGCAGCACCCGCGCCGCCATCGTCAGGGTCCATCCCGTGTCGGCCACGTCGTCGATCAGCAACACCGGTCCGGCCACTGGACCGAGGTCCGGTGAGTCCCACGCACCGGTCAGGGCGGCGACACGATAGGCGGAGTTCGCCGCGGTCACCGGCCGACGTCCGGGGCTGTAGCGCAGCGTGCCCAGATTGGTCAGCCGTCCCACCTCCGCGAGGCCGTCCACCAGTGACCTGATCAGGATCGGGTGGGTGTTCGAGTCGAGGCCCATCACGGCCACCGGCCGGGTCTGCCAACCCCAGGCGGCGAGCACCGCGACCGCGGCGTTGAGGACATCGGCGGGGACCGGTTGGTCCGGTTCGGCCAGCAGTCGGCGAAGCCGGCCTCCCCAGCCCAGATCGGTGAGACGCCCGATCACCCGCCCGTCGGCCGGTCCGTCGCTGATCCGACCGGACAGGTCGATGCCGAGTTTGGTCATACCGGTCGGCCACTGCTTGCGGGGGCTGAGTTCGACCCCGGGGCGCTGCAGACGCTCCTGGGCGGCGTCGACCGTCGCGGAGTCGACCTGCCCGCCGTATCGGGCGCCGGCGCAGTTGTCGCAGCGGCCGCAGGTCGTGCCATCAACGAGTTCAGGATCGTCCAACTGTCTGCGCAGAAAGACCATCCGGCATTCGTCGGTGGTCTGATAGTCGAGCATCGCCTGCTGTTCGGAACGGCGGGCCTCGTCGAGCTTTCGGTAGCGCGGCTCGTCGTAGGACCAGGGCTGCCCGGTCGCGATCCAGCCGCCTTTCACCCGACGCACCGCACCGTCGACGTCGAGGACCTTGAGCACCATCTCCAGTCGGGACCGGCCCAGGTCCACCAGCGGCTCGAGAGCCGCGGTGGACTGCGCTCGTTCCGGCTCGAGAACCTCGATCACTCGGCGCACCAACGTTTCTGACGGGAATGCCACCGAGGCGAAGTAGGCCCAGATATCCCTGTCCTCGGCACCCGGCAGCAGGATCACCTGGGCACTGGCAGTCGACCGGCCCGCGCGTCCGACCTGCTGGTAGTAGGCGATCGGCGACGACGGCGCACCGAGGTGGATGACGAAGCCCAAGTCGGGCTTGTCGAACCCCATCCCCAGTGCCGATGTCGCCACCAGTGCCTTGACCTTATTGCCCAACAGATCGGTCTCGAGTTGTTCGCGTTCGGCCGCGTCGGTCGCACCGGTGTAGGCGGCCACGTCATGTCCCAGGTCGCGCAGCAGGGCGGCGAGGTCGCGTGCCCCGGCGACGGTCAGCGTGTAGATGATGCCCGAGCCCTGGAGCGAATCCAGTTGTGCGGCAATCCATGCGGCTCGCTGCGCCGGACCGGGAATCTGCACGACGGACAGGTGCAGGGACTCGCGGTCCAGGCCGCCGCGCAGCACCAGGGTGTCGGCTCCGCCGACGCCAAGTTGGGCGGCGACGTCGTCGACGACCCGGTTGTTGGCGGTCGCCGTGGTGGCCAGAACGGGGGTGTCGGTGCCCAACTCGGCCACCAGCGTGCGGATGCGCCGGTAGTCGGGCCGGAAGTCGTGGCCCCAGTCCGAGACGCAGTGGGCCTCGTCGACCACCACCAACCCCGCGTCGGCGGCCAGAGCCGGCAGCACATTGTCGCGAAACTCCGGATTGTTCAGCCGCTCCGGGCTGACCAGCAGCACATCGAGGTCACCGGCTGCGACACGCGCGTGGATGTCCTCCCATTCGGTCACGTTGCCCGAGTTGATGGTGGCCGCGCGCACCCCGGCGCGCTGGGCGGCGGCGACCTGGTTTCGCATCAGGGCCAGCAGTGGGGACACGATGACGGTGGCGCCGCGGCCCTGTTCGCGCATCAGTTTGGCGGCGATGAAGTAGACCGCCGACTTACCCCACCCGGTGCGCTGCACGACCAGTGCCCGCCGACGCTGCACGACCAGGGCCTCGATGGCGGTCCATTGGTCGTCGCGCAGTACCGCGCCTTCCCCGGCCAGTTGTTCGAGCAGTGCCTGGGCGCGGTCGCGGGTGACCGTCGTCAGCCCTTCTCCTGTTCGCGCTTGATCTCCAGGGCGATGTCGATCAACTGGTCCTCCTGGCCGCCGATCAGCTTGCGCTGTCCGGCGCGGTGCAGGAGTTGGTGGGCCGGGACGCCGTAGCGCTCCCCCTGGCGGATGGCATGTTTGAGGAAGCTGGAGTAGACGCCGGAGTACCCCATGATGAGCGCGTTGCGGTCCAGCAGGCATTCGGCCGGCATGGCCGGGGCCACGACATCCTCTGCCGCATCGGCGATTTCGAAGAAGTCGATACCGGTCTTGACGCCGATCTTGTCGAACACCCCGATCAGCGCCTCGACCGGGGCGTTGCCGGCGCCGGCCCCGAAACGCCGCACACTGCCGTCGATCTGCTTGGCGCCGGCGCGCACCGCCTCCACCGAATTGGCCACTCCCAGGCCGAGATTCTCGTGACCATGGAAACCGACTTGAGCATCCGACCCGAGTTCGGCCACCAGCGCCGCCACCCGATCGGCCACCTGGTCGAGCACCAGTGCCCCGGCGGAGTCCACCACGTAGACGCACTGGCAGCCGGCGTCGGCCATGATGCGGGCCTGCGCGGCGAGCTTCTCCGGTGCGAGGGTGTGGGCCATCATCAGGAAACCGACCGTCTCCAAACCGAGTTCACGCGCCAGGCCG
>CAISDL010000053.1 GCA_903884065.1 uncultured Actinomycetes bacterium | reverse complement strand
GGGCGGACCGCGTCGGCGGCCGGTGCCGGTGCCGGGAGTGCGGCGGGTGCGGCGGGTGCCGACGGCGCTGGCGGAGCCGGGGGCGCCACCGGGGCCGGGGCGGCCGGTTTGGCGACCGGCGGGGCAGTCGGCGCAGCGGCCACCGCTCCTGCAACGGGAACGGGCTGCGCGGGGGCCGGCACCGGTTTCGCGGGGGCGGCTTTCTCCGGGGCTGCCGGGGCCTTGCCGCCGCCCAGCGCTTCGCGCAAGCGGCGCGCGACCGGGGCTTCAACCGTGGACGACGCGGATTTGACAAACTCGCCCTGTTCACTCAGGCGAGCGAGAACTTCCTTGCTGGTGACACCGAGTTCCTTAGCCAACTCGTGCACGCGGGCCTTACCTGCCACTACATCTCCATCTCTAGAGGCGACAGCGGTGGGTAGGCCGCGCCTCGGGTTTAGCTATGACGCATGGTCATCGGGACTTCACGGTGTGCTCATGTTCTTCGCTACCTGTTCCTATTTTCCGGGCGAACGAGCCTGTGCGAAATGCTCGACCACCGCGGAGGTGTCCGGTGTACCGGTGATCCGTAACGCTCGGCCGAAGGCGTGCCGACGGACCGCCGCCGCCAGGCAACGG
The DNA here is from genome assembly GCA_903884065.1 of uncultured Actinomycetes bacterium. GTDB lineage: Bacteria > Actinomycetota > Actinomycetes > Mycobacteriales > Mycobacteriaceae > Mycobacterium. Next base: position 23,927 of record CAISDL010000053.1, on the reverse strand, counting down.
TCATCGAGGTGCAGCCACGCACCCCGGCCCGGACGCACGCGTGTGATGTCCACGAAGACGGCCGTGTGGCCATTCCCCGCCGGCACCGCCACCATCCGGAGCAGTTCGACAGCCAACTCTCGCTTCCGGCAACCGATGCACATCCGCACCGGAGCGGTGCGAATCTGCGCGGCCGGAGCTTCGCGCTGGATCACGGCTCAGTCTACCGTCACCACCGGGCAGTTCTGACCATGCCTTCGCGATTACCCCCGGTCCGTTCCCCCGGCGGCGCCGGGGGCCGCGTCCGCCGATTCGGCATCGCTGCGGATGTCGATCCGCCAGCCGGTCAGGCGTGCCGCCAATCTGGCGTTCTGCCCCTCCTTGCCGATCGCCAGCGACAGCTGGAAATCGGGCACGACCACCCGGGCGGCGCGGGTCGCGGCGTCGATCACGGTGACCGACACCACCTTGGACGGCGACAGGGCGTTGGCCACGAACCGGGCCGGGTCCTCGTCGTAGTCGATGATGTCGATCTTCTCGCCGGACAGCTCGCTCATCACATTGCGCACCCGCTGGCCCATCGGGCCGATGCAGGCGCCCTTCGCGTTAAGGCCGGTGTTGAGACCACCGGGCTTCGACCGGACCGCGATCTTGGAACGGTGCCCGGCCTCCCGGGCCACCGCGACGATCTCCACCGAGCCCTGGGCGATCTCCGGGACCTCCAGCGAGAACAGCTTGCGAACGAGGTTGGGGTGGGTGCGCGACAACTCGATACGCGGCTCACGCGCTCCGCGGGTGACCCCGACCACGTAGCAGCGCAGCCGCTCACCGTGCTCGTAGGCCTCGCCCGGGACCTGTTCGGCGGGCCGGATCATGCCTTCGGATCCCTTGGTCTCGCTGCCCAGTCGCACAACGACGTTGCCCCGGGCGTTCTCCCGTGCGTCGCGTTGCACCACCCCGCCGACGATGTCGCCCTCGCGGGCGGAGAACTCGCCGAAGACCCGTTCGTTCTCGGCATCCCGGAACCGCTGCAGCATGACCTGACGCGCCGTGGTGGCCGCGACCCGGCCGAATCCCTCCGGGGTGTCCTCCCATTCGCTGATGACGTTGCCGTCCTCGTCGGTCTCCCGGGCGAGTACCTGCACCGCACCGCTCTTGCGGTCGATCTCGATGCGGACGTCGGGCTGGTGCCCCTCGGTGTGGCGGTAGGCGGTCAGCAACGCCGATTTGATGGTGTCGAGCAATTCCTCGACCGAAATTCCGCGGTCGACCTCGATCGCGTGCAGCGCACCCATGTCGATGTTCATGTCCCGGCCTCCGTGTCTGTCGTACCCGCGCCGCCGACCATCTCGAGTTCCTTGGGGTTGGGTGGCGAAAACTCGACCTGGACGACGGCTTTGCTGACGTCGGTAAGCGGGATGCGCCGAACGGTCCAGCCACTCCCGGTGCGCACCACCAGGTCGGCCACGCCGTCGGCAGTGGCGCCGAGCCGCCCGGTGAGGGTTGCGCCGTCGGTCAGGACGAGCTCCAGCCTGCGTCCCCGGGCCCGGCGGAAGTGCTTCTCGGCGGTGAGCGGCCGGTCCACCCCCGGGGAGCTGACCTCCAGCACGTACGCAATCTCACCGGTGTCGACGGTGTCCAAGAGCTCAGAGGCCGACCGGGACAACTCGGCGACGGCGTCCAGGTCCAGCGGTGTGTCGCCGTCGGCGACCACGCGGATCCTGGCCGGCCGGGCGCCGGCGTCGATGACGACGTCGTCGATCTCGTAGCCGGCGCGGGTGAACTCATCGGCGAGCAGCTCAGTCACCTGTTCCGGCGAGGGCAATCCCCCGGGCCGCTGCATCACGGCGAGCTCCTCAATCTTGAATTGTTCTGACCGGCTACCAACGATACGCCAGCGACCGGAGCGGCAATGGCAGGATGTTGGCGTGCTCGACCCAGATTCCGGCCCCGATCCCGGCCTCCGACGCCGCCCCGCGGCGATGCTGACCCGCCGGCGCGTCCTCGCCGACGGCGGCCGCGGCCTGCTGGCGTTGGCGTTCGTCGGCACGGCGGCCACGGCCTGCGGAGCCGGCAGGCCGCCGGCTCCGGATCCGCTGGAGGCCGAACTGGTGGCCGCACGCCGCGATAGTGAACTGGCTGCGGCCGCCGCCAAAGCCGCCAAACCGGCTGTCGCCGCGGCACTCAACGAAGTTGCCGCCGAGCGCGAGCGCCACGCCGCCGCCCTGGTGGAGGAACTCGCGCGTGCGGCGGGCAAACCGACGCCCACGACCTCGGAGACCGCGACACCGACCACCTCGGCCGCCCCGGGCCCGCCGCCGTCGGTGCGCGATGTCGCCGAGGCCTTGCGCACGTCGGCGGAGGGCGCGACGAAGCTGATACCGACGCTGTCCGGCTACCGGGCGGGGTTGATGGGATCGATCGCCGCGTCATGCACGGCCTCCTTCACAGTGGGCCTACCGGTCGAGGGGAAGCCGCGATGACCACACCGAAGCCGCCGGTTCCGACTCCGGCGCCGACTCCGGGACCGCCGACGACCGCGTCGGCGAAGACGGATCCCTCGGCGGTGCCCACACCCAAACAACCCACACCGGCCCCCGCGAGCCCGACCCCGAGGACAACTGCCCAGTCCCCCACAACTGCCCAGTCCCCCTCGCCCACCCCGTCGTCGACCACGGAGACCCCGACGTCAACGCAGGAGCCCACTCCGGATCCGGACCGGCCGAAGGATCCGGGCCCGGCGGCACTGTTCGACGCCCTGGCGGCCGAGCATGCGGCCATCTACGGCTACGGGCTGGTGTCGGCACATGTCATGCCCGATGACAACGAACTCGTCTCCGAAGCGCTGGCCCAGCACCGCGACCGGCGCGAGGCCGTGGTGGCCCTGATGAACGAACGGTCGGTGAAAGTGCCGCTGCCGGCGCCCGGGTACCAGTTGCCGATGGTGGTGAACAACGCCACCAACGCCGCGAAACTGGCGGTACGGATGGAAAGCGACTGCGCGGTCGCATGGCGGGCGGTGCTGGAGCAGACCGACTCCGAACAGGACCGGGAGTTCGGTACGAAGGCGCTGACCCAGTGCGCGGTGCTGGCGGCGCGCTGGCGCAGGGTCCTTGGCGCATGGCCCGTCACCGAGGCGTTCCCCGGCGGCAGCGAGTAGGCGAGCCTCTCAGCCCAGTTCTGCCGCGATGGCCTCGGCGGCCCCTGCCGCGGGGATGTCCCGGTTCTCACCGGTGAGCCGATTGCGCAGTTCCACGTTCCCGTCCGCCCAGCCGCGGCCGACGACCACGATCCACGGCATGCCGAGTAACTCGGCGTCCTTGAACTTCACCCCCGGCGAGACCGTCCGGTCGTCGAGCAGCACCTCGCGCCCAAGCCGGTCGAGATCGGCGGCGAGCGCCTCCGCGCCGGCGCGGGCTTCGGCGTCCTTGTTGGCGATCACCACATGCACGTCGAACGGGGACACCGACGCCGGCCAGCGCAACCCGAGTCCGTCGTGCTGCTGTTCGGCGATCACCGCGACCAGTCGGGACACCCCGACGCCGTAGGACCCCATGGTCGGCCGCACCGGCTTGCCGTCCTCGCCGAGGACGTCGACGGAGAAGGCGTCGGTGTACTTGCGGCCCAACTGGAAGATGTGGCCTATCTCGATGCCGCGGGCACTGACCAGCGGCCCGGCGCCGTCCGGTGACGGATCGCCGTCGCGCACCTCAGCCGCCTCGATGGTGCCGTCGGGGATGAAGTCGCGGCCGGCCACCAGCCCGACGACGTGCTTGCCGGTCTCGTCGGCCCCGGTGATCCAGGCCGTTCCGGCCGCGACGCGGGGATCGACCAGGTAGCGAACCCCGTTGTCCAGCAATGCCTTCGGACCGATGTACCCCTTCTTCAGGAAGGGATTCCCCGCGAAGTCGGCGTCGTCGAGCATCGCGTATTCGGCGGGGTCGAGTGCGGCGCCGAGGCGCTTGTCGTCGACCTCGCGGTCACCGGGCAGGCCGATGGCCAGCAGTTCCCACTCTCCGCCCGGGGCGCGAGTCTTGAGCAGGACGTTCTTGAGGGTGTCGGCCGCGGTGACCTCCCGGTCCCCGCAGCCGGCCGGGCGGGCGCCGTTGGCCCAGTCGACCAGGGTGGCGATGGTCGGGGTGTCGCCGGTGTCGTGGACGGCCGGTTCCGGCAGTCCGTCGAACGGCTTCGGTTCGGGCACAGCGGTGGTGACCGCCTCCACGTTCGCGGCGTAGCCGGACTGAAGGCAACGCACGAAGGTGTCCTCGCCGACCTCGCTTTCGGCGAGGAACTCCTCGGAAGCGCTGCCGCCCATCGCACCGGAAACCGCGGACACGATCACATAGCCGATTCCCATGCGGGAGAACATCTTCTGATACGCCTCACGATGGGCGAGATAGACCGTCCGAAGGCCGTCGTCGGTGACGTCGAAGGAGTACGAGTCCTTCATGATGAACTCGCGGCCGCGTAGGATGCCCGCGCGCGGGCGGGCCTCATCGCGGTACTTGGTCTGGATCTGGAACAGCAGCACCGGAAAGTCCTTGTAGGAGCTGTACTCCCCCTTGACCGTCAGGGTGAACAGCTCCTCGTGGGTGGGACCCAGCAGGTAGTCGTTGTCGCGACGGTCTTTGAGCCGGAAGACACCGTCCCCGTACTCCGTCCACCGGTTCGTCGTCTCGTACGGAGCGCGCGGAAGCAGCGCCGGGAACAGGATCTCCTGGCCGCCGATCGCCGTCATCTCCTCACGGACGATGTTCTCGATCTTGCGCAGCACCCGCAGGCCCAGCGGCAGCCAGCTGTACAAGCCGGGTCCGATCGGCCGGACATAACCGGCCCTGATCAGCAGCTTGTGGCTGGGGACTTCGGCGTCGGCCGGGTCGTCGCGCAACGTGCGCAGGAACAGCTCAGACATGCGGGTGATCACAGCGGGTCAGCTTAGCCACCCGTCTATAGGGTGGGCCGATGGCAGCTGAACCGACCGGTCGACCCACCGGCTCGGCACTTGCCGAAGACGCCTATACCGGCCGGATGCCGACCCGGCCCGGTGACCTGGCGATCGAAACGCACGGAATCGCTCCGGTGCCACCCGGGAATCGGTACGGCAGCGCGCGTCGGCTCTTCACGGTCTGGTTCGCTCCACAGGTCAACATGACGGTGATCTTCACCGGCACGCTGGCCGTCGCCCTGGGCCTGGGATTCTGGCTGGGGCTGGCGGCGATGGTCATCGGCACCCTGCTCGGGTCCGCCGCGGTGGCCTACCTGTCGACCTGGGGCCCGCGAACCGGGACCGCACAGCTTCCCAACGCGCGCATGGCATTCGGGTCCTCGGTCACCCTGGTGGCCGCGATCCAGTGGCTGTCGTCCATCGCCTGGGACGGCTTGGTCGGACTGTTCGGCGGCGAGGCGCTGGCGGTCCTGCTGGGAATTCCGTTCTGGCTCGCGGTGGCGATCGTGCTGGCGGCCCAGGGCACGGTGGGCGTGTTCGGATACGAAGCGATCCATCGGCTGCAGGCGATCATGACGGTGGTGCTCGTCGTCATCTTCGCCGTCTTCGCGGTCCGACTCCTCGGCGGCCATCCGGTGGTGACCGCGCCGACTCTGGCGGGAGCGGATCTGGCCGGGGCGTTCGTCATGGAGATCACCATCGCGTTGAGCCTGGGGATCTCCTGGGCGAGCTACGCCTCGGATTACAGCCGCTACCTGCCGGTGCGCACCTCCCGCACCGCGGTGTTCGGCTACACCTTCGCCGGTCTGGCACTGGCCTACGTCGCCGTTCAGGCCATCGGCGTCGCGGCCGGCGAGACACTGGCCGACCAGACCGCGGAGGGCGTGCGCTCGGTCATGGGCGGCGGGGTGCTGGGCGGGTTGGCGCTGCTGGCGATCGCGCTGGGCTCGGTGGCTTCCAACGCGATGAACGACTACAGCGGGTCGCTCGCGCTGCAGACCGTGGGCATCAAGGTGCGCAGGCCGGTGTCGGCGGTGGTGGTGGCCGTGCTCGCCTTCGCCTTGATCATGTGGCTCCACGCCGGGGACCTGGCGGCCCGTTTCCAGGGTCTGCTGTTGTTCGTCAGCTACTGGATTCCGGCCTTCGTGGCGATCGTCGCCATCGACTGGCGGTACCGCAGCGCGGGACGGGACGTGGTGAACCCGGCAGCGGAGAACACCCCGCGCGCCGACGCTGCGGCCGCCCTGGCGAGCTTCGTCGTCGCCTTCGCCGCCGCGGTTCCGTTCATGCACACCGGCGTCTTCGTCGGGCCGGTGGCTACCCGGCTGCACGGCGCGGACCTGGCGTACTTCGTCAATTTCCTTGTGGCGGCAGCTCTTTACGGCGGCTACCGCGCCCTCGGCCGGCGGCGCGGTTAAAGCTCGCCGGCCTCGACCGCTTCGCGGGTGTGCTGGGCGGCGGCGATCTCCTTGGCGGAGTATCCGATGAACAGCGCGACGGCGCCGACCATCACGGCGACCGCGGCGATCCACAGCAGCGAGTAGGTGTATCCGGCGTCGAGCGCGTCGAGTTGGGCGGGAGTCATCTCGGCCACCGGGCCCATCGTGCCGCCCAGGTACAGCGTGCGGGAGGTCTGCACGGCCTGAACGATCACCAGCACCATCGGGCCGCCGAGGTTCTGCACCATCAGGGTGATCGCGCTGATCGGGCCGATCTCGCGGGGACCGATGTTGGCCAGTGCGCACAGCGGCAGGACCACCGAGATGATCCCGATTCCGAAGCCGCCGACGACGATGGGCAGCAACAGGTCGGGGAAATACGGGATGGTCCGGGTCAGCGTCGACCCGTAGAGCATCGCGCCCAGCACGAACACCCCGCCGCCGATGATCAGCCACCGTGGCGCGATGTAGGGCGCGAGCCGGGCGGTGAGCAGATTGCCGAACCCCAGGGCCAGCGCGAACGGGATGAAGCCGATGCCGGCGTGCAGCGCCGAGTAGTCCAGGACGTCCTGGACATACAGCCCGATCATCACGGTGAGGGTCAGCAGCACTCCGCCGGCGAGGAACAGCGAGACGAACGTGGCCACCCGGTTGCGGTCCCGGAACAGCCAGAGCGGAACCAGCGGGTGGTCGGCGCTGCGCTCGACGACCAGGAACGCGATGCCGAGCAGGATTGCCAGGATCCCGGCGCCGATCACCCAGGGGTCCACCCAGCCCCGGGACGGCCCCTGGGTGAACACCAGCACCGCCGCGGTACAGCCCAGGGTGGCCAGCAGCGCGCCGCTGATGTCGAGTTTGAGGCGCTCATGACGGGTCTCCTCCAGGCGGGTCAGTGCGATCCAGATGATGATCACGCCGATGGGGAAGTTGATCAGGAAGGCCAATCGCCAGGAGATGACGGTGAGCGCGCCGCCGACCACCAGGCCCAGCACCGAACCGAGGCCCTGCATGCCCGCCGAGATCGCCATGGCCTGGTTGCGGGCCTGGCCGGCCGCATAGGTGGTGGCGATCAGCGCCAGGCCGGTCGGCGCGGCGACCGCGGCTCCCATGCCCTGGACCGCGCGCGCGGCGATCAGCAGCGGGCCGTCGGTGGCCAGACCGCAGGCCATCGAGGCGATGGTGAACACCCCGACGCCGGAGATGAAAGCCCGTTTGTGACCGACTGCATCGCCGACCCGGCCGCCGAGCAGCAGGAGGCCGCCGAAGGTGAGCACGTAGGCGGTGATCACCCAACTCTTGGCGGCATCGGAGAGGTCCAGGTCGGCCTGCATGCGCGGCAGCGCGACGATCACGATGGTGCCGTCCAGCGTGGACATCAGCTGCATGCCGGTGATCGCGACGATCGCGACGCCCAGCACGCTGGAAGCCAGTGCGCGGGCCGGCGGATCCGGAACGCTCGCGCCAGCCATGGGTAGCTACCCTACCCAGTCCAGCCGACGATGCCGTCGGGTTACGCGGGGGTAGAGCAGCGCGAGGACTTAGACGTCGCCCGCCTCGAAGGCGTCCTTGACTTCCTGCGCGTGGGCGACCTGCTGGGCGGTGTAGCCGATGAACAGCGCCACGGCGCCGACGATCACGGCCACCGCGGCCACCCACAACAACCCGTAGGTATAGCCCTGGTCCAGGGCATGCAACTGCTCGGGGTTCATCCGCTTCACCGGGCCGGTGGTGCCGCCCAGGTAGAGCGTGCGTGAGGTGATGACGGCCTGGATGATGGCCAGGACGACCGGGCCGCCCAGGTTCTGCAGCATCAGCGCGATCGCCGAGACCGGGCCGATCTCGTCGAAGCCCACCCCGGCGATGGCCGAAACGGTCAGCGGCACCACGATCATGCCGATGCCGAACCCGCCGACGGTGATGGGAATGACGAGGTTGGGGAAGTACGGAATCCCGGCGTTCAGTGTCGAGCCGTAGATCATGGCGCCGAGCACCAGCACGCCGCCGGCGATCACCAGGACCCGGGGCGGGAAGAAGTTCACCAGCTGTGAGGAGGCGGCCAGGCCGATGCCCAGCGCGATGACGAACGGGATGAAGCCGATCCCGGCACGCAGGGCGCTGTAGCCCATGATGTCCTGCACGTACAGGCCGATCAGCACGGTCAGGGTGAACATCACCCCGCCGGCCAGGAAGATCGCGGAGAAGGTGGCCACCCTGTTGCGGTCGCGGAACAGGGCGAACGGGACGACCGGGTTGATCGCCTTCCGTTCGACGGCGACGAAGGCCACCATGGCCAGCAGGGCGGCCAGTCCGGAGCCCAGAGTGGTCGGCGCAAGCCAGCCCCGCTCCGGGCCCTGGGTGAAGCCGAACACCGCCGCGGTACAGGCCACGGTCGCCAGCAGGGCGCCGGCGGCGTCGAGCTTCATCCGCTCGCGGTGGGTCTCCCGCAGGGTCTCGTGCGCCAGATAGATCATCAGCAGGCCGATGGGCACGTTCACCAGGAACGCCAGCCGCCAGGACAGCTCGGTGAGCGCGCCGCCGACGACCAGGCCCATCACCGAGCCGATACCGGTCATCGCGGCGAAGACCGCGGTCGCGGCGTTGCGGGCAGGGCCCTTGGGGAAGGTGGTGGCGACCAGCGCGAGCCCGGTCGGCGCCGCGATCGCCGCGCCGACGCCTTGCAGTAACCGCGCGACGACCAGAGTCGTTTGATCCCAGGCGATTCCGCAGAGCACCGAGGCGATGGTGAACAGCGTGACACCGACGATGAAGGTGCGCTTGCGGCCGATGGTGTCGCCCAGCCGGCCGCCCAGCAGCATCAGTCCGCCGAAGGTCAGCACGTAGGCGGTGATCACCCAGCTGCGCCCGGCGTCGGACAGTCCGAGCTCGTCCTGGATCTTGGGCAGGGCCACGATCGCGACGGTGCTGTCCATGGTGGCCAGCAGCTGCATGCCGCCGATCGCGGCCACCGCGGCGATGAAGCGCCGGGAGGGCAACCAGGCCGGAGTCGAGGGGCGCGCCTTCTCCACCGCCGAAGTGCGCAGCGGTGTCGGGAGCGGTATCGCCGAGGCGTTCCGATGTCCGGCGCCGCGATCCACCCGTCTCAAGGGGCTCGTGCGCTCAGCATCGTCGAGTGCCGTCATAACGGCCTACCCTACCCCAATATTAAGAAGACTTTAAAGTCTCGATCGCGTCTCGAATCCGGCGACCGGCCCGATCACGATGATCGCCGGGGGTCGGATCCCCTCTGTTCTGATGCGTTCGGGCACGTCAGCAAGGGTTGCCCGGACGACGCGTTCGGCGGCCGTGGTGCCGTGCTGGACCACCAGGACCGGCGTCTGCGCAGGTCGTCCGCCGGCCCGCAGGGCTTCGGCGAACAACTCGATGCGCTCGACGGCCATCAGCAGAACCAGCGTTCCGGACAGCCGGGCCAAGGCCTCCCAGTTCACCAGCGACTCGGGATCGTCGGGGGCAAGATGGCCGCTGACCACGACGAATTCATGGTTGACAGCCCTGTGCGTGACCGGGACACCGGCCAGTGCGGGTACCGCGATGGCGCTGGTGACGCCGGGGACCACGGTGACCGGGATCCCAGCATCGGTCAGCGCGAGGACTTCCTCATATCCGCGGGCGAAGACGAAGGGATCACCGCCCTTGAGCCGCACGACGAACTTTCCGGCCCGCGCCCGTTCGATGAGGACGGCGTTGATGGCCTCCTGAGCCATCGCCCGGCCGTAGGGGATCTTGGCGGCGTCGATGACCTCGACATTCGGTGGGAGTTCGGCGAGCAGCTCAGGAGGGGCCAGTCGATCGGCGACCACGACGTCGGCATAGGCCAGCAGTCGCCGGCCGCGGACGGTGATCAGCTCCGGGTCCCCCGGCCCGCCGCCCACCAGGGCCACCCCGCCGGGTACGACGTCGGAGGCCGTGCTGGCGACGATGTCGGGGACGATCCGGCCCTGCAGGAAGGCCTCCCGGATGGCCGACCGCACGGCCGCCGAGCGCCGGTGCTCGCCGCTGGCGAGCACCCCGACGAGCAGGCCCTCGTAGTCGAAGGACGCCGGGGTGACGGCCGTACCGTCGCGTCCGGCGTCGGCACGCACACAGAAGATCCGGCGCCGCTCGGCCTCTGCCACGACGGCGGCGTTGACGGCCGGATCGTCGGTGGCGGCGATCGCGTACCAGGCATCCACGAGGTCGCCGTCGCGGTAGTCGCGCAGGCACAGGGTGATCCCCGGCTGCTGCTCGGCGAGGGCCTCCACGGCCGGGGTGGCCGCACGGGCCACGACGTGGACGTCGGCGCCGTGGGAGAGCAGAACCGGCACCCGGCGCTGGGCGACCGTCCCGCCGCCGACCACGACGACCTTCTTGCCGGCCAGTCGCAGCCCGACGAGATAGGCGTTCTCGGTCACCGGCAGAGCCTAATGAATGCCGGCCCGCTCGACGAAGCGGCGGACCGCCATCGGCTGGGCCGCCGGGTGGGTGTGCAGGTAAGAGGCATGCACTCCGGCACGCAGGGCTCCCTCGCGGACCGGATCGCCGCCGACGCCGCGCATCAGCCAGGCGGGCTCGACGGAGTCGCTGAATTCCACTGCGGTGCGATGGAATTCGTGACCGGTGACCCGCTGTCCGGTCGTGAACAGCGCGGAGTCCCCAGCCGCGACCGCATCGCGGTAACCCAGCGTCAACCCCGGCGTGAATCGGGCCGACCCTGCCAGCACCCCGCACATCGAGTGGCCGTCGAGGTCGGACATGAGATAGGTCAGCCCGCCGCATTCGGCGTGCACCGGGCCGCTTTTCGCCAGTGCCCGGATCTGCGCCAACACCGCCTCGTTGCCCGAGAGTTCCTGCGGGTACTGCTCGGGGAAGCCGCCGGGAAGCACCAGCGCCGCAGAGTGCGCCGGAAGTGTCTCGCACATCGGGTCGAACGCCACGACCTCCGCGCCGGCGGCCTCCAGCAGTTCCTCGTGTTCGGCGTAGCCGAAGGTGAACGCCCGCCCGGCTGCGACCGCCACCAGCGGCCTGCCGGCGACCGGCTCCCCGACCGCGTCCTGCGGCGACCACGGCACATCGGTCACCGCCGAGGCGGCCAGCGCCCGCACGGCGGCCAGGTCGACATGGCGGGCGACCAGGTCGGTCATCGCCGCCACCGCCGCCCGCGCCCGCTCGCCGTGTTCGGCGGCGGTCACCAATCCGAGGTGCCGCGACGGTACGGCCAGGTCGTCGAACCGCGGCAGCGCCCCCAGGACCGGTATTCCGACCGTCTCGCAGGCCTGCCGCAGAACCTGCTCATGACGGGGGGAGCCCACCCGGTTCAGGATCACCCCCACCACCCGGACGCCGTGGTCCAGCGTCGAAAAGCCATGCAGCACAGCAGCGATGGACTGGCTCTGCCCGCGGCCGTCGACCACCAGGACCACGGGGGCGCCGAGTAGCTGTGCCACCTGGCCGGTGGATCCGCTGGCGGGGATGCGGATCGGATCCTCGATGCGGCCGTCGAAGAGTCCCATCACCCCCTCGACGACAGCGATGTCCGCGTCGCGCGTGCCGTGCCGGTACAGCGGACCGATGAGGTCCGTGCCGACCAGGACGGGATCGAGGTTACGGCCGGGACGCCCTGCGGCCAGCGCGTGGTAGCCGGGGTCGATGAAATCCGGTCCGACCTTGAACGGGGCCACCCGGTCACCCGCCCGACGCAGCGCACCGATCAAACCCGTTGCCACCGTGGTTTTTCCGCTGCCGGAGGCCGGGGCGGCGATGACGACGGCCGGTGCGGCGCTCACCGGTTCACCATTCGATGCCGCGCTGGCCCTTGCGGCCGGCGTCCATGGGGTGTCTGACGCACGTCATCTCCGTCACCAGGTCGGCGGCGTCGAGGAGGCGCTGGGGCGCATCGCGGCCGGTGATCACCACGTGCTGACGCCCGGGGCGGTCGAGGAGCACCTCGACCACCTCCTCCACGGCGACCCAGCCCCACGTCATCGGATAGGTGAACTCGTCGAGCACGTAGAAGTCGTGACGCTGCTCAGCCAGCCGGGTGGCGATCTCGGCCCATCCCTCGGCAGCGGTGGCGGCGTGGTCATCACCGGAACCCGGTTTCTTCGACCAGGACCAGCCCGCACCCATCTTGTGCCACTCCACCGCCCCGCCGGTGCCGTGATCGGCGTGCAGTCGTCCCAACTCGGCGAACGCCGACTCCTCCCCGACCTTCCACTTCGCGCTCTTGACGAACTGGAACACCGCCACTCTCATCCCGGCATTCCAGGCGCGCAGCGCCATCCCGAACGCGGCGGTGGACTTACCCTTGCCGGCGCCGGTGTGCACGGCCAGCACCGGCGCGTTGCGACGGGCCCGGGTGGTCAGGCCGTCGTCGGGGACCATCGGAGGTCGGCCCTGTGGCATCGCCGTTCCCCCTTATCAGGCCGCTCGGCGCACGGCCTGCGCCAACACGTCTGCCCTCAACTGTTCCAGCCGCAGCACCGGTGCTCTCAGGACGGCCGCGAGTTCGGCGGCCAGTCCCAGCCGGACATAGGAGGTCTCGCAATCCACGACAACCGCGGCGGCGCCCTCGGCGATCAGCCGGGTGGCCGCGATGTGGCTGCGCCGCAACGGTTCCGCGCCGCCGGTGGCTCGTCCATCGGTGAGGACCACCACCAGCGGTCGGCGGGACCGGTCGCGGGCGCGCTCACGGGCCACCACGTCGCGCGCGGCGAGCAGTCCCGCCGCCAACGGTGTGGCGCCGCCGGTGTCGAAGCGGGTGAGTCGGCGCGCCGCGAGGTGGGCCGAGGTGGTGGGCGGCAGCACCAGTCGCGCCTCGTCGGCGCGGAAGGTGATGACGGCGACTTTGTCGCGACGTTGATAGGCATCGCGCAACAGGGACAGTGCGGCGCCGCCGACCGCGGACATCCGGTCGCGGGCGGCCATCGACCCGGAGGCGTCGACGACGAAGATCACCAGATTGCCTTCCCGCCCGATCCGCACCGCACGACGGACGTCGTCGGCCCGTGGGCGCAACGGGCCGGGACCGTCATGGCTTTCGGCAGCCGCGAGCATCGTGGCGAAGAGGTGCACGCCGTGGCCCTGCTCGGCGGGGCGGGCCGCCCGCACCGCCGCGCCGGAGGAGGTGCGCGCCGCCGACCGGCGCCCGGACTGGCCGTCGCCCACCCCGGGAACGGTCAACGCCCGGGTGCGGAAAGTCGCCGCGGGCGGGGGTGCCGGCCGGGATGCGCTGCCGGAATTGCCCTGTTGCGCTTGGGGTTGCGGAGACTCGGTGGACTCACCACCGCCGTGCGGGTCGGGCTCGGGATCGTCGTCGGGTCCGGACCCGGCGGACTCGGCCTCAGCGGCGGCCGCCGACAGCGCCTCGTCGAGTTCTTCGGGACTGATACCTGGATCGTCGAACGGGTCGCGGCGGCGGCGGTGCGGCAGGGCCAGTTCGGCGGCGGCGCGGATGTCGTCTTCGCCCACGACTCCTGAGCCCCGCCAGGCGGCGTGCGCCACCGCGGTGCGGGCCACCACCAGATCCGCACGCATGCCGTCGACGTCGAACGCCGCGCACAGCGCGGCGATACGGTGCAGTTCGCGGTCGGGCAGCACCACGTCGGCGACGCGGTCGCGGGCCGCGGCGATCCGCACGGCCAACTCGGCGTCCTGCGCGCGGTACTGCTCGGCGAAGGCGGCCGGGTCGGCCTCGTAGGCCAGCCGAGCCCGGATCACCGCACTGCGCACCGCCACGTCTCGGGATGCCTGAACGTCGACGGCAAGGCCGAACCGGTCCAGCAGTTGCGGACGCAGTTCGCCCTCTTCGGGATTCATGGTTCCGATCAGCACGAACCGGGCCTCATGCGAATGCGAGACCCCGTCGCGTTCGATGTGCACCCGGCCCATCGCGGCGGCATCGAGGAGCACGTCGACGAGGTGGTCCGGCAGCAGGTTGACCTCATCGACGTAGAGCAGTCCGCCGTGGGCGCGGGCCAGCAGTCCGGGTGAGAACGCGTGCTCGCCATCGCGCAGCACCTTCTGCAGATCCAGCGATCCGACCACGCGATCCTCGGTGGCGCCGATCGGCAACTCCACCAGGTGGGCGTCCGGATCCGCTCCGGCGACCACGGCGGCCAACGCCCGCACCGCCGTCGACTTGGCGGTGCCCTTCTCCCCGCGGATCAGCACCCCGCCGATCTCCGGGCGCACGGTGCACAGCAGCAACGCCAGCCGCAGCCGGTCATGACCGACGATGGCGCTGAACGGGTAGGGCGGCGGGATCACCGGCGTGCCTGCCGGGACATCGGGACGTGCGCGATGCCGTCCTCGTCGAACTCCGCGCCGTCGATCGCGAAGCCGTGCCGCGCATACATGTCGGCCAGGTAGGTCTGTGCGCTGATCCGGCACGGCCGGTCCCCCACCTCCGCCAGGGCGGCCGCCATCAGCCGGTTGGTGTGTCCGTGCCCCCGCTCGGAAGCCTTGGTGCAGACCCGGCCGATGCGGAAGACGGGCTCACCGGCGGGGCGGTCCTCCAGCAGCCGCAGAATCGAAATCACCTCTCCGTCAGGCCTTTCCAGCCAGAAGTGCCGCGTGTGCGACTCGAGGTCACGGCCGTCGAGTTCCGGGTAGGGGCAGGACTGCTCGACGACGAACACCTCCACCCGAAGAGCCAGTAGGGCATAGAGCGTCGACGCATCCAGGTCCTGTGCCCAGGCCCGGCGCAGCGCGACCGTCACACGTGACCGGCGTCGGCCCGGCTGTGCAGTCCGAGCACCCGGGTGCCGTGATCCCACACCTCGGTGAACAGCCGAGGCTCGTCGGAGAGCTTCGAGCCCAGCGAGGGCACCATCTCCTTGAGCTTCGGCTCCCAGCCGGGGTACTCGCCGGGGAAGCAGCGCTGCATCACTTCCATCATCGCCGGCACCGCGGTGGAGGCGCCGGGCGAGGCGCCGAGCAATCCGGCGATGGAGCCGTCCGCGGCAGCCAGAACCGTTGTGCCGAACTCGAGTACACCCAGTTTCTTGGAGTCCCGCCGGATGACCTGGACCCGCTGTCCGGCGATGTCGAGTTCCCAGTCGCCGCCGTGCGCGGTGGGGGCGAACTGCCGCAGCGTGTTGACCCGGCCGTTGAAGGACTGCAGTAACTCACCGACGAGGTACTTCACCAGTGACAGCTCGGTCAGCCCGACGCCCACCATGGACAGCAGATTGTCCGGCTTGACCGAGAGTGGCAGGTCGGTGATCTTGCCGGTCTTGAGGAACTTCGGCGACCAGCCGGCAAACGGCCCGAACAACAGCCAGTCCTTGCCGGTGATCACCCGGGTGTCCAAGTGCGGCACCGACATCGGGGGGGCACCCAGCGGCGGCAGACCGTAGACCTTGGCGTGGTGGCGGCCGGTCAGTTCCGGGTTGCTGGTGCGCAGCCACTGCCCGCTCACCGGGAAGCCGCCGAAGCCCTTGACCTCTTTGATGCCCGCCTTCTGCAGCAGTGGCAGCGCACCGCCGCCCGCCCCGACGAACACGAATTTGCTTCGGATCCTGCGCTTTTCGCCCGTTCGGCGGTTGAGTACCTTGACGGTCCAGCTGCCGTCGGACTCCTGGTCCAGATCGCGGACCTCGTGCCCGAAGAGCGTATTCATACCGCTGGCCGTGCCGAAGGTGAGGAGTTGACGCGACAGCTCCCCGAAGTCGACGTCGGTGCCGCCCTCGGTCCAGTTGAGTCCGACGGGCTCGGAGAAGTCGCGCCCCTCGGCCATGAGCGGGAGGCGGCGGGCGAACTCGTCGGCGTCGTCGATGAACTCCATGCTGGCGAAAAGCGGGTTGCGCGCCAGGGTTTCCTGGCGGCGGCGCAGATAGTCGACGTGCTCGGCGCCCTGCACGAAGCTGACGTGCGGGACGGGGTTGAGGAAGCTGCGCACGTCGGTGAGGATGCCGTTCTCGTGGGCGTAGGCCCAGAATTGGCGGGTCACCTGGAACTGCTCGTTGATGGTGATGGCCTTGGAGATGTCGATGGTGCCGTCGGGCTTCTGCGGCGTGTAGTTCAACTCGCACAGCGCGGAGTGGCCGGTGCCGGCGTTGTTCCACGGGTCGCTGCTCTCGGCGGCGGCGGCGTCGAGGCGTTCCACCAACGTGATCGACCAGTCCGGCTCGACCAGGCGGAGCAATGCACCGAGGGTCGCACTCATGATTCCGGCTCCGACCAGGACGACGTCGGTCCTGCCGTCGGACTTCGCGTTGTCAGACATACCGCTAGGTTATCCCGGCGCGCGCCGCGGCGAGCCGCGGAGTAGCCAACGTTTCACCCGCGACGGTTTTATGGTTGGGCCGTGACGGCTGAGCATCCGGAATGGGCTGAGGACGTCCTACCCGGCTACCGCCAGGCCACCCTCGCGCTGGGCCCCGACCCGGACGACGAGGGCGAGCTGTTCGCCACCGTGGTCCGGCGCGCCGGGGACGGACCGTCGTCGCGGGTGGCACTCGCGGTGCACGGCTTCACCGACTACTTCTTCAACACCGAACTGGTGGATCGCTTCGCACGCCGCGGATACCGGCTCTACGGGCTGGATCTGCACAAGTGCGGACGCTCCTGGCGGGAGGGGCAGACCGCGCACTTCACGACCGATCTGGCCCGCTATGACCGTGAACTCGAACTGGCCCTGGCGATCATGGCGGCGGAGAATCCGGCAGCGAAGGTCGTGGTGTGCGGGCACTCGACCGGCGGGCTGGTGGTGTCGCTGTGGCTGGACCGGGTGCGTGCCCGCGGCGAGACCGCCGCGCTCGGGGTGACCGGACTGGTGCTCAACAGCCCCTTCCTGGACCTGAACGGACCGGCGATCCTGCGCACGCCGACCACCGCACGGGCACTGGGCGCGGCATCGCGGGTCCGCAAGACGCGGGTGGTGCGCCCGGCCGGCAAGGGCGGTTACGGCATGACCCTGCACCGGGACTACGACGGCGAGTTCGACTACAACCTGCGGTGGAAGCCGGTCGGCGGCTTTCCGGTGACCGTCGGCTGGATCAACGCCGTCCGCCGCGCGCAGGCGCGACTGCACCGTGGCCTCGACGTCGGCGTGCCCAACCTCGTCCTGCGCTCCGATCACAGCGTCGGCGAGACCGCCGGCATCGAGGTCATGCAGCGCGGCGACGCGGTCCTCAACGTCGCCCATATCGCGCAGTGGTCCGGCTGTATCGGCAATCGCCAGACCATCGTGCCGGTGGTCGACGCCAAGCACGATGTGTTCCTGTCGCTGCCCGGGCCCCGCGAGGCGGCCTACCGGGAACTGGACCGCTGGCTGGCCGCGGACTGCTAGGTCAGCGCGCGACGAAGTTGCCGTGGAATCCCTGCGGGACGTGGTGGGTCAGCGCCGCGGTGGCGACCGGTCCCCGCGCCGGGTCGTGGGCGTCGAGGATCACCAGTCGCGACGTCTGGGTGTCGGCCCGGTACTCCACCGACAGCAGCCAGCCGTCGTCCTCGTCGACTCCCCCCTGCCGCGGTGCGAAGACCGGCTCGCAGAAGCTGTTTCCGGGATTCTCGGCGGCATAGGTGCTTTCGGTGTTGTCCGCCAGATCGAGTTTGGTGATGGCGTCGAACATCGTCCCGAGATGACGGCGGGTGTTGTAGTAGGCGTAGCGGTGCGGCCGGCCCTCCCGGTCGGGATGGTGGCGGGGGAACTCGCACGAGCGGTCGCTGAGTTGTTCGCGGATCACCCTGCCCGAAGCGGTGATGCGGAATCGGGTGAACTCCGAGGTGGCCTCGTCCAGTGGGCTGGTCCGGAACCGGGCGATGCACTCCAGCAGTTCACCGCCGTGGTAGGTGATGACGTCGACCACGACGTCTCCGCGGTCGTCGAAGGCGTTGCTGAGGTGGAACTGCATGATCGCCTCATGCTCGATGCTCCGGATATCCCCGCCGTCGCGCGGGATCAGGATGAAGGAACTTCCGCGTTCGGGATGGTATTTCATCGCGTCGCCGAAAGCCTTGAGCCCCAGGGCGATCGGGAGACCGTCGGGGATGATCGGCGAGACCACGAAAACCAGGTAACGCTCGGTGATGGCGAAGTCATGCACCATCGCCACGTACGGCAGCGACACCGACCGGTAGTGCTTGAGCCTTCCCTGCCGGTCGGTTCGGTATACCCGCAGGTGCGGGGTGGGAATGAACTCGACGCCGAAGTTGAACATGTCGCCGCTGCTGGGACACAGGCACGGGTGTGCGGAATATGAACCGATCCAGTGCAATTCGCCGCCGAATCGGCGAAGGCCCTTGGTTTCCAGGGTGATCGGATCCACCTCGTAGGGCGGCCCGCCCTCCCAGAGCGCGTAGAGATGCCCGGCGTGTTCGACGACATTGGTATTGGCCAGGTTGGTGGGCAGTCGCCCGACGTTGGCCAGGAAACCGCCGACGGCGTCGGTGCCCATGTGCCGGGTGCCGGACTTGCCCCGGTAGTGCTGGGTGCGCACGTAGCGGTTGCGGTAGTGCACCGCGCCGCGGTCGATGCTGAAGGAGGAGATCATGCCGTCGCCGTCGAACAGATGGTGCAGCGGCCGGCCGGTGTGGTCCTGCCAGCGCCCCGGGCCGTTGCGGTAGAGCGTTCCGGACAGTTCGGCCGGAATCTCGCCGGTGACCGCCGTCACCGCGTAGTCGTGCTCGGTGTGCAGGGGTTCACTCACCCCGAGGCTGCGCAGGTCGGCCTCGGACATGGCCGCCATCCGCTCGATCGCCCGGGCGCGCTCACCGGCGTCCAGCGACTCCAGGTAATCCCCGAGAGCGGGAAGGTCCGGTACGTCGGAGACCACTGCTTTGGCCGAACGGGACGCCACGAACCCCTCCTCGCCTGATACTGATTGCCAAACTAGCCCCTCAGCCCTCCGGTTGGGGGGCCCATCGCTCTTCGATGCGGCCGACCCGCCACACCAGCAGTGCCCCCAGCCAGGTCGCGACGAACATGCCGACGATCACGAAGCCGATGACGTTGAGGTCAAGGTCGGCCACCCAGTCCCAGAAGCCGCCCCGCCACCCCAGTTGATCGGCGAACAGGGCCAGCAATTCGGCGGTGCCGACGATCAGCGCCACGGCGATCGAGAGACCGGTGACGGTGATGTTGTAGTAGACCTTGCGTACCGGCCGCGCGAAGGCCCAGCCGTAGGCGACGTTCATGAACGAACCGTCGATGGTGTCCAGCAGGCTCATCCCCGCGGCGAAGATCACCGGCAGGCAGAGGATGGCGTACCACGGCAGTCCGGCCGCCGCGCTGGATCCGGCCAGGACCAGCAGGGTGATCTCGGTGGCCGTGTCGAAGCCCAGGCCGAACAGCATGCCCAGCGGGTACATCTGCCAGGAGGACCGGATCGAGCGGGTGAACCGGCCCAGGAACCGGTTGAGGAACCCACGGTTGGCGAGGTGCTCCTCCAGGGCCGCTTCGTCGTACTCGCCGCGGCGCATGGCGGCGAACACCCGCAGGATGCCGACCAGGATGACGATGTTCACCGCGGCGATCAGGTAGAGAAACACCCCGGAGACGGTCGTCCCGATCAACCCGGTGTAGCGATGCAGGGCCGAGGACTCATCGGCGACCGGCCCGATCACCATGGTGACGCCCAACGAGATCACCAGCGCCAGTCCGAACACCACCGACGAATGCCCGAGCGAGAAGAAGAAGCCGACGCCCAGCGGACGGCGGCCCTGGGCCATCAGCGAGCGGGTGGTGTTGTCGATGGCGGCGATGTGGTCGGCGTCGAAGGCGTGCCGCATCCCGAGCGCGTAGGCGGTCAGGCCGACGCCGATCCCGAAGACTTTGTCGCCGACCCCGAAGTGCTGCGGAGCGACCAGGAAGACCAAGGTGCCCCAGCCGATCACGTGCAGTGCGGCGACCACCGCGAACATCGCGCCCAGACGGGTCCACTCCCGGCGGGAGAACAGCCCGCGGATTGCGCTCGACACTGCTGCCGTCACGCCTCCGACGCTATCAGCGCCGGAGCGTTCTGCAATCCATTCGCAAGAAGATTCTGCTGGCTCTGGGCGCGGGCGCAGGCGACACTGAGGGGGTGACAGCCGAACCGCCCGACGCCGCGACCGAACGCATCGGGGAGTTGCTGCGCTCACGAGGGCTGCGCCGGATGCCGTCACGCATTGCGGTGCTGGCCGTGCTGGAACCGTTCGACGGGCACCTCTCGGTCGCCGAGATCCGCCAACGCATCCTCGACGCCACGCCCGCGGCCGGACAGCCGCCCGATGTGGCGACCGTCTACCGCACCGTCACCACCCTGGTCGACCAAGGTGTGCTGCACGCGCTCGCCGTCGAGGGCGGTGTCACCACCTACGGGCTGGCCGGCGCGCCGCATCACCACGCCGTGTGCACCGAGTGCGGCACCATCATCGAGGTTCCCGCCACCCGACTCTCCACCGCCCTCGAGCACGCGATCGAAGGCAGTTCGTTCACCCTCTCCGAGCAGGCCGGCCTGACGCTGCACGGTCTGTGCCCGAACTGCCAGCTCCACCCCGACCCGGCACCGAGGAGGTAGGGTCAGCCCCGAGATTCGGGCGGTGCGGAAACCGGTGTGATTCCGGTGCGGTCGCGCCACTGTGTCCGGCCGTTGTTCGTCAATCGGCCGGTAGCCAGACCTCCCGCCCGGATGACCACCCACGACGGGGACGCGCACATCCCCTCAGGAGGCATCTGATGGCTGCTCGCCGACCGGCCCAGGGCTGGTCGCGGCGCGACTGGGCAGAGGTGGCCGGCCTGCTCACCGCAGTGGCCGTCCTGCACGCCGTCGGCTTCGGAACCCTCATCCTCGCGGTGGCCCCGGCGCACTATCAGGTTGGGACACAGGTGTTCTCGATCGGCCTGGGCGTCACCGCCTACATCTTCGGACTGCGGCACGCCTTCGACGCCGACCACATCGCCGCCATCGACAACGTCACCCGAAAGCTGGCCGCCGACGGCAGACGGCCCAAGTCGGTCGGGTTCTGGTTCGCGCTGGGCCATTCCGCAATGGTGGTGGTGCTGGCACTGCTGGTGGTCGCTGCGGCGCGCACCGCCGGGGTACTCCTCGACGACTCCTCCTCCGCCCGGCGCGTGCTGGGCATCGCCGGGACACTGGTGTCCGGAGGTTTCCTGTACGTCATCGCCATCGTCAATCTGGTTGCCCTGGTGGCGATCTGGCGGGTTTTCACAGAGATGCGCAGCGGCCGCCTCGACGAACGGCAACTGGAGGAGCACCTCGACAGCCGCGGCGTGGTGGCCCGGCTGTTGCGGCCGGTGATGCGGCGCATCCGCCGCCCGGGACAGATGTTCGCGGTCGGAATGCTGTTCGGTCTGGGCTTCGACACCGCCACCGAGGTGGCACTGCTGGCCCTGGCGGGCACCGGCGCGGCGGCCGGAGTGCCCTGGTACGCGGTGTTGACCCTGCCCGTGCTGTTCGCCGCCGGGATGAGCCTGATGGACAGCGTCGACGGACTGTTCATGGCGGCGGCCTACGACTGGGCGTTCGCCAATCCGGTCCGCAAGATCGTCTACAACCTCGCCATCACCGGGTTGTCGGTCGCGGTGGCATGGGTGATCGGCACCGTGGAGTTGGTCTCGGTCCTGCATGACGATCTCGGCTGGACCAACCCGGTCACCGAGTGGGTGAGCGCGCTGAGCCTGAACAACGTCGGCTTCGCGATCGTCAGCCTGTTCGCCCTGACGTGGCTGGTGGCGATCGCCGTCTGGCGGCTGCGGGCCGGCCGTGGCCGCCGCCTCACAGCCACCTCATAACAACGGCAAAGCCGACGCTATAGACCGCCGCCCAGGATGGGTCGTGTGACTGAATCACTGGAAATCCGCGACACAACCATCAATCCCGAACCGGCGTACGGCGAACGCCGGCCCAACCGGCTCAACCGGGCGCTGGCCTGGGTCGGCATCGCCGCCGGCTCGCTGTTCATCGTCGCCACGGTCTTCTTCAGCGGCTTCGTCCTCGGCCAGCAGGGCGACGGCGGCGGCGGGATGCACCACGGCCAGCACCGGATGATGCTCAAGCCGTTCGATCGTCCGGACGGCCCGGGCCCGGGCGGCCCGATGGGTCCCGACAACGGACCGCGCGCCGAACGGCTGACACCCCCGTCGGCGCAGCCCGGCACCCCGCCCCGCCCGTAACGCCAGCCCCGGCAGCCAGCCCCGGCCGGGAGTGACCGGCCGGGTCTGGCGCACGTCTGCGGCAGTCCCATCAATGTCGGACCTCTCGCATAGAATAGAACACATGTTCGATACTCTGAGTGACGTCGCCTTGGTCAACGCGATCGGCGAATCTGCGCGGACCGAGAACGCGGCGTGCTCTCGCCGGTTGGCTGCGATCGCTGAGTTGTATGACCGCCGGCAAGTCCCGGTCGAGGACGGCCAGGGTCGAGAGTTATGGCGTATCGACCCCTGGGAGGCGGTTGCCGCCGAAGTCTCCGCGGCACAATGCACCACCCCCGCAGCGGCCGGATCGTTACTCCACAATGCGGTTTGCCTTCATGAACGACTGCCCGCGGTCGCGGCGGTCTTCGCCACCGGGGCCATCGACTACCGAGCGGTCAGGCTGATCGTCGCCCGCACCCTGCTCGCCCTTGAACCCGACGTACTGAAGGCGATCGACGCCGATCTCGCCATGACCATCGTTGGTTGGGGGCCACTGTCAGTGCACGCCATGCAGTTGACCGTCGACAAGATCGTCGAGCGCCATGACCCCGATGCCCGTCGACGCACGGAGTCGCGGGCGCGTGGACGGCACATCGAGATCAACCACGGGCGCGGAACGTCCTACCTGTCCGGTCAGCTGCATCACACGGATGCCACCCTGTTGGACCGACGTCTGACGGCATTGGCCCACACTGTCTGTGACAGAGATCCACGAACCGTCGACCAGCGCCGAGCTGACGCTCTGGGCGCGCTGGCCTCCGGTCACCAGTCATTGGCGTGCGCCTGCGGCGGTCGGCAATGCCCGGCCGCCCGCAGCGGTTCGGCACCGGCGGTGGTCATCCACGTCGTCGCGGAGGCGTCGGTGATGGACACCACCGAACCCGGCGATGTGCACGGTGAGCGGCCGGAAGACAACAGCTGTGAACAGATCACCAGCCGTGAGCGCCTCATCGAGATCCTTAATGAGGCCAAGCCCTGCCGACCGCCTTCGGAGCCGCTGGCCTCCGGCCGGATCATCGGCGGAGCCACGGTGGCGGCCGGTGTTCTGGCCGATTTGGTTAGCCGCGGTCTTGCCGAACTGCGCCCCGTCATTCACCCCGGCGAGAGTCAACCGGAACCGCGTTACCGTCCGTCGGCGGCACTGGCGGACTTCATCCGCTGCCGCGATCTGACATGTCGATTCCCGGGCTGCGATAAATCCGCCGAATTCTGCGACATCGACCACACGGTGCCGTACGACGCCGGCGGCCCAACGCACGCTTCAAATCTCAAGCTCATGTGCCGAAAACATTGCCGCATGGCCGAAGTACACTCTAGGGTATGCCGAGCAATTCCGCAGCAGAGACCCCTATCCGTGCTGGCTGTTACTGCCGGATCAGCAGCGACCCCAACGACAAACGCGAAGGTGTGAACCGTCAGCGCGACG
>CAISDL010000052.1 GCA_903884065.1 uncultured Actinomycetes bacterium | reverse complement strand
GGGCGGGCGGCACACGCCGTTCTTCAACAACTACCGTCCGCAGTTCTACTTCCGCACCACCGACGTGACCGGCGTGGTCACGCTTCCGGAGGGTACGGAGATGGTCATGCCCGGCGACAACACCGACATCTCGGTGAAGCTCATCCAGCCCGTCGCCATGGACGATGGTCTGCGGTTCGCCATCCGCGAAGGTGGCCGCACCGTCGGCGCCGGCCGGGTGACCAAGATCATCAAGTAGGTTCGCCTGCACATGATCTGACCTGAGCGAGAGCGGCGCCCGTCAACGTTGACGGGCGCCGCTTTCGTGTCTCAAGCTGAATGCCGGGTCGCACGAGGGTCACCAGGGGGTCGCCATGTTCACGCGTTATCTCAAGGCCCAGGGCATGGTGCTGCTGTGCGGCGGATTGGTCGGGCCGATCTTCCTGGCCGTCTACTTCGCACTCGGCTCGATGGCCCGGCCATATATCAACTGGATGTTCTGGGTGGGGCTGTTCATCACGGCCGTCGATGTTCTGGTGGCCCTGGCGCTGACGAACTACGGTGCCAAATCCGCTGCCAGGCATGACCAGTTGACCCGGCAGGGCATCCTGACGGTCGCCCGTACCACCGGCATGTCCGATACCGCGTGGTTCGTCAACGACCAACAGATGATCAAGGTGAACCTCCACATCGACGTGCCCGGCCAGCCTGGTTTCGACGTCCAGGAGACCATGGCGTCCAGCCCCACCCGGATGCAGATTCTCAACGCCCACACCCTTGTGGCACTGGTGGAACCGGGAACCCGCGAGTATGAGATCGATTGGGATGCAAGCGCGTTGATCGCCGGTGTCGTCCCCGCCCAGTTCACGTTGGACGAGGATCACACGACCTACGACCTGACCGGCCGGGTCGGCCCGCTCATGCAGATTCTTCAGGTGTTGCACGCCAACCGGATTCCGCTCAGCGGCACCATCGACATCCGCTCCAATCCGGTGGTGCGCCAACAGGTGATGGAGATCGTTCGCCGCGCCGGCGCCGCAGCACCGCCCCCCGAGACGATCACCGTCGCACCTCCCGCCGCCGCACCTCCCGCCGCCGTTGTGTCCCCTGCGCCGCCGACGGTGTCGCAACGCCTGCACGAACTCGAGACACTGCATGCCACTGGCACGATCACCGACGACGAGTACGGCGCCAAGCGGCGCGAGATTCTGGCCGACCTCTGACGCGCGGAACGGCCGTGACCGGGTGCCCCGGGGGATGAACTGCAACGCGTTTCAGTTTCCTTGCTAGCCTGACGCGGGACAGCGGGCAGGCGGCTCTGGTCAGCGAAGGGACGGCGACATGGGCGATCTGGCAGGGCGAGTCGCATTCGTGACGGGGGCCGCACGCGGCCAGGGACGCGCCTACGCGGTGCGGCTGGCCAGGGAGGGCTCCGACGTCATCATCAGCGACATCTGCGCGCCGGTCTCGGACACGATCCCCTACGTCGGGGCCACGCCGGAGGACCTGTCGGAGACCGCCCGGCTGGTCGAGGCCGAGGGACGCGCGGTGCTGTCGAGGACGGTCGACATTCGCGACGACGCCGCACTGAAGCAGTTGGTCGCCGACGGCATCGACCGGTTCGGCCGGCTCGATGTGCTGGTGGCCAACGCCGGGGTGCTGAGCTGGGGACGGCTGTGGGAGCTTTCCGACGAACAGTGGAACACCGTCATCGACGTCAATCTGACCGGAACCTGGCGCACGCTGCGCGCGGTGATCCCGGCGATGATCGACGCCGGCAACGGCGGCTCGATCATCATCATCAGTTCCTCGGCGGGACTGAAGGCAACCCCGGGTAACGGCCACTACGCCGCCTCCAAGCACGGCCTCACGTCGATGACGAACACGCTGGCCCTGGAACTCGGCGAGTACAGCATCCGGGTCAACTCCGTCCACCCGTATTCGATTGCCACACCGATGATCCAGAACGACGCCATGCTGGCGGTCCTCGGCAAGCACCACAGCTATCTGCACAGCTTCGCGCCGATGCCCTATCAGCCGCCGGCGAAGGACTCCGGGGCCAAGCGCAGTGACTTCATGTCACCCGAGGAGGCCGCCGAGGTGATCGTCTGGCTGGCCGGTGATCGCTCGGGCCTGCTGTCGGGCTCGCAGATCTCCATCGACCGCGGGGTGATGAAGTACTGAATCACCCCAATCGGAACCGGGTGATGAAGTACTGAATCACCCCAATCGGAACCGGGTGATGAAGTACTGAATCACCCCAATCGGAACCGGGTGATGAAGTACTGAGTACTGAGTCTCAGCCCGGCAGGACCAGCACCGGCACGGGACTCACCCGCAGGATCTTGGTGCCGCGCGAACCGAGGAACACATGGGCGATATCGCCGCGCGGCGAGGTGCCCAGCGCCAGGATCTCACCGTCCTGCCACTCGGCGTCGTCGAGGGCCTGATCCCACCCGTTGCCGCTGACCACCTGTAGAGCGACCTCGTCGTCGACGACGCCGTCGGTGCGCAGCTTGGCCAGCATCTCGCCGGCCTGCGATTCCCACGCCGCCAGGATCGAATCCTCGGCATGCAGGCCGACTTCCGGTGGATACATGGTGCGCCCGCGCACCGCGAAGGTGATCACCCGCAGTGGGACCTCGAGGCGGTTTGCCAACGCCGCGATTGTGCGTACCGCCTCCACCGACTCGGGCGTGCCCGGGTAGCCGCAGGTGATCCTGGTCAGCTGTCCGCCACGGGGGCTGCGGTAGCCACGCGGTGCGATCCCCACCGGGACCGGCGAGGAATGCAGCAGACGGTCCGCGGTGGAGCCGACGACCACCTGGCCCAGCGCTCCGTTGGAGGAGGAGCCCAGCACCAGCAGGTCGGCATCGAGTTCGGTCACCACCTCGGTCAAACCGCCGGACACTGAGCGGTGGGCGTGGCTGTGGTAGCTGATCTCGAGTGACTCGCCGATGGCCGCGAGTTCGCGTTGGGCCTCGCGGGCCGAATCCGCGGCCAGCTCGTCGGCCCAGGCCGCGTACTCGGCGTCCACCCGGGCGGGCGACGGGGTGGTCCACGGCTTGGGAACGATGGTGGCAACGGTCAGCGAGGTGCGCAGGGTGCGTGCCGCCCCCACCGCCAGGTACAGCGGCGCCGTTCCGCTCTTGCCGGCTAGGTAGCCGACGACGACGGTCACGAGTTGGCCCCGTCCTCGACGCGGGGCATGTCGTCCCGGGGCATGTTGTCGGGGGCCCTGCTGTTCAGGGCACTGTGGTGGCGCCCCCAGGTGAAGTAGAAGGTGAGCACGATGGCGACCCAGGTGCCGAACGCCAGCCAGGTGTACCAGTGCAGGCTGGCCAGGATGTAGGCGCAGGCCAACACCGACAGCACCGGGGTGACCGGATAGCCGGGAACGCGGAATCCACGGGGCAGGTCGGGCTCGCGGACCCGCAGGATGATCACTGCGACCGATACGGTGATGAACGCCACCAGGGTGCCGATCGAGACCATGTCGGCAAGCTTGTCCAGCGGCACCAGCCCGGCCAGTAGGCCCACCACCGTTCCGACGATCACGGTGTTGTTCACCGGGGTCATGGTCCGGGGGTTAACCCTTGCGAACAGCGACGGCAGTAAACCGTCGCGGCCGATGGCGAACAGAATCCGGGTGGACCCGTACAGAGTCACCAGGGTCACCGAGAAGATCGAGATGACCGCGCCGGCCGCCAGCACCGTGCCCCAGTAGTTCGTTCCGGTGACGTTGTCGAGGATGGTGGCCAAACCGGCGGACTGGCCCTCAAATGCGGTCCAGTCCTGGGCCCCCAGTGCCGCCAGCGTCACCAGGATGTAGATGCCGGTGACGGTCAGCAGCGCGGCGATCAGGGCGCGCGGCATGGTTCGCTGCGGATCCTTGACCTCATCACCGGCCGTGGACACTGCGTCGAGACCGATATAGGAGAAGAAGATCGTTCCGGCCGCCGCGCCGATGCCCGCGACACCGAACGGGGCGAAGCTCGCGAAACGGTCGGCCTCGAAGGCGGTGAACGCGATGACGGCGAACATCACCAGCACCCCGAGCTTGATGACCACCATGATGGCGTTGACCCGGGCCGACTCACTGGCCCCGCGGATCAGCAGCAGCGCGCACAACATCACCAGTACCAGTGCCGGGAGATTGATGATTCCCGGCGTGCTGTCCCAGGGGGCAGCCGAAAGCGCCTGCGGCAGAGAATGTCCGAAGAAATTGTTGAAAAGTTTGTTGACGTACTGACTCCACCCGACTGCCACCGCGGCGGTGGCGACCACGTACTCCAGCAACAGGCAGGCGGCCACCACCATGGCCATCGCCTCACCGAGGGTGGTGTAGGCGTAGGAGTATGTGGAGCCGGACACCGGCACCGCTGATGCCAGTTCGGCGTAACAGATGGTCGCCAGACCGGCTGCGATGCCGGCGATGACGAACGAGACGATGACACCCGGGCCGGCCTCCGGCACGGCTTCGGAGAGAACGAAGAAGATACCGGTGCCCACCGTCGAGCCAACCCCGAACATGGTTAGCTGGAAAACCCCGATCGACCGCTTGAGATTCTGCGCGGCGCCGTGGGCGACAGGCGCGCCGATCACAGGCCTGCGGCGCAACATCTGCTCGGTGAGGGTTATCGCTGGACCCGTCATCCGTTGATTATGCGGGTGGAGAAGCCGGCATGTCCCCGATCGTGTAAGAAACACCACGTGAGCACAGCGAGTGGGATCGTGATCGTCGGCGGCGGGCTGGCTGCCATCCGGACCGCCGAGCAACTGCGGAAGTCCGATTACGCCGGCCCGGTGACCATCGTCAGCGAAGAACGGCATCCGCCCTACGACCGGCCGCCGCTGTCCAAAGATGTGCTGCAGGACAGCGCCAAGGGGCTGGCGGATGTGGCGCTCAAGCCCGAGGAGTTCTACGCCGACAGCGACATCACGCTGCGCCTCGGGGCGGCCGCGCAGTCGCTGGACACCGCGGCCCGCACACTGACGCTGACCGACGGTGAGGTGCTGAAGTACGACGATCTGGTGATCGCGACCGGCCTTGTGCCCAAGCGCATTCCGTCGTTTCCCGATCTGGCCGGCATCCGGGTCCTGCGGTCCTACGACGAGGCGTTGGAGTTGCGCGAACACGCCGCCTCGGCCCACCGCGCGGTCATCGTCGGAGCCGGGTTCATCGGCTGTGAGGTGGCCGCCAGTCTGCGCAGGCTGGGAGTTGACGTGGTGCTGGTCGAACCGCAGCCGGCACCGCTTGCGGCGGTGCTCGGCGAGCGGATCGGTGAGCTGGTGGCACGACTGCACCGCGCCGAGGGTGTCGATGTGCGCACCGGCGTCGGCGTGGCCGAGGTTCGGGACTCGCCTGACGGAACCGTCACCGGGGTCGTCCTCAGCGACGGCACCGAACTGGACGCGGACCTCGTCGTCGTGGGCATCGGTTCGCGGCCGGCCACCGACTGGCTGGTGGGCAGCGGTGTGGCCCTCGACAACGGTGTTACCTGCGACGAGGTCGGCCGCACCAGCGAACCGCACGTCTGGGCACTCGGCGACGTCGCCTCGTGGCGCGACGCATCGGGGCATCAGGTGCGCGTCGAGCACTGGAGCAACATCGCTGATCAGGCCCGGGTCCTGGTGCCGGCGATGCTGGAACAGGACGCGCCGTCGCTGGTGGTGGTGCCCTACTTCTGGAGCGACCAGTACGACGTCAAGATCCAGTGCCTCGGCGAGCCGGAGGCCGGCGACGTCGTGCATGTCGTGGAGGACGACGGCCGCAAGTTCCTGGCCTACTACGAGCGCGGCGGTGTCCTGACCGGGGTGGTCGGCGGTGGGATGCCCGGCAAGGTGATGAAGGCGCGCGCCAAGATCGCCGCGGGCGCCCCGATCGGCGAGGTGCTCGGCCCCCCCTGACGCGCTGTGCCTGACGCGCTGCTAGGGCAGGCCGCCGGCGACGGCGTCGAACGCCGTCCCGAGGGCCGCGCGCAATGATTGCGCGTTCGCGTTCTCGCCCAACGACAGCCAGTGCTGGTGAGCGGCCAGCGCAATGCCCAGCATCAGCCACCCCACCGTTTGGGGAACGAGGTCATGGGGATGGGAACCGGTGCGCCTGGCCACGAAAGTGGCCACCACGTCACGCCAGCCCGCGTACAACGTCATCGAATAAGCCTGCAGCTCAGCGCTTTGCAGGATCAGCCGCATCCGCTGACGGTGCCGGGCCGCCTCGGACTCGTCGAATGTGTTGAAGTCCAGCAGCGCTGCCCGGAGTGTCACCGCCATCGGCAGTGTGAGGTCGGCGCGGTCGAACACCTCGGTGAACTCACGCAGATGGGTGTCGAAGTCACCCCACGGGATGGCGTTCTTCGACGGGTAGTACCGGAACAGGGTGCGCCGGGCGATCCCGGCCGCCAACGCGACGTCGTCGACGCTGACCTCACTGAATCCGTAGGTGTCGAACAGGTCGATGGCCACGTTGGCGATGTGGTCCTTGGTGGTGGACCGGCGGCGGCCGACGCGCGCCGGACGGGGGGTGGGGGCAGTGCCCATCCGGCCGATCCCTTCCCCTTACGACACTTGATGCCATATTGTGGCAATTCCAGCGGCGGATGTCGCCCGAACAGCGAAAGGGGTCCCCGAATGGAGCCGAGCCGGAACGAGACCGAATCCGCGACCGATCTGGTCACCGAGAGCCTGGTCGAAGAGGTGTCCATCGACGGGATGTGCGGGGTCTACTGACCGTGCCCGCCTACCCCGCGGGCGGGTCGTCGGCGGCGGATGTGGCGTCGGTGTTCGACCCGACGCTGTGCTGGCGGCTGCATCCCCAGGTCGCCGTGCGCCCCGAGCAGTTCGGGGCACTGCTGTACCACTTCGGCACCCGCAAGCTCTCGTTCCTCAAGAACCGGGTGATCCTGGCCGTGGTGCAGACCCTCGCGGATCATCCCGACGCGCGATCGGCGCTGCGGGCCGCGGGCGTGAGCGGCGCCGACGAGGCGCCCTACCTCAACGCCCTGGGCGTTCTGGCCGCGTCGAACATGGTGGTGTGCAAGGACCCGCTACATCGCGACATCGAGGAGATCGGGTGACAGCCACAAACGGGCTGATCGGACAGTTCGAGCGCGGCCTCGATGCGCCGATCTGCCTGACGTGGGAACTGACCTACGCCTGCAATCTGGCGTGCGTCCACTGCCTGTCGTCGTCGGGTAAGCGCGACCCCCGGGAGCTGTCGACCGCCCAGTGCAAGGCGATCATCGACGAACTGGTGCGGATGCAGGTGTTCTACGTCAACATCGGTGGCGGTGAGCCCACCGTCCGCCCGGACTTCTGGGAACTCGTCGACTACGCCACCGACCATCACGTCGGGGTGAAGTTCTCCACCAACGGGGTGCGCATCACCCCCGAGGTCGCCGCCCGACTGGCGGCCAGCGACTACGTCGACGTCCAGATCTCACTGGACGGCGCGACTGCGGAGGTCAACGATGCGGTGCGGGGCGCCGGTTCGTTCGACATGGCTATCCGCGCGCTGGAAAACCTTGCGGCCGCGGGCTTTTCCGATGCCAAGATCTCGGTGGTGGTCACCCGCCACAACGTCGGCCAACTCGACGATTTCAAGGCACTGGCCGACCGCTACGGGGCGACATTGCGGATCACCCGGCTGCGTCCGTCCGGACGCGGCGCCGACGTCTGGGACGAGTTGCATCCGACCGCCGCGCAGCAGGTCCAGCTGTACGACTGGCTGGTCGCGCATGGCGACGGCGTGCTCACCGGCGATTCGTTCTTCCATCTCTCCGGCCTGGGCGAGCCCGGCGCGCTGGCCGGCCTGAACATGTGCGGCGCCGGCCGGGTGGTGTGTCTGATCGATCCGGTCGGTGACGTGTATGCCTGCCCGTTCGCCATCCACGACCGCTTCCTGGCCGGAAATGTCCTGTCCGACGCGGTTGACGGGTCCGGGGGCTTCGACAACGTGTGGAAGAACTCGGCACTGTTCACCGAGTTGCGCGAGCCGCAGTCAGCGGGGGCGTGTGGAAGCTGCGGGCACTATGACGCCTGCCGCGGCGGCTGCATGGCGGCCAAGTTCTTCACCGGCCTTCCCCTCGACGGTCCGGACCCGGAATGTGTTGTGGGCCATGGCGTGCAGGCTCTCGCGACCGAGCGGGAAAAGCCCCGGCCCCGGGTCGATCACTCGCGGACCGTCATGCTCACCCTCGCCCGTCCGACGGCTGTCTCCCGCCCGCCCGAACGGCCCTGCAACGAAAGCCCGATTTAGCCATGGCACGTGATACCTGGTTCGAGACCGTCGCCGTCGCGCAGGAGCGCGCGAAGAAGCGCCTGCCCAAGGGGGTTTACTCGGCGTTGCTGGCCGGCAGCGAGAAGGGACTGACCTACTCCGACAACGTGGAGGCGTTCGGTGAAATCGGCTTCGCGCCGCATGTCATCGGGGCCACGGAGAAGCGTGATCTGGCCACCACCGTGATGGGTCAGGACATCTCGATGCCGGTCGTCATCTCGCCGACCGGCGTTCAGGCGGTCAATCCCGAGGGCGAGGTGGCCGTCGCCCGCGCGGCCGCCGCACGCGGGACCGCGATGGGACTGTCGTCGTTCGCCAGCAAGCCCATCGAAGAGGTGATCGCCGCCAACCCCAAGACCTTCTTTCAGATCTACTGGCTCGGTGGGCGCGACGCGATCGCCGAACGTGCCGAACGGGCCCGCGCGGCCGGTGCGGTCGGTCTCATCGTCACCACCGACTGGAGCTTCTCGCACGGCCGGGACTGGGGCAGCCCCAAGATCCCGGAGAAGATGGACTACCTCACCGCGATCAAGATGTCTCCGCAGGGCATCGTGCGGCCGCGGTGGTTTCTGGAATGGGCCAAGACCCTCAAGCCTCCCGGCCTCACTGCGCCCAACCAGGGCCGTCGCGGGGAGGCCGGCCCGCCGTTCTTCGCCGCCTACGGCGAATGGATGGGCACCCCACCGCCGACCTGGGAGGACATCGCCTGGCTGCGCGAGTTCTGGGGCGGGCCGTTCATGCTCAAGGGCGTGATGCGTGTCGACGACGCCAAACGCGCTGTGGATGCGGGTGTTTCGGCCATCTCGGTGTCCAACCACGGCGGCAACAACCTCGATGGCACACCCGCCACCATCCGGGCGTTGCCGGGGATCGCCGACGCCGTCGGCGACCAGATCGAGGTGCTGCTCGACGGCGGCGTGCGCCGCGGGAGCGACGTCGTGAAGGCACTGGCGCTGGGGGCCCGCGCGGTGATGATCGGCCGGGCCTACCTGTGGGGCCTGGCCGCCGCCGGGCAGGCCGGTGTGGAGAACGTGCTCGACATCCTCAGTGGTGGCATCGAGTCGGGTTTGCGCGGGCTGGGCAAGTCCTCGGTGCACGACCTGAACCGCGATGACATCCTGGTGCCGCCGGGATTCAACCGGGGTCTGGGCGGGTCCTAACCCGCTGTGCTTCACTCGCGAAACGCCTAGGGTTAAGTGGCGGACGCCGCAGTCCGCGTCGCCACCGTATCCAGGAGAGTCTCCATGGCCGTGTACGCGAAGCCCGGTTCGCCGGGCTCCCTGATGTCCTTCCCGAGCCGCTACGAGAACTTCATCGGCGGTGAGTGGACCAAGCCCGCCGACGGGCAGTATTTCGAGGCACTCTCGCCGGTCAACGGGCAGCCGTTCTGCGAGGTTGCCCGCTCCACGGCCGCCGACATCGAGCTGGCCCTGGACGCCGCTCATGCCGCCGCCCCGTCGTGGGGCCGGACCTCGGTAGCCGAACGGGCGGTGCTGCTGAACAAGATCGCGGACGTGATCGAGGCGAACCTGGAGAAGATCGCGCTGGCCGAGTCGTGGGACAACGGCAAGCCGATCCGGGAGACGCTGAATGCCGATATCCCGTTGGCAGTGGACCACTTCCGGTATTTCGCCGGGGTGATCCGGGCCCAGGAGGGCACGCTCAGTCAGATCGACGACGATACGGTGGCCTATCACTTCTTGGAGCCGCTGGGCGTGGTCGGGCAGATCATCCCGTGGAACTTCCCGATCCTGATGGCGGTGTGGAAACTCGCACCCGCGCTGGCTGCGGGCAATGCGGTGGTGCTCAAGCCCGCGGAGCAGACCCCGGCATCGGTGCTGTACCTGATCTCGCTGATCGCCGACCTGCTGCCCGCCGGAGTTATCAACGTGGTCAACGGTTTCGGGGTCGAGGCCGGCAAGCCCCTGGCGTCGAGCAACCGGATCGCCAAGATCGCCTTCACCGGTGAGACCACCACCGGGCGGCTGATCATGCAGTACGCCTCCCAGAACCTGATCCCGGTCACCCTGGAACTCGGCGGCAAGAGCCCGAACATCTTCTTCTCCGACGTCATGGCGGCCGCCGACGATTATCAGGACAAGGCACTGGAGGGCTTCACCATGTTCGCCCTCAATCAGGGCGAGGTGTGCACCTGTCCCTCGCGCAGCCTGATCCAGGCCGACATCTACGACGAGTTCCTGGCATTGGCGGCGATCCGCACGAAAGCGGTCCGGCAGGGCGATCCGCTGGACACCGAGACCATGGTGGGGGCGCAGGCCTC
Source organism: uncultured Actinomycetes bacterium (assembly GCA_903884065.1). Classification (GTDB taxonomy): domain Bacteria; phylum Actinomycetota; class Actinomycetes; order Mycobacteriales; family Mycobacteriaceae; genus Mycobacterium. Next base: position 44,651 of record CAISDL010000052.1, on the reverse strand, counting down.
CAATGACCAGCTCGAGAAGATCCTGTCCTACATCGAGATCGGCAAAAGCGAAGGCGCGACCGTGCTCACCGGCGGTGAACGGGCCGACCTCGGCGGGGATCTCTCCGGCGGCTACTACGTGCAGCCGACCATCTTCGCCGGCGACAACGCGATGCGCATCTTCCAGGAGGAGATCTTCGGGCCCGTGGTCTCGGTCACCTCGTTCACCGACTACGACGACGCCATCCGGATCGCCAACGACACCCTCTACGGCCTAGGGGCCGGCGTGTGGAGCCGCAACGGGAACGTCGCCTACCGCGCCGGTCGCGACATCAAGGCCGGCCGGGTGTGGACCAACTGCTATCACATGTATCCCGCACATGCGGCCTTCGGCGGTTACAAGCAGTCCGGCATCGGCCGGGAGAACCACAAGATGATGCTCGGCCACTACCAACAGACCAAGAACCTGCTGGTCTCCTACAGCAACAAAGCCCAGGGATTCTTCTGACGCACCGCTAACGCGGGCCGGGCCGGGGCAGGCGGACCTGAGGCAGCAGGATCCCGGGACGCCGGGAACGGATCGCGCTGACGATGACGCCGCTGCCGTAGGCGGCATCATCGACAAGCCGCAGCGCCAGATAGCGCGGTAGGTCAAGCCGGGGCCGTTCGGTCAGCCACTCCCGCGCCAGCGGCACCAACATCGCGACTGCCGCGGCGCGGGCCATCCGCGCATGCCGGCCGGTGGCCAGCGCCAACCACCCGATCGGCCACCATTCCCGGCGCAGCAGGTGTCCGGCGGATGAGGCGTTGGAGACCAGTTCCGTGCCGATGATCAACGGCGCCACCCGCGGATCCACCGAGGCGGTCCGCAGGCTTCGGACGCGCAGGGCGACGGAGATCCCCACCGCGGTGACCGCGGCGATCGCTCCCGCCGCCGGGGAAGGGCGACGGGCCAGCACCAGCGCGGCGGCCGCCACGTTCCAGAACGACAGCCGGGCGGGGACCAGTCGGCCGGGGTGTCGGCGATCCAACTCCGCCGCGGATGTCCCGTAATCGAAGATCCGCCGGGCCCACCGCAGTCGCTCCCGGCGCACCTCGTGGGTCACGACGGCAGCCGGTTCGTAGCGCACCAGGTGCCCGGCGTCGATGAGGCGCCACACCAGATCGACGTCCTCGCCGACCCGCATCCGCTCGTCGAACGCGTCGCCGGTCAGGCAGGATCGTCGGACCAGCAGGGCGGCCGACGGCAGATACCCCAGCGGCGCTCCGTGGGTCACCAGTTCCGGTCGCGGACCCATGTCCAGCGCGGAGCGGGCGGCCTGGTAGCGGTCGAGCGCGCCCGCGGCACCTCGGCTGGCGCGGGGTTGGATCCGCGGTGCGACCGCGGCCACCCGGGGGTCGTCGAAGTGTGCGGTCAGAACGTCCAGCCATCCGGGAGTCACCGCACAGTCGGCGTCCACGAACGCGACGATGGGTGCGGTCACCTCCCTCAGGCCCGTGTTGCGGGCAGCCGCCGGCCCGCGGTTATCGCCATGCCGCACAAGGGTCGTGCCATAGGCACGCGCGACATCTCCGACGGCGCGCGAGGTGGAGGCGTCGTCGACGACGACGATCCGCAGCCCGGGTGATGCCGCCGTCAGCGATCGCAGGCAGGCCTCGAGCAACTCGGGTTGCTCGAACACCGGGACGACCACCTCGACCTCGTGGGTCATTCCCGGCCCGGACACCGGGTGTGCGACTCCGCGGCGGACCAGAACATCGGCGAGGGACTTCTCGACACCGGGGGAGGGCACCAGACCGTCGGCCCCGGCGGCGCGCAGCCGACGGACGAACGCCCGGCCCGCCGGGGCGATCCGGAGCACACCCCAGGGCGCCCCCCCGAGCACAACGCCCTCACCCCGGAGCCGAACCCGGTCGTCCCAGGCGACGGGCCGCCCATGGGGAAGGCCCGGGCTGTCGGTCAACGGTCCTGACTCCTTCCCGCGTTGGTCCCGCCGCAAGTCTGGCAGCACGGGCATACCATCTGCGGATGGCTGTGCCGCTGGAGTTGGCTCACGCGACGTCGGCCCAGCTGGGCGGGACCTCGCCAACCCTGATCGTGCCGGTGGGCTCGACCGAGCAGCACGGTCCGCACCTGCCCGTGGACACCGACACCCGGATCGCCACGGCCGTGGCCCGGGGGGCGGCCGGGGAGTTGGGCCATCTGCTGGCTCCGGCGATCGCCTACGGCGCCTCCGGAGAGCATCAGGAGTTCCCCGGGACGGTGTCCATCGGCACCGCAGCCCTGACGGCCGTCCTCGTCGAGTACGGGCGCTCGGCATGCCAGTGGGCCGGCCGGCTGGTGTTCGTGAACGGGCACGGCGGCAACACCGACGCATTGCGGGCGGCCGCCCCGACGCTGCGGGCAGAAGGTCGTGACGCGGTCTGGTGCACCGCCTGGGCGGCGGGCGGGGACGCCCATGCCGGCCACACCGAAACCTCGCTGCTGCTGCACCTTTCACCGCACCTGGTTCACAGCGACCGCTGGGTCACCGGCAACCGCCGGCCGTTGACCGAATTGCTGCCCACCCTGCGCCGGGAAGGGGTCGGCGCGGTCAGCAGTTCCGGTGTGCTGGGGGACCCCACCACCGCCACCGCGGAGGCCGGGGCGCGCATCTTCGACGACATGGTGGCCGACTGCGTACGGCGGATACGGCAATGGACCCCCGACCGCAGCGGGATGCTGACGTGACCGGTATTGGCGCCCGATGACGGCCGACGTCCTCATCGTCGGCGCGGGAAGCGCCGGATCGATTCTGGCCGAACAGCTCTCGGGTGATCCCTCGATACGGGTGACCGTTCTGGAAGCGGGGCCCGACCGCGGACGTCCGGCGGTCCGGGCGGTGACCGACAACGCGACGATTCTGCCCATCGGCCCGCGGAGTCCGGTGGTGCAGCGATTCGCCACCCAACTCACCGGCGACGACATGCACCCCGCGGACATCGTGCGCGGTTCATGCGTGGGTGGATCCGGGGCGGTCAACGGCGGCTACTTCTGCCGAGCCCTGCCCGCCGACTTCGCCGACGCCCCACCCGGTTGGTCATGGGCCGACCTCGAACCCCACTACCGCGCCATCGCGACCGATCTGGACTTTCCCGACCACCGCGGCGGCGGTCCCATCCCCGTTCGCCGGGTGCGTGAGACGTGCTTCAGCACAGCGGCGTTCGTCACCGCCGCGGACGGGGCCGGTTTCGGGTGGTTGTCCGACCTCAATTCCGCCGGCGTCGAGGCCGGTGTGGGGGCGGTACCGCTGAACATCGCCGACGGGGTCCGGGTCGGCCCCGGCGCGGCCTTTCTGGAACCGGTGCTGGGCCGTCCCAATCTCACGGTGCTGACCGGCGTGCGGGTGACCCGGGTCCGGATGGCCGCCGGCCGGGCCGTCGGAGTGGAGGCAGTCGGGCGGGACGGGCCGATTCGCCTGGATGCGGCAACGGTGATCCTGGCTGCCGGCGCGGTGGCCTCAGCACAGCTTCTCCTGCTGTCGGGGATCGGACCGGCTTCGGACCTGGCGCGGCTGGATATCCCCGTGCTGGCCGACCTTCCTGTCGGACAAAGCTTCTCGGATCATCCGGAGTGGCTGATGAGCACCGGCTGGCCCGAAGCCGATGGCCGACCGGTTCTCGAAGCCGTTCTGGTGACCGATGAACTCGAGGTGCGGCCCTATACCTGCGGCTTCGCGGCGATGGCGGGTCAACCCGGCGTCGGGCATCCGGACATCGGCGTCGTTCTCACCCGTCCACGGTCACGTGGCCGCCTCACCCTGGCCTCCGCGGACCCCACCGTCGCGCCGATCATCGAACACCGCTACGACAGCGACCCGGCCGATCTCGCCGATCTGCGCCGCGGGTGCGACATGATCGCCGAGATCGCTAGGGGCGCAACCAAACTCGGCGAGCCGCGATGGTCGACGTCGCAGCACCTGTGCGGCACCGCGCCGATGGGAACCGGCGGCCGGGCCGTCGTCGACCCGCGGTGCCGGGTGCGCGGTGTCGACGGACTGGCGGTCGTCGACGGGTCGGTGCTACCGCGCATCACGAGCCGCGGACCGCACGCGACGATCGCGATGCTCGCCCACCGCGCCGCGGAGTTCTTCTCCGCCGGCTAGGAGAGTTCGACCCGGATCGGCAGGTGCTTGAGGCCGCCGACGAAGGTGGTGGCCATGAGTTCGGGCTCGCCGGCCAGTTCGATCGACGTGATCCGCGGGATCAGTTCGGAGAAGAAGCTGTTCATCTCCATCCGGGCCAGGGATGCGCCCAGGCAGAAGTGCACCCCGTAGCCGAAGGACAGATGCTTGTTCGGGTCGCGGCCGACGTCGAACCTGTCACCGTCTTTGAACACGTCCTCGTCCCGATTGGCCGACACGTAGGACAGCAGCACCGACTCGCCCTTCTTGATCGGCACCCCGCGTACCTCGGTGTCCTGCTGTGCGGTGCGCATGAACTCCTTGACCGGGACCACCCAGCGGATCATCTCCTCGACCGCGGTGCCCATCAACGACATATCGCCTTGGAGCCGGGCGAGTTGATCGGGGTGCTCCAGCAGAGCCCGCATACCGCCGGCGATGCCCGCGCTGGTGGTGTCGTGGCCGGCGCTGGCGACGATCACGTAGTAGGACAACGTGTCCATGGGGGACAGCGGCTCGCCGTTGATCTTGGCGTTGGCGATCGCCGACGAGAGATCCTCGGTCGGGTGCTCGCGACGGGATTCGGTCAGCGCGGAGAAGTACATGAAGAAGTCCAGCAGCACGGCCTGGATGTCCTCGACGCTGTTGCCGCGCTGGAACTCGGTGTCGTCCCCGCCGAACATCTCCTGCGTCAGTTTGAGCATCCGGGGGAAATCGGAGTCCGGCAGGCCCAGCATCGTCAGAATGATGTAAAGCGGGTAGTTGACCGCGATCTCGGTCATGAAGTCGAGCTCCGGGCCCTTCTCGGCCATCTTGTCGACCCAGATTTTCGCCAGCTCGTCGCAGCGGGCCTTCAGTGCCTTGAGAACTTTGGGCCGGAACCAGTCGGCGCCGATCTTTCGGACGTCGCGGTGGTGGGGGTCGTCCATGTGAATCAGCGTGCGCAGCCCGACCCCCGCCTCGACGTCCCGCAGGAATGCGTCGTCGGCGTTGGCGATGGCCAGCAGCGGCCGCGGAAAGTTCGTGAAGAGGTCGTTCTGCCGCTCGATGTCCATGATGTCGGCGTGCTTGGTGATCGCCCAGAACGGCCGGTACGGCGGGACGTCGACCCAGGAAACCGGGGCGTTCTTGCGACAGTGCGCCAGGGCCTCGTGCAGCCTCTTCTCGTCCGCGTACGCCAGCGGTTCGGCAAGAACCTTTGCAGCGGGGTCGCTGATCCGGTGGTCGGTCTGTGCGCTCATGCGTTCTCCTGAACTGCCGCGAAGGGTCACCATCGCGCCGGCCGGCCGGCGCTCTTGACGGGTGTCAACAACACAGTGTGGGCGAAGTCGCTGCGAAACGAAAGGCCAAACGGCTCTTTTTCGCCGGTAAAAACCGACCGGGGCCGGCAGCCCGGGCTTCAGTCCGCGTGGACGCACGCCGTCAGTCGCCGCGTAGGCTCGCGTGTCGTGCCGATCCGTCCGGCCGGCCCCCTTCGCCGGTGTGCCGCGGTGCTGCTGGTTGTGGCGGTTTTGCTGGCCGGATGTGGTCGCAACGCGCCCGCCGTACCGCACAGTCCCGATGTGGTGACGACGTCGGCCGGACCGGTCCGTGGTGTCCTCGGCGGCGGTCCCGACGGGGGCTTCCGGCTCTTCCAGGGCATTCCCTACGCTGCCGCCCCGGTGGGCCCGATGCGCTGGCAGCCCCCGGTGGCGCCGGTTCCGTGGACGACGGTGCGCGACGCGACCAAGCCCGGGCTGCGGTGCATCCAGGACGTCCGCGCCGACCCCGACTTCGGCCGGCCGACCAGCGAGGACTGCCTCAACCTCAGCGTCTGGACTCCGGACGGGGCCGCGCCGGATTCGCGGCGGCCGGTCCTGGTCTGGATTCACGGCGGCGGGTTCCTCAACGGCAGTTCGGACATCTACAACGCGCGGTGGCTGGCCACCCGGGGCGACATCGTGGTGGTCTCCATCAACTACCGGCTGGGGGCGCTGGGCTTTCTGGCGCATCCGGCGCTGGCGGCCGACCGGGACCAACTCGGCAACTACGGCCTGGCCGACCAGCAGGCCGCCCTTCGCTGGGTGCGCGACAACATCGGCGCGTTCGGCGGTGACCCGGCCAAAGTCACCATCGCGGGGGAGTCGGCCGGCGCCATCTCGGTCTGCGACCACCTGGTCGCGCCGGAATCGTCGGGACTGTTCCGCGGGGCCATCATGCAGAGCGGGCCGTGTCAGATGCAGGCGAATTTGCCGGCCGCCGAGCGGATCAGCGTCGACTACGCGGCCCGGGCGGGGTGCGCCGACGTCCGGACGGCGGCGCGCTGCCTACGAGAACTGCCCGCCGACCGGCTGATCACCGGACCGCCGTATACCCGCATCGGGGCCAATGTGCTGACCGGGCCGGTCACCGGGACCTCGCGGCTGCCGGCCGCGCCGCAGACCCTGCTCGGACGCGGCGTGACCGCCCGCGTGCCGGTGCTGATCGGCAACACCGCCGACGAGTTCTCGCTGTTCGTGGCGATGAGCTATCTCCGCCGCAAGGGCCTGCCCGCCTACCGCGCCCTGCTGGCCGACACCTTCGGCGCCGAGGCGCCGTTGGTGGCCGCTAACTACCCACTCGACCGGTACGACGGCAGCACCGCACTGGCCTACACGGCCGCCGTCACCGACGGGATTTTCGCCTGCCCGATCGACGTCTACGCCACCGGACTGGCTCGGCGCCGAAGCCCCGCGGTCTACGCCTACGAGTTCAGCGATCGCACCGCCCCCGTTCCGGAACCGATGCGCACGCTGCCGTTCCGGGTCGGCGCCGGCCACGCCCTGGAGTTGCGCTATCTGTTCGACATCGGCGGTGCGCCTGCCCTCAATGCCGCGCAGCAGGTGCTGGCCGATCAGATGATCGCCTATTGGAGCCGGTTCGTCACGACCGGCGATCCGGCCGTGCCCGGGCAGCCGGTCTGGCCGGCACTGAATCCGGAACGGCCACAACGGCTCTCGTTACAAACGGGCCAACCTGTGCTGAACGACGATTTCGCCGTGCAGCACAAGTGCGACTTCTGGGCGGCTCGCGGGTAGCTACCGGATGTGGAGGCGGACCACGGTGCAGTCGTCTTCGAATAACCCGGAAGCCGAGCGTTTCTGCAGTTCCGCCATGAGCATGTCCAGCGTCCAGTCGGGTTCCTGCGCGATGCGGGCGCAGACGTCGCTGAACTGACCCAGCGACCACCGCCGGTCGCCATGCACATCCAGTTCGAATGCGCCGTCGCTGTAAATCACGATGTTGCAGTCGTGCGGTACCGCGTAGCGCAGGGTCTCGAAGTGGGTGTGTTCCTCGATGCCGATCGGGATCGAGACGGCCGAAAGGTGTTTCGGCGCAACATCGTCGGCAATGCCGAGCGCGGGGGGATGGCCGGCGCTGGCGTACCGCATCGTGCGACTCGATGCTTGGTAGACGCCATACCAGATTGTGAAGTAATGGTCATCGTGTCGGTCCATCTGGAACAGCCGGTTGAGTTCGGTCAGCACCGCACCGGGTTCCAGCAGTGTCCCGGTCTCGAGTGTTCCAGAACGAAGCACATTGTGCACCGACACCGACAACAGCGCCGGTTCCACCCCGTGGCCGGAGACATCCACCAGATAGACCACCAGATGGTCGTCGTCCACCCACCGGAAGTCGTAGCAGTCGCCGCCCAGTTCCTCCGACGGTAGGTAGCGCGCCGTCACGGCAACCGGACCGTCGAGATCGCTCGGCAGGATCGACTCGACGTAGCGGGCCGCGCTGTGCATTTGTGACATGTAGCGATTGGTCTGCGCCTGCAGGTGCCGGGCGAGGCTCAGGTTTCGTGCATCTCGTTGTTCGATCTGCTCACGGGGGTGGACCTCGGCGGCGACTTCGTCGTCGATGACCCGGAACGAGGCCACGATGCCGTCCCGGCGGCCGTCGGCATCGAAGAACGGTGTGGAGTGCAGGTGGATGCAGTGCGGCGTGCCATCGGCGCCGAGCACACCGGCGCGTCCGATGTAGGTGCCGGACTCGACGATCTGAGCCCAGCGTTCGCGGACGACGGTCCGCTCCCCGGGCGGGTAGAGCTCCGCCACATGGTGGCCGACCCAGCGCTCCGCCGGGGCGCCCAGGGCCGTCGCGATCGAATTGGACGCCCAGGTGATCAGACCGTCGTCGCGTAGACGGACCACGACGTCGGCAACGTTCTCGGCAAGCAACCGGAACTGCTCCTCGGAAGCCTCGACGCGCTGTGCCGACTCGATCCGCTCGGTGACGTCGCGCCAGGTCAGGGTGATCAAACCCGGCCGGACCCGGGTGGCCCGGACGTCGTAGTAGCGCACGGCGTCCAGCATCGTGTTGTGACTCGGAACGGCGTCGAGAATCACCGGTTCGCCGGTGTGGGCGCAGTTCACGTAACTGTCTTTGAGAGCGGACTCCAGCAAGCGGTGACCGATCATGCGTTCCCGGGTCAAGCCGAAGTACGCGCAGGCGGCCTCGTTGACGTCGCGGTAGATCAGATCCGCCACGCCCCCTCATTCGAGAGATTTCCAGAGCCGTGGTGTCCCCGGCACGGATGTTCAACAGCACCCCGGCCGTCTGATTGACGTTCGCGAAGTCGCTGCCGGCGTCCAACGACACCAGGCCGACATCCAGTTCGTCGAACAGTCCGGCCAGCAGCCCCACTTCGCCGTGCGAGATCGTGCCCTCCGGGTCATCCGGGAAGAGCAGCCTGAAGGTTCGCTCGGCCTGGTCGGTCACGACGGCCCCCTCAGCTCGCTTGTGATGCTCGATAGCAAATATCCTTAACCTGGGCAAGCAGTACTTTTACTGTTAAAAGCGAAGAATCCACTAAGCACAGCTAAATAACTACACCCTGCGGCGGCGTCCGCCCGGACCAGCTGACGAGCGGCCTCCGACGGCTGGATCAGGAGCCGCGGCCCGCGGATTCCGGCGCCGCCCGGCCCGCGATGAGCGGCAGGTCCAGGTACGTCCGGATTCCGGGCTCCGCTCGGCACACGTAAGGGATGGCGCTGACGCAGTGGTTGGCGGTGGCCACCACACCCGGGTTGCGGATCAGGCCTTGGGCCACGGACTCCGGCTGCAGCCCCTTGAACGTGACCAGGACGTCAGGATCGCCGGTGATCTCCACCTCGAAGCGCTCGCCTTCCGGGCCCAGCGTCCACGGCGGGTCCAACTCCACGTCGCACATCAGCCAGTTCACCGCGGCCGTCACCACCGGCCGGTCGTCGACGACCGCTTCCCACCGGAACCGCCGGGCCGCTACGGTCCCCGGCTCCATCGGCACGACCAGGTCCTCGGAGCCGTGCACGGCAACCGCGACCTCCTGGGTGGAGCGGATGCGGGGTTCGGCTGCGAAGCCCAACTGGTCGGTCACCATTCGGACGGAGGCCTTGAAGCCGCCTTCCAGCAGCGCGGCGATCGGCCCGCCCACCGCCCGCTCAGGTGTCAGGCCGAAACCCATGACTTCCCGCACCACCAGGGGGGAGTTATACATGCGTAGGTCGGAGAACTCCTCGGCCCGCACGTGGGTGATGGCCGACGACAGTGCCGAGACCATCAGCGGAAAGCGCTCGGTGATGCCGCCGGGGTGGATGCCAGACCCGTGCAGCGTCACCCCGCTGTCGAGGCACGCCTGTTCGATGGCCGCGACCGCGGGGTTGTTCCGATCCGGATAGACCCAGCCGACCGGGGTGACGACGTTCTTTCCGGACCGCAGGATGGCGGCGACGATCCCGTCGTCGGGCAGCAACGGGGAGTACATGACGCAGTCGGCGTCGGTGGCCAGCAGCGCCTCGACATCGGTGGTGGCCGCCACCCCGATCGGGTCCTCGCCGGCCAGTTCGCCGGCGTCGCGGCCAGCCTTGTCTGCGCTGTGCACCCAGCATCCGACCAGTTCAAGTTCGGGGTGGTTCAGCACTGCCTGGATCGCCGCACGGCCGACTCCGCCGGTGGCCCATTGGATTACCCGGTACATCCGGTTGACGATATCGGCCCTTCCGCCTCAGCGGACCATGACGCGGACCAACGTGCAGTCGTCGTCGAAGCGTCCGGTCTCGGATCGGTTTTGGAGCTTGTTGACGAGGTCATCGAGGGTCCAGTCCGGCGACTGTGCGGTGCGGGTGCACAGATCGATGAACTCCTCGAGGGTCCCGTGCCGGCCGTCGGGCAGGGCCAGTTCGAAGGCGCCGTCGCTGTAGATCAGGACGGCTGCATCCGGGTGCAGTTGGTAGTCGTGGGTTTCGTAGGCGATGTCGGGCATGACTCCGATCGGCACTGATCCCGATGCCAGGAGCACCGGGTCGGAGCCGTCTGTGGTCATGACCATCGCCGGGGGGTGTCCGGCGCGGGCATACCGCAGGGTGTGGGTGGAGGGCTGGTAGACGCCGTACCAGATGGTGAAGTAGTTGCCGGCTTGCCGATCCATCTGGAAGAGCCGGTTGAGTTCGGTGAGGACCCGTCCGGGATCCAGCAGAGTGTCGTGGTCGAGGGTGCCCGAGCGCAGCAGGTTGTGCACCGAGACCGAGAACATGGCGGGGGCGATGCCGTGGCCGGACACGTCGACGAGGTAGGCGATGAGGTGGTCGTCATCGATCCAGCGGTAGTCGAAGCTGTCGCCGCCGAGTTCGTCGGAGGGTATGTAGCGCGCGGTGACCGGTACCGGGGCGTCGAGGTCGTTGGGCAGAATCGAGGTGACGTAACGGCCGGCGCTACTCAGCTCGGACATCAGCCGGCGAGCCAGCGACTCCATGCCGGAGAGGACGAGAAGCAACGCCTCGAGCAGGAGTGTCACCGCCAGAGCGGCCAACAGCAGGATCGCCATGATGCCGCTACGACTGTCGACGAATGTCGAGCTGGTGGGACGCACCGTGAGTTCCCAGGTGCGTCCGTACACATCGAGCGGCGCTGTGGTCGCCGTCGGCGCGGCACTGACCTGATCAGCTGTGGCGGTGTCCCGCGCGGGGAGATCGGCGATGACGACGGGATCCGCTTGATCGCTGACGTCGACGAGCGCCACATCGACGCTGTCCCAGGTCGTGCCGCGGAAAGTCCCGGCAAGCATGTCGCCGAGGCGGTAAACGCCGACGGCGAAGCCGCGCAGTGCGGCGCGCCGGGCCGACTCGCTTCCCGGATCGGCTCCGCCCTTGTAGACCGGCAGCAGGGCGAGCATGCCCTTTTGCGTTCCGGACTCCTGGACGAGATCGATAGGGGCGGTGGCGGCGGGCTTGCCGGTGTTGCGGGCCGTCTCGATGGCGGCGGCACGTGCCGGGTTGGAGTAGATATCGAAGCCGAGAGCGCTGCGATTCTTCGCGATCGGCTCGATGTAGGCCACGACGACGTATTCGGGACGAGACGAGACGGGCCGTAGGTTGCCATCGGCGTCGCGCTCGGTCACGGTGAAGTTCGCCTGGCCGGGCTGGGTGCGCTCACCTGCCTCGAAAGCGGCCAGGTCTGCCTCGGTGACCAGAGGGTTCCACGACAGGGCCTGCAAATTGGGGAAGCGGGCGAGCACGCTGCTGGTGTAGGCGTCGAACTCCTCCGCGGTGACCTCGTCGGAGGCATCCATGAGGCTTCGGAGACCGTCGAGTACCTCCTGATGAAGTGCGATGTTGCCGGCCAGGTCGGTGGCGGCCTGGCGCCCCAACTGCTCCACGGCACCATCGATCCTGGTTCGCTCCTGGGCGAAGTTCTGGATGATGGCAGCCATCAGGATTCCGAAGATCAGCAGCGACGGGACGGCGATCTTCCAGCGACGTCCCGACCAGTATCCGGCCTGCGACGGCAGGAACATGAGTACCAGGGGCGCGAAGACGATGACCCCGATCGCATCGCCGACCCACCAGGTCAGCCAGCCGAACACCGCCTGGCCGGTGCTCAGCAATCCTGTTGTGAGCTGGGCCGCGACGCCGATGGTGGGCGCGATGGTGGTGGCCAGGAGGCCACCGAGACCGAGGGTGAGCATCACCGCTCGCGGGGTGTCGAGTCGCCGAACCGGGCCGACGAAGCGCTGAACGAGGGTTACGCCCGCGGCGGCACCCAGGGCTGCGCCGACGCCTATTGCCGCCGCGACGAGCCAGTTTTGCGGCCCCGGCTCGTCCAGCCGGGTCAGCCAGAGCACGTTGACACCGACAGATCCGAGGAATACGCCCGGCAGAGCGCGCCAACCCCAACGCAACGCGGCGGCGAAGGCGACGCCGGCGGCGGGCCAGACCGGCGAGGCAAGCCCGGTCATCTGGGCCACGGCGAGTGTGGCGAGTCCGAGGACGGCGTAAAGGGCGGCAACGGCAGGCGCGATGACGAAGGCCGAGGACCGATCAGGGCGCCGATCGGGGGCGCGCACAGAGTTCAGCCAACTCTCCGAACTCGCACCCGCGGGTCCGTCGGCAGGCGTGATCATTGACTCGTTCTTGTCGAGTTGGTTGATCACGGGGTTCGGCATGCCTCTCGCAGTGGCGGGCATCTGCCGGCGCTGCTGCTTCATGATTCTTGACCGTGCCAGAGTCGCTGGCTCGCAGATTGAGGTTATCAGTGTTGTCCCCGACCGTGGTCTTCCGAAGAGTCCGTCGGCCTGATTCGATCGACCGCTGGTCCTGGACGGATTTGGATACGGCAGAGGTCTCAGGCATACTGTTCGGGTTGTCTTGAGCCGGATTCGCACCCGTTGGGAGCGTGCCCTCGAAAGACATACGACCAGCGCCGACACCGGCGCATCCGGTCCCCACCTCGCCAGCGAGATTTTGTCGCGCCGACGAGGCTGCTTGCGGGTGACACACCCGACCGCGGGGGCCGGTGTACCACGACAGGTAAACAGCGGCGGCGGAAGCCAGCGCCCTTCAAAACGGGCGCAGCAGTAAGAGTGAGGTAGGAGAAGCGTGGCGGGACAAAAGATCCGCATCAGGCTCAAGGCCTACGACCACGAGGCCATTGACGCCTCGGCGCGCAAGATCGTGGAGACGGTGACCCGAACCGGCGCCAGCGTGGTCGGCCCGGTGCCGCTGCCGACTGAGAAGAACGTGTACTGCGTCATCCGTTCCCCGCACAAGTACAAAGACTCGCGGGAGCACTTCGAGATGCGCACTCACAAGCGACTCATCGACATCCTCGACCCGACGCCGAAAACGGTCGACGCGCTGATGCGCATCGACCTGCCGGCCAGCGTCGACGTGAATATCCAGTAGGGGGTCTGCGAACACCATGGCACCCACAAAAAGTCCACGGCGTGGAATTCTGGGCACGAAGCTGGGCATGACCCAGGTCTTCGACGAGAACAATCGCGTCGTTCCGGTGACGGTCGTCAAGGCCGGCCCGAACGTCGTGACCGGCATCCGCACCCCTGAGCGCGACGGCTACAGCGCCGTGCAACTCGCCTACGGCGAGATCAGCCCGCGCAAGGTCAACAAGCCGGTCACCGGTCAGTACGCCGCCGCCGGGGTCAACCCCCGCCGCCATCTGGCGGAGCTTCGGCTCGACGATGAGTCCGCCGCCGCCGAGTACCAGGTCGGCCAGGAACTGAACGCCGACATCTTCGAGGCCGGAAGCTACGTCGACGTCACAGGCACGTCGAAGGGCAAGGGTTTCGCCGGCACCATGAAGCGTCACGGCTTCAAGGGCCAGGGCGCCGCCCACGGCGCCCAGGCTGTGCACCGTCGGCCGGGTTCGATCGGTGGTTGCTCCACCCCGGGCCGGGTCTTCAAGGGCACCCGGATGTCGGGCCGGATGGGCCATGACCGTGTCACCACCCAGAACCTGGTGGTGCACAAGGTCGACGCCGAGAACGGCGTGTTGTTGATCAAGGGTGCGGTCCCCGGCCGCACCGGCGGCCTGGTGATGGTTCGCACTTCCGTCAAACGCGGTGGGGTCAATCGAGGTGAGAAGTGATGGCAGGGAAGAGCATCGACGTCCATAGCCCGGACGGCAGCAAGGCCGGCAGCGTAGAGCTGCCGCCGGCGCTGTTCGACGTGGATGCCAACATCGCGCTGATGCACCAGGTGGTGACGGCGCAGCTGGCGGCGGCCCGGCAGGGCACCCACGCGACCAAGACCCGCGCCATGGTCTCCGGCGGCGGCAAGAAGCCGTACCGCCAGAAGGGCACCGGCCGTGCTCGCCAGGGCTCGACCCGCGCTCCGCAGTTCAAGGGCGGCGGCACGGTGCACGGTCCGCAGCCGCGTGACTACAGCCAGCGGACACCGAAGAAGATGATCGCCGCCGCGCTGCGCGGTGCGCTCAGCGACCGGGCCCGCAACGCGCGGATCCACGCGGTGACCGAGCTGGTCAGCGGTCAGATGCCGTCGACCAAGAGCGCCAAGTCGTTTCTCGGCACGCTGACCGATCGCCGGCGCGTGCTGGTGGTCATCGGCCGTGCCGACGAGGTGGGCGCCAAGAGCGTGCGCAACCTTCCCGGCGTGCATGTGCTGTCGCCGGACCAGCTCAACACCTACGACGTGCTCAAGGCCGACGACGTGATCTTCAGCGTGGAGGCGCTCAACGCCTACATCGAGCACGCCGTGTCGAATTCCAAGGCACAGCAGGAGGTGTCGGCCTGATGGCGACTGTGACGGATCCGCGCGACATCATCCTCGCGCCGGTGATCTCGGAGAAGTCCTACGGTTTGATCGAGGACAACGTCTACACGTTCATCGTCCACCCGGACTCGAACAAGACGCAGATCAAGATCGCCATCGAGAAGATCTTCTCGGTGAAGGTCGACTCGGTGAACACCGCCAACCGGCAGGGCAAGCGCAAGCGCACCCGGTACGGATACGGCAAGCGCAAGAACACCAAGCGCGCCATCGTGACCCTGGCTGCCGACAGCAAGCCGATCGACATCTTCGGAGCACCGGCCTAGGCCGGGCAGAGAAGGACTAGACATGGGAATTCGCAAGTACAAGCCGACGACCCCCGGTCGCCGCGGTGCCAGCGTCTCCGACTTCGCCGAGATCACCCGGTCGACCCCGGAGAAGTCGCTGCTGCGTCCGCTGCACAGCACCGGCGGGCGAAATGCGCACGGCCGCATCACCACCCGGCACAAGGGTGGCGGTCACAAGCGCGCCTACCGGGTGATCGACTTCCGTCGCCACGACAAGGACGGCGTCAACGCCAAGGTCGCTCACATCGAGTACGACCCCAACCGCACCGCCAACATCGCGCTGCTGCATTTCCTGGACGGCGAGAAGCGGTACATCATCGCCCCGCAGGGTCTCAAGCAGGGCGACGTGGTCGAGTGCGGGCCGAACGCGGATATCAAGCCCGGCAACAACCTGCCGATGCGCAACATCCCGGCCGGCACCCTGATCCACGCCGTGGAGTTGCGGCCCGGCGGTGGCGCCAAGTTGGCCCGCTCAGCCGGCGCGAGCATCCAGCTGCTGGGCAAGGAGGGCACCTACGCCTCGTTGCGCATGCCGTCCGGTGAAATCCGTCGCGTCGACGTGCGCTGCCGCGCCACCGTCGGCGAGGTCGGCAACGCCGAGCAGTCCAACATCAACTGGGGCAAGGCCGGCCGGATGCGCTGGAAGGGCAAGCGGCCCACCGTCCGTGGTGTCGTGATGAACCCGGTCGACCACCCGCACGGCGGTGGTGAGGGTAAGACCTCCGGCGGCCGCCACCCGGTGAGCCCGTGGGGCAAGCCGGAAGGCCGCACCCGCAAACCGAACAAGCCGAGCGACAAGCTCATCGTCCGACGCCGGCGCACCGGCAAGAACAAGCGCTAGGCGGGAGTAGATATGCCACGCAGTTTGAAGAAGGGTCCGTTCGTCGACGACCATCTGCTCAAGAAGGTCGACGTCCAGAACGAGAAGAACACCAAGCAGGTCATCAAGACCTGGTCGCGTCGTTCGACCATCCTCCCTGACTTCATCGGTCACACCTTCGCCGTCCACGACGGCCGCAAGCATGTGCCGGTGTTCGTCACCGAGTCGATGGTCGGTCACAAGCTGGGCGAGTTCGCCCCGACGCGGACGTTCAAGGGTCATATCAAGGACGACCGGAAAGCGAAGCGTCGATAACCATGACAACGACTGAATTTCCTTCGGCCTCCGCCGTTGCGAAATATGTGGGGATCTCGGCGAGCAAGGCGCGCCGGGTGATCAACCTGGTGCGCGGCAAGTCGGTCGAGGAAGCCCTCGACATCCTGCGCTGGGCGCCCCAGGCGGCCAGCGAGCCGGTGGCCAAGGTGATCGCCAGTGCCGCCGCCAACGCGCAGAACAACAACGGTCTGGATCCGCGCACCCTGGTGGTCGCCACCGTCTACGCCGACGAGGGCCCCACCGCCAAGCGCATCCGTCCGCGCGCCCAGGGCCGGGCCTTCCGGATCCGCAAGCGCACCAGCCACATCACCGTGATCGTGGAGAGCCGCCCGCCGCGCGACCAGCGCGCCGGACAGTCCGCCCGCTCGCGTCGTGCTCAGGGCAGCAAAACCGCCGCAGGCGGCGCCACCAAGGCCAAGAAGGGAGGCTCGCAGTAGTGGGCCAGAAGATCAATCCCCACGGCTTCCGGCTCGGTATCACTACCGACTGGAAGTCCCGGTGGTACGCCGACAAGCAGTATGCCGACTATGTCAAGGAAGATGTCGCGATCCGGCGTCTGCTGGCAAGCGGCCTCGAGCGCGCCGGCATCGCCGACGTCGAGATCGAGCGCACCCGTGATCGGGTGCGGGTCGACATCCACACCGCTCGTCCCGGCATCGTGATCGGCCGCCGCGGTACCGAGGCCGACCGCATCCGGACCGATCTGGAGAAGCTCACCGGCAAGCAGGTGCAGCTGAACATCCTCGAGGTCAAGAACCCCGAGTCGGTGGCCCAGTTGGTGGCCCAGGGTGTCGCCGAGCAGTTGAGCAACCGCGTTGCGTTCCGCCGCGCGATGCGCAAGGCGATCCAGTCGGCCATGCGTCAGCCCAACGTCAAGGGCATCCGGGTGCAGTGCTCCGGGCGCCTCGGCGGTGCGGAGATGAGCCGCTCGGAGTTCTACCGCGAAGGTCGGGTCCCGCTGCACACGCTGCGCGCCGACATCGACTACGGGCTCTATGAGGCCAAGACCACGTTCGGCCGCATCGGCGTGAAGGTGTGGATCTACAAGGGCGACGTCGTCGGTGGCAAGCGTGAGCTGACCGCCGCCGCACCGTCCGCCGACCGGCCGCGCCGGGACCGTCCGGCCGGTACGCGTCCGCGCCGCAGCGGTTCGTCGGGCACCACCGCGACGAGCACCGAGGCCGGCCGCGCCGCCACCGAGGAGGTCGGCCCGATCGTGGAAGCGGCCGTCGGCGCACCCGCGGAAACCACTGTCCAGGTCACCTACGAGAACAACGCTGTTGACGGCCAGCAAAGCAGCGCCGACAAGAGCGATCTCACCCCCGACCACCTCCAGGAGTGAGTGACGCATGTTGATTCCCCGCAAGGTCAAGCACCGCAAGCAACACCACCCCAAGCAGCGTGGTGTCGCCAGCGGTGGCACCAGTGTGACGTTCGGTGACTACGGCATCCAGGCTCTGGAGCACGCCTACATCACCAACCGGCAGATCGAGTCCGCCCGTATCGCCATCAACCGACATATCAAGCGCGGTGGCAAGGTGTGGATCAACATCTTCCCGGACCGTCCGCTGACCAAGAAGCCGGCCGAAACCCGCATGGGCTCGGGCAAGGGCTCCCCGGAATGGTGGGTGGCCAACGTCAAGCCCGGCCGGGTGCTCTTCGAGCTGAGCTACCCCAATGAGGAGATCGCGCGCGCCGCACTGACGCGTGCAATCCACAAGCTGCCGATCAAGGCACGCATCGTGACCCGAGAGGAGCAGTTCTGATGGCAGTGGGCGTTGGCGCCGGCGAGCTGCGCGAGCTGAACGACGAGGACTTGACCACCAAGCTGCGGCAGGCCAAGGAAGAACTGTTCAATCTGCGCTTCCAGTCGGCCACCGGACAGCTGTCCAGCAATCACCGGCTGCGGATCGTTCGCCAGGAGATTGCGCGCATCTACACGGTGCTTCGTGAACGTGAGCTGGGTCTGGCCTCCGGTCCCGGCGGTGAGGAATCGTAATGACTGAAACCAAGGGTCCCCGGCACACGCCGGCGACGGAGACGCCGCGCGGTCGCCGTAAGACCGCGATCGGCTACGTGGTCAGCGACAAGATGGAGAAGACCATCGTCGTCGAGCTGGAGTCGCGTGTGCAGCACCCCAAGTACGGCAAGATCATCCGGACCACCAAGAAGGTCAAGGCGCACGACGAGGACGGCACCGCCGGCATCGGCGACCGCGTCTCGCTGATGGAGACCCGGCCGCTGTCGGCCACCAAGCGGTGGCGTCTGGTGGAGGTTCTGGAGCGGGCCAAGTAGCTCCGCACCGTCAAGAAGGCGTGTGAAGACGCCCAGCGCCGTTGGCGCTGGGCGTCTTTCGTCTCAGCTGAACCGCAGGCGCAGGAGCGAGCAGTCGTCGTCGAAAAGCCCGGCCACCGTGCGGGCTTTCAGCTTCTGGGCGAGATCGTCCACGCTCCAGTCGCCCGACCCGGACAGCGCGGTGCACAGCGCGACGAAGTCCCTCAGCGACCACTTCGCCCCCTGGGGAAGCGGCAACTCAAAAGCGCCGTCGCTGTAGATCACGATCTCAGCGTCGCGCGGGACTACATAGCTCTCGCAGGCGAATTCACTGTCGTCGAACATTCCGATCGGAAATCCCCCGCTCGACAGCAGGAGCGGATCGTCGCCGGGGCCTGCGAACGCAAGCGCCGGCGGGTGTCCGGCACTCGCGTACTGCAGCGTGCGATCGGAGGCCCGGTAGACGCCGTACCACATGGTGAAGAAGTTTCCGCCGTGCTCGTCCATCGGGAATTTGCTGTTGAGTTCGGTCAGGACGTGGCCGGGTTTCAGCAGTGTCCGGGTGGGCAGCGCTCCAGACCTCAGCAGATTGTGGACCGAAATCGATTCCAGGGCGGGCGCAATGCCGTGCCCGGAGACGTCGATCAGGTAGATCAGCAGATGATCGTCGTCGAGCCAGCGGTAGTCGAAACAGTCGCCGCCGAGTTCGCGCGACGGGAGGTAACGGTGGGACACCTGCACCGGGCCGTCGAGATCTCCGGGAAGCAGCGAGGTGACATACGACCCCGCGACTCTGAGTTCTGAGCGCAAGCGATCCGTCTGGGCCTGAAGTCGTTGGGTCAGTGCGCGATTCTGCTGGTCCCGTTCCGCGACCCGCCGGCGGTTCTCGACTTCTGCGGTGATGTCCATGACCTGCCCCGATGAAGTACTCGACCTCTCCGTGGGAGTCGCGCAGACAGCTCACCGACAGGTCAGCCCAGATGGGGTGGCCGTCGGCGTGGATGTACTGCGTTTTCACCCGGTAGTGGTCGATCAGGCCCGCCAGTACCTCATCGGCTTTTCGGAAGTCGCGCTCGAGTGTCTCGCCCGACGTAAGTTCTTGCCAAGTCTTGGTTTTCAGCGTTTCGGCGTCGTAGCCGAAGAAGTCGCACAGCGCTTGGTTTATCGCCTCGTACCGTCCATCGGGAGTCACTATGCTCATGCCGACGGCCGAGTTGTCCATCAGTCGGCGGTAGCGTTCGTCGGCTTCGGCCCGACTGTGGCGTGCCTCGTCGGCGTCCTCCTGCAGGCGGACCTCGTCATCGATCACCCGGAACGCGATCGTCAGACCGTCCGGTTCTCCGCTTGAGTCGTAGAAGCGCCTGCCGTGCAGGTGAATCCAATGCGTCGTGCCGTCCATCGCGACCACCCTGCTGCGCGCGATGACGACTTCGCCGGCTTCGATTCTGCCGATGACGACCGCCTGATTGGGAAGCTCATCGGCAGGTACGGTTTCGGTCATGTGCCGACCGATCCAATGCTCGGGTGGTGCGCCCAACACGCCTTCGACGGACGGCGAGACCCACTCGATCACGCCCTCGCGGAGATACGCCACGACGTCGCTGGCGTTCTCGGCCAGTAGCCGAAATCGCTCCTCGGATTCGGCCAGACGGTGAAAGGTCTCCACCCGCTCGGTGACATCGCGCCAGGTGAGGGTGATGAAATCGCCCGCGACGTAGGTTCCGCGGATGTCATAGCTCCGCGATCCGCTGAGCATCTCGTTGTCGTAGGAAACCTCGTCGAGGATCATGGGTTCGTGGGTGTTGGCGCACTCCGCGTACCTCGCCAGCAGTCCGGAGGGTTCCAGGTTCGGCATCGTCTCCAGCAGTGTTCGCCCGATCAACCCGTCCCGCGTCGTCTCCAGGTACTGCCAGGTCGCCCGGTTCACGTCGCGGTAGACGAAATCGACGATCCGGCCACTCGAATCGCGGACGGCTTCCAGCAAAGCCTGCGGATCGAGCATGCCGTCGGCTGATGCGCGTAACAAAGAATGTGCGCGCTCGAGGGACTCCAGCGCCTCGGCCGATTGCGACTCGTTGTAAAAGATCCAACTCCGGCCGTGGAAGCCCTGATACTGCACGGGGCGTGACACCACGAACAGATGGCTGGGCTCTCCGGTGAACCGCCACATGCATTCGATCGTGGCGGTGGGGTCGGAATCCAGAAGGCTTATGCAGGAGTCGATTTCATCGCAATTCAGCGAGCGGCGGGCAAGGGCGGTGAGCGCGGCCGTGAAATCCGACTCCGGATGTCTACCCGGCGCCATGTTCAACACCGCAGCAGCAGCTCTGTTGACAGCTGCCTGCGCCAGTCGCGGATTGAGCGTGACGACGCCATCGTGGAGGCCGTTGATCACGGCGCGAAGGCGTTCGACGTCGCTTTCGGCGACGTGAATGTGGCGTGCCAACTGTGCGAGGGCGCCCACCTCGTCGAGAGCCTGCCGGTGTTGTTCGCCGGTGAGGTCGGGCGGAGTCGCAGGGTCCGACCAGGCCACCGTGAGGAAGAGGTCGTCGCCGAGGGAGAGGGACCGCTCCGCCCCGGTGGCGGCCGGCAGTTCGGGGAGCAGTGCCGGGAGGGCTGCGGATCCCGGTTCCGTCGCACCGGTCGTGCCGGCGGGAACGTTGCAGGTAAGCGGGCCCGGTCCGACGGCTGTCGGGTAGCTGCCCAGGACGATCGCCTCGCTCGTCGGCCCGCTGTGACTCCACACCAGGGCCCCGTCGGCCCGCGAGGCCTTGACCAGCCGTTCGACGGCGTGGTCGAGTTGGTCCGTCATGCGCGGTCGGCCGGAATCATCGGCGCTGACGCTATCAGCCGAATCGTCGGCCCGGCGGGTGACGTGGCTCGGACCTGCAGGGACGTCGCTCCAGCCGTCGGTCCGGCGGCGGGCGATCGAACCTTGCTGCTTCGGGATAGATATCCCGCTATGCTCCTGCCGAGCGAACGGAAAGGACAGCCATGGGTGAGTGGCCGACGAGGACCACGGCCAACGGCGCGGTCGTGCTGCGTCCCGAGGGGCGCCTGAACATGGTTGCGGCTCCCGAGCTTCGCGAACAGTTGCACAGTCTCGTCCGGGGCGGGAACACGCGCCTCGTGGTGGACCTCTCGGCGGTGGAGACCATCGACTCCTCCGGTCTGGGTGCCCTGATCTCGGGCCTGAAGGCGGCCCGCCAGGGCGGCGGCGACCTGCGGATCGCATCGCCCAGCGAGCAGGCACTGGCGGTGCTGGAACTGACTAATCTGAACCGGGTTCTGAAAGCCACGGATTCGCCGGACAGCGCCTTCGATGAATCGACCTGAGGCACGGGTTCTTGAGACCGCGGCGGGTCCTGCTGTCCTCGGCGATATCGAGGCGGCTCTCGAACGGACCTGGTCGACGTATCCGCACGTGCCGCACACCGTCCGCATGCACATGGGGATCGCCGCCGGGGAAATCGGTGCGAACATCATCGAACATGCGGCCCTGGACCGGCCCGTGCGCATCTGGATGGATGTCCGTGTGTTGCCCAGCCAGGTGAACGTCGAATTCATCGACGATGGAGACCCCGTTCACATCGACTTGAACGCGGTTCGTATGCCCGATGACATGGCCGAACGTGGACGGGGGCTCGCTCTGGCCAAGGCGGTCCTCGATGAACTGGTATACCGCCGGGCGGAGTGCAACCACTGGATTCTGGTCAGCAAGAGCTTTCCCTGAGCAGTGCGATGCGGGATCTAGTCCCCAGATCGCTCCGATGTCCCATGTTGGTAACAGTCCGTGGTGCGGCAGAATCTTAGCCATGGCACAAGGCTCGTTTGTGCTCGACACGGTGACGGGGTCGGAAACCCTCGACGATATCGGCGCCCTGCTCGAGCGAATGTGGTTCTCGCATGACCACGTGCCCGATGCCGTCCGGACCGAGATGGAGATCGCGGTCGGTGAGATCAGCGCCAACATCATCGAGCACGCCGCCAAGGGTCGCCCGGTACGGCTACGGATGGAAGTGCGTGTCCTGCCCGACAAGGTCAGCGTCTCGTTCGTCGACGACGGCTTACCCGCGCAGGTCGACGTCAATGCAACGGTGATGCCCGATCAGATGGCCGAATGCGGCAGGGGTCTGGCACTGGCGCACGCGGTGTTGGATCGACTGCACTACCGTCGCAGCTTCGTCAACCACTGGACGCTGGTCAGCCGGCAGTTCGCCTAAAGGACGCGGTTGGCGTACTTCGTCGCACGGAAGATGGTCACGGCCTCCGAGCGCGAAGCCACACCCAGCTTGCTGAGCAGGTTGTGCACGTGATTCTTCACGGTATGCAAGGTCAGTGATAAGCGCGACGCGATCTGCTGGTTGGTCAGGCCCTGCTCGATCAGTTCCAGGATCTCTGTCTCGCGCCGCGTCAGAATGTCTGTCGTCGCATCGGGATTCGCTTGTGCCGCAAAGGCATACACCCGGCGCAGCAGGATCGACGAAACCTCGGGGGAGCACTGCGCCCGGCCGTCCGCGCTGCTGGTGGTCAATGCCAGCAGATGCTCGAACGACTCCGTGCGCAGATGAAGCCCGGCCACGCCGGCCTCTGCGCACGACACGATCTCGGATTCGCGTTCGGTGGAGAGGCCGTACACGATCACCCGGGCCCTGCGGTCGAGGTCGAGTCCCAGTTGGAGCAGTGTTGTGCTGTCGGGCGTATCGATGTTGAGCAGGATCGCGTTGGGAACCGCCCGATCGACTTCGGACAACAAAGTGGGAAGGTCCCACGCCGTCGTCGCGGCGATCCCGTTGATGGACAGTTGTGCCGCCAGGCATTCCCGGTTGAGTCGGGCGTCGTCGACGACGACGACCGTCATACTGTTCGACGCTGGCTCGGTTACCGACATAGTGAGGTCCCAGCGTACTGACAGTTCGCGGTCAATGAGTTATCCGACCCGCGGTCCGGTTCCGGATTGGGGGAGCGACGTACCTCATGGCCGTGCCGACCACGGGACTCGGCAAGGCCGACACCTGCAAGAGGCGCTACCCGACCCGGTACGACAACGGAGCCGACATCGCCACCCTGGAATTGGAAGTGCCCAATGACGGCGACGGCCAACCGAACTGGCGGATCTACCGGGTTAACGACCCGGGAGCCACCGGGTAACGTCGCCTCCATGGCAGCTGAGTTCACCGGCAAGATCGCCCTCGACATCCGCGACTCCGAACCGGACTGGGGGCCGTTCCTGCCGCCGACCGCCCCGGAGGGCGCCCCCAATGTGCTCTACGTCGTGTGGGACGACGTCGGCATCGCCACCTGGGACTGCTTCGGCGGACTCGTGGAGATGCCGGCCATGAGCCGGATCGCCGAGCGTGGTGTCCGGCTCACCCAGTTCCACACGACTGCGCTGTGCTCCCCGACGCGGGCCGCACTGCTCACCGGTCGCAACGCCACATCGGTGGGGATGGCCGTGGTGGAGGAGTTCACCGAGGGGTTCCCCGGCATCAACGGTCGGATCCCCGAGGACACCGCCCTGATCTCCGAGGTTCTCGCCGAGCGCGGGTACAACACCTACTGCCTGGGCAAGTGGCATATGACCCCGTTGGAGGAGTCCAGCCTGGCCGCCACCAAGCGGCACTGGCCGCTGTCTCGGGGATTCGAGCGGTTCTACGGATTCCTCGGTGGTGAGACCGACCAGTGGTATCCCGAACTCGTCTACGACAACCACCCCATCGAGCCGCCGGCCACCCCGGAGCAGGGTTACCACCTGTCAAAGGATCTTGCCGACAAGACGATCGAGTTCATCCAGGACTCGAAGGTGATCGCCCCGGACAAGCCGTGGTTCTCCTACGTCTGCCCGGGCGCCGGGCACGCCCCGCACCACGTCTTCAAGGAATGGGCCGACAAGTACGCGGGCCGCTTCGACATGGGCTACGAGCGTTATCGCGAGATCGTCCTGGCCAACCAGAAGTCCCTCGGCGTCGTACCGGTAGACACCGAACTGTCCGCGATCAATCCGTATCTCGATGTCAAGGGCCCCAACGGGGAACCGTGGCCGTTGCAGGACACCGTACGGCCCTGGGACGGATTGTCCGACGAGGAGAAGCGCCTGTTCTCCCGGATGGCCGAGGTGTTCGCCGGCTTCCTGTCCTACACCGATGCCCAGATCGGCCGGATTCTGGACTACCTCGAGGAATCCGGGCAGCTGGACAACACGATCATCGTGGTGATCTCGGACAACGGCGCCAGCGGCGAGGGCGGGCCCAACGGCTCGGTCAACGAGGTCAAGTTCTTCAACGGCCTCATCGACACCGTCGAAGACAGCATGCGCTTCTTCGACGAGCTCGGCGGTCCGCAGACCTATAACCATTACCCGATCGGCTGGGCGATGGCGTTCAATACGCCCTACAAGCTCTACAAGCGGTACGCCTCACACGAGGGCGGAATCGCCGATACCGCGATCATCTCGTGGCCCAAGGGGATTCGTGCACACGGCGCGTTCCGCGACAACTACGTCAACGTCTGCGATATCACGCCGACCGTCTACGACCTGCTGGGCATCACCGCGCCCGAGACCGTGAAGGCGGTCCCGCAGAGGCCACTTGAAGGGGTGAGTTTCAAAGCGGCACTGGACGATCCGACAGCCACGACCGGCAAGGAGACCCAGTTCTACACCATGCTCGGAACGCGCGGCATCTGGCACAAGGGCTGGTTCGCCAACACCGTGCACGCCGCCACACCCTCGGGCTGGGGGCACTTCGACGCTGATCGCTGGGAGCTCTTCCATATCGAGGCCGACCGCAGCCAATGCCACGACCTGGCCGCCGAGCACCCCGAGAAGCTCGCTGACATGCAGAAGCTCTGGTTCGCCGAGGCCGGCAAGTACAACGGTCTGCCGCTGGCCGACTTCAACATGCTCGAGGTCCTCGGCCGGCAGCGGCCCTCACTGGCCGGCGATCGCTCCAGCTACATCTACTACCCATACACCGCCCCCGTCCCACTCGGTGCGTGCGTGAACATCGCGGGACGCTCCTTCTCGGTGCTCGCCGAGGTCACGGTCGACAGCGCGGACGTGGAAGGCGTGCTCCTCAAACAGGGCGCCGGCCACGGCGGCTACACCCTGTTCGTCGCCGACGGGCACCTGCACTTCGTCTACAACTACTTCGGCGAAGTCGAGCAGAAGGTCTCCTCGCCCGACCCGGTCCCGCTGGGACGGCACATCCTGGGTATCGGCTACGCCCGCACCGGAACGGTGGAAGGCAGTTTCATCCCACTCGGTGACGCGACGCTCTACGTCGACGGCGCCGCGGTGGCGACCCTGTCCGGCGTGAAGGCCCACCCCTTCATCTTCGGACTGGCCGGCGGTGGCGTCAGTGTGGGCCGCAACCTGGGCCAGCCTGTCTCGCAGTCCTATCAGGCGCCGTTCGAATTCACCGGCGGCACCATCGCACGGGTGGTCGTCGATGTTTCCGGCACGCCCTACATCGACGCCGAGAAGCAACTGGCGCTCGCGTTCGCCAAGGACTGAGCGCGGGAGTCGACAACCCAATGCTGACCGACCAATGCTGACCGAACTCGTGGAAGTTCCCGGCGGCTCGTTCCGGATGGGCTCGACGAGCTTCTACCCGGAGGAAGCTCCGATCCACACCGCCACCGTGGGGCCGTTCGCCATCGAGCGCCACCCGGTGACCAACGCGCAGTTCGCCGAGTTCGTCGAGACCACCGGCTACATCACCGTCGCCGAGCGACCGCTCGATCCTGCGCTGTATCCCGGTGTGGCCCCCGAGGATCTGCTGCCCGGTGCGCTGATCTTCACGGGAACCCCCGGGCCCGTCGACCTCAGCGACTGGCGGCAGTGGTGGGACTGGGCGCCCGGCGCCAACTGGCGCGCGCCCCTGGGAGCCGGCAGCGACATCGGCGGAAAGGACGACCACCCCGTGGTGCAGGTGGCCTATCCGGACGCCGGCGCTTATGCCGCGTGGGCGGGCCGGCGCCTGCCCACTGAAGCGGAGTTCGAGTACGCGGCCGGCGGCGGCGCCCAGACCACCTACGCATGGGGTGACGAGCCGCGACTGGATGGTCAATTGATGGCCAACACCTGGCAGGGCCGCTTCCCGTACCGCAACGACGGCGCCCGGGGTGTCGGCACCTCGCGCTGGGTCGGCACCTCCCCGGTCGGCGCGTTCCCGCCGAACTGCTTCGGGCTGGTCGACATGATTGGCAACGTCTGGGAGTGGACTACGACGAAGTACTCCGAGCGCGGCCACGCTCCGACGGACGGCGGAGCCGATGGCTCCAGTCTGCACACTCCCGGTAAGTCCTGCTGCCCGACCTCCGCCGAGCCTGATCCGACGCTGATCCAGGCCCTCAAGGGCGGCTCGCACCTGTGTGCCCCGGAGTACTGCCATCGGTACCGCCCGGCGGCCCGATCGCCCCAGTCCCAGGACACCTCGACGACCCACATCGGCTTCCGCTGCGTCGCCGACCGGCCCTGACGTTCGTCGTTCCTTAAATCCGTTCGGTCGGCGCTGAGACGCGTGGATTTGGCTCCCACGTGAGCATCCCCTACTCTTGAGGGGTTGCCTCGGGCAGACCTCGGCCGGCGTGTGAACGTCAGCCCCGCGTGCCCTGAGTAAACAAAGACCACGCACGACGGGTTTCTTTCTGCTTGCGCAGGGGTTTTTCGCGTGCACAACCGAGGGAGATCTGGTGATTCAGCAGGAATCGCGGCTCAAGGTTGCCGACAACACCGGCGCCAAGGAGATCTTGTGCATCCGGGTGCTCGGCGGCTCGGCGCGGCGCTACGCCGGCATCGGCGACATCATCGTGGCGACCGTCAAGGACGCGATCCCGGGCGGCAACGTCAAGCGCGGTGACGTGGTCAAGGCCGTGGTGGTTCGCACCGTCAAGGAGCGCCGCCGCCCCGACGGCAGCTACATCAAGTTCGACGAGAACGCAGCGGTCATCATCAAGAACGACAACGATCCGCGCGGCACCCGCATCTTCGGCCCGGTCGGCCGCGAGTTGCGTGAGAAGAAATTCATGAAGATCGTCTCGCTGGCCCCGGAGGTGCTGTAGATGAAGGTCCACAAGGGCGACACCGTCCTGGTCATCGCCGGTAAGGACAAGGGCGCCAAGGGCAAGGTCATCCAGGCCTTCCCGGAGCGCAACCGGGTTCTGGTCGAGGGTGTCAACCGGATCAAGAAGCACACCGCCAACTCCGCCAACGAGCGCGGCGCGTCCTCGGGCGGCATCGTCACCCAGGAGGCTCCGATCCACGTCTCCAACGTGATGGTCGTCGACTCCGACGGCACGCCCACCCGCGTCGGCTACCGCCTCAATGAGGAGACCGGTAAGCGGGTCCGCATTTCGAAGCGCAACGGCAAGGACATCAAGGCATGACCTCTGTAGAAGACATCACCGCCGTGGAAGAAAAGGTTCAGCCGCGGCTCAAGACCCGCTACCGCAGCGAGATCCGCGACGCGCTGAACAGCGAGTTCAACTACGCCAACGTGATGCAGATCCCCGGAGTCTTGAAGGTCGTCGTCAACATGGGCGTCGGCGACGCCGCCCGGGACGCCAAGCTGATCAACGGTGCCGTCAACGACCTCGCCCTGATCACCGGCCAGAAGCCGGAGATCCGTAAGGCCACCAAGTCCATCGCCCAGTTCAAGCTGCGTGAGGGCATGCCCATCGGTGCCCGGGTGACTCTGCGCGGTGACCGGATGTGGGAGTTCCTCGACCGGCTGGTCTCGATCGGCCTGCCGCGTATCCGTGACTTCCGCGGGCTGAGCCCCAAGCAGTTCGACGGGCACGGCAACTACACCTTCGGACTTGCCGAGCAGTCGGTGTTCCACGAGATCGACGTGGACTCCATCGACCGGCCGCGCGGTATGGACATCACCGTCGTCACCTCGGCGACGAACGACGACGAGGGACGCGCGCTGCTGCGGGCCCTGGGCTTCCCCTTCAAGGAGAACTGAGCAGATGGCAAAGAAGGCTCTGGTCAACAAGGCCAACAAGAAGCCGAAGTTCGCTGTGCGGGGTTACACCCGCTGCAACAAGTGCGGTCGCCCGCACGCCGTGTACCGCAAGTTCGGCCTCTGCCGAATCTGCCTGCGCGAAATGGCACATGCCGGCGAACTGCCGGGTGTGCAGAAGTCCAGCTGGTAAAGACCCCGACGCCCCTTTTCGCAAAACAGGTGCGCAGCAGGCCCCCAGGGAATTGACCCGAGTGGGAACCGCTGCGAGGAAGGTAGACAGGCCCAGTCATGACCGCGATGACGACGATGCGGAGCGCAGCGACGAAGAGGAGCAGCGCTCGATGACGATGACGGACCCGATCGCAGACTTTTTGACACGTCTGCGCAACGCCAACTCGGCGTACCACGACGAGGTGACCCTGCCGCATTCGAAGATCAAGGCGAACATCGCCGAGATCCTCAAGCGCGAGGGCTACATCACCGACTACCACACCGAGGATGCCCGGGTGGGCAAGTCGCTGGTGGTCAAGCTCAAGTACGGGCCGAACCGCGAACGCAGCCTCGCCGGACTGCGCAGGGTGTCCAAGCCCGGTCTGCGGGTGTACGCCAAGTCCACCGGCCTGCCGCGGGTTCTCGGCGGCCTGGGCGTGGCGATCATCTCCACGTCCGCCGGTTTGAAGACCGATCGCCAGGCGGCCCGAGAGGGCGTGGGCGGCGAAGTCCTCGCTTTCGTCTGGTAGCGGGATAGGAAGAGCAGAGCTATGTCTCGTATTGGAAAGCAACCCGTGCCGGTTCCGTCCGGTGTGGATATCACGATCGACGGCCAGAATGTGTCGGTCAAGGGCCCCAAGGGTTCGCTGGAGCTGGCCGTCGCCGAGCCCATCACCGTGGCCCGCGACGACGACGGTGCGATTGTGGTGAGCCGGCCTGACGACGAGCGGCGCAGCCGCTCGCTGCACGGTCTGTCGCGCACCCTGGTGGCGAACCTCATCACCGGTGTGACCGAGGGCTACACCACAAAGATGGAGATCTTCGGCGTCGGTTACCGCGTGCAGCAGAAGGGGGCGAACCTGGAGTTCGCCCTGGGCTACAGCCACCCGGTCGTCATCGAGCCGCCGGATGGCATCACCTTCGCGGTGGAGGCGCCGACGAAGTTCTCGGTGACCGGCATCGATAAGCAGAAAGTCGGTCAGATCTCGGCGGTCATCCGCCGCCTGCGCCGCCCCGACCCCTACAAGGGCAAGGGCGTGCGTTACGAGGGCGAGCAGATCCGCCGCAAGGTCGGAAAGACAGGTAAGTAGACATGGCGCAGACAGAGACCATCGACCGCACTCCGGTCGGAACCACCCCGTCGGCGGCCCGCCGCGCTTCCCGGCTGCGTCGGCACGCCCGGTTGCGCAAGAAGGTGGCCGGCACCGCCGAGCGTCCGCGCCTGGTGGTCAACCGGTCCTCGCGGCACATCCACGTGCAACTGGTCAACGATGCCAACGGCACCACCCTGGCGGCGGCGTCCTCCATCGAGGCCGACGTTCGTGCCGTCGAGGGTGACAAGAAGGCGCACGCAACGCGGGTCGGACAGCTGATCGCCGAGCGCGCCAAGGCCGCCGGTATCGAGACCATCGTGTTCGACCGCGGCGGCAACACCTACGGCGGACGGATCGCCGCACTGGCCGACGCCGCCCGCGAGAGCGGACTGAAATTCTGATGCGCTATCTGAAGACGTACAACGGAAGGACCGCACGATGACGGAGCAGACTTCAGCTCCTGTGGTAGCGCCGGACCCCGGTGCCCCCACTGCGGGTACCAGCACCGACGAGCGCGGTGGCCGCGGCGGCCGTGGGGGCGATCGCGGGGGCGATCGCGGACGCCGTGACGACCGCGGCGGCCGGGGCGGACGCGACGGTGGCGAGAAGAGCCAGTACCTGGAGCGAGTTGTCACCATCAACCGCGTCTCCAAGGTCGTCAAGGGTGGCCGCCGGTTCAGCTTCACCGCACTGGTGATCGTCGGCGACGGCCACGGACTGGTCGGTGTCGGTTACGGCAAGGCCAAAGAGGTGCCCGCCGCGATCGCCAAGGGTGTCGAGGAGGCTCGCAAGAACTTCTTCCGCGTCCCGATGATCGGTTCGACGGTGACCCATCCCGTGCAGGGTGAGGCGGCCGCCGGTGTGGTCATGCTGCGCCCGGCCAGCCCCGGTACCGGCGTCATCGCCGGCGGTGCGGTCCGTGCGGTGCTCGAGTGTGCCGGCGTGCACGACGTGCTGGCCAAGTCGCTGGGCAGCGACAACGCGATCAACGTGGTGCATGCCACGGTGGCCGCGCTCAAGCTGCTGCAGCGTCCGGAAGAGGTGGCCGCCCGCCGCGGTCTGCCGATCGAAGATGTGGCGCCCGCGGGGATGCTGAAGGCGCGCCGCGAGAGCGAAGCGGCTCTGGCGGCCGCGGCGCGTGAAGGAAACGCATAACCATGACAGAACTCAAGATCACTCAGGTTCGCGGCACCGTCGGGGCGCGCTGGAAGCAGCGCGAGACCCTGCGGACGCTGGGCCTGAAGAAGATTCGCCAGTCGGTGGTCCGTGAGGACAACCCGCAGACCCGCGGGCTGATCAACGTCGTGCACCACCTCGTCGAGGTTGAGGAGGTTGTGCGATGAGCGCTCGCGCGAAGAGTGATGAGGCGGCGGTGAGCGACGTCATCAAGTTGCACGATCTTCGTCCCGCCCCCGGCGAGAAGAAGGCCAAGACCCGCGTCGGCCGTGGCGAGGGCTCCAAGGGCAAGACCGCCGGTCGCGGAACCAAGGGCACCAAGGCCCGCAAGAACGTGCCGGTGGCCTTCGAGGGCGGCCAGATGCCGATTCACATGCGGTTGCCCAAGCTCAAGGGCTTCCGGAACCGGTTCCGCACCGAGTACGACGTGGTCAACGTCGGCGACCTGAGTCGGCTGTTCCCGGCCGGCGGCGACATCACCCTCGAGAACCTGATCGACAAGGGTGCGGTTCGAAAGAACGCACTGGTCAAGGTGCTCGGCGACGGCAAGCTGACGGTGGCGGTCAATGTCACCGCGCACAAGTTCAGCGGCAGTGCCCGGGACAAGATCACCGCCGCCGGCGGATCCGCGACCGAGATCTCCTGACATCCCAGCGCTCAAAGCCCCCGCCGCGGCGGGGGCTTTGGCGTCTGCCGGGTGGGCCGGCGTCGGCCGGTAGCCTCGGGACTATGCGATCCCTGCTTTCCGGTGTGCCCGACGAGGTGCGCGGTCTGGCCCGCCGGATGGATACCGCCCGGCACCACGGAGTGCCCAGTGGCTGCATTCTCGAGGTCGATCTGCAGTCGGTGCCGCCGGAGACCGCCGGCTTCGACCCGATGCGCTTCGTCACCGGCGCGCGCCGTCCCCTGCTGCTTCGCGACGCCGTCGACGCCATCCACCGTGCGGCTAAGGATGATCGCGTCGCAGGAATGGTTGCCCGCGTCCAGCTTTCGTCGGCTCCGCCGGCCGCAGTGCAGGAACTCCGGGAGGCCGTCCTGGCGTTCACGGCGGCCAAGCCGTCCCTGGCCTGGGCGGAGACCTACCCCGGCACGCTGTCCTACTACCTGGCATCGGCGTTCGGCGAAGTCTGGATGCAGCCCTCGGGCACCGTCGGGCTGATCGGGTTCGCCACCAACGCGACGTTCCTGCGGGACGCGCTGGACAAGGTCGGCGTCGAGGCGCAGTTCGTGGCGCGTGGGGAGTACAAGTCGGCCGCCAACCTCTTCACCGAGTCGCACTACACCGACGCCCACCGGGAGGCCGACGGTCGGTTGATCGCGAGCCTGCACACCCAGGTGTGGCAGGGCATCGCGGAGTCCAGGGGGGTCGACGCCCACCTGCTCGACGGCCTTGCCGACCGGGCGCCACTGCTGCGTGACGACGCGGTCGGAGCCAGCCTGGTCGACCGCATCGGATTCCGCGACGAGGCGTACCTGCGAATCGCGGCCATGACCGGCGCCGGTGACCTCGACGACCCGGACGGCGACGAGGCGCCGCCGCGGCTCTTCCTGTCCCGCTACGCGCAGGCCCGCACCGGCGGACTGCCGATCCGTTCGAAGAAGCCGACGGTCGCGGTGGTCACGGTGGCCGGTCCGATCGTCAGCGGCCGCGGCGGTCCGCAGACCCTGCCGCTGTCGCGGTCGAGCGCGGGCGGAGACACGATCGCCGCGGCGTTACGCGAGGCCGCCGCCGACGACGATGTGAAAGCAGTGGTGCTGCGGGTGGACAGCCCTGGCGGCGCGGTGACCGGATCGGAGACGATCTGGCGGGAGGTGTGCCGGATCCGGGAATCGGGCACGCCGGTGGTCGCCTCGATGGGAGCGGTGGCCGCCTCGGGCGGTTACTACGTCGCCATGGCGGCTGACGCGATCGTGGCCAATCCGGGGACGATCACCGGATCGATCGGCGTCATCACCGGCAAACTGGTGGCTCGCGAACTCAAGGATCGACTCGGTGTCGGCTCAGATGCACTGCGCACCAACGCCAATGCCGACGCCTGGTCGCCCAATGCTCCGTTCACCCCCGAGCAGCACGCCATGGTGGCGGCCGAAGCCGACCTGTTCTACGACGACTTCGTGCAGCGGGTCGCCCAGGCGCGCGGCTTGTCGGCCGGCGAGGTCGACGCGGTGGCCCGGGGCCGGGTGTGGACCGGGGCCGACGCCCATGAGCGCGGCCTGGTCGACGAGCTGGGTGGGTTGCGGGCCGCGGTCCGGCGGGCCAAGGTGCTTGCGGGGCTGGATTCCGATGCCGAGGTGTCGCTGACCGGGTATCCGGGCTCCTCGGTACGGGATTACCTGCGACACAAAGCATCTTCGCAACCGGCGGCCACGGTCTCGGATGCCGCGGCGGCGTTGCTGACGTCGGCCGTGATGGGGGTGATCGACCGGGGGGAGCGCTCGATCAGCGGTACCCATGCGCTGTGGCTGGGGGAGTGCCGGTTTTAGAGATCAGTCCCGTGTCGCGCTGACGTAGACGATCTCCCCAAGGGGACCGTCGTCCGCATGGTCCCGCAGTGGAAGCCCGTGCCGCCGGAGCAGTTCGTCACCCGGCACCCCGCCGACGTCCCAGCCGAGTGCGCTCAGCTGATCCATCACGTTGCCGCGCGGGCCGGTGTAGATCAGCGACGGCATATCGAGGTCGAATCCTCGGCTGCGCATGTCCGCGGCCATGGTTCGGGCCCGCTCGGTGTCGAAATCGATGATGCCGGGTACGTATTCGGTTGCCGCGGCACTGCCGGGGGCGCTCAGCCCGGTGATGGTCTCCAGAAGTCGTTCCTGCCCCTCCGGTGGCAGGTAGATCAGCAGACCCTCGGCCAGCCACGCCGTCGGTGCCGACGGGTCGAAACCGGCTGCGCGCAGGGCGGTGGGCCAGTCGTCTCGCAGGTCGATACCCACGGTTCGGCGGGTGGCGGTGGGCAGGGCCTGCAAACCCGCCAACGTAGTGGTTTTAAAGTCGATGACCGCGGGCTGATCGATCTCGTACACCACGGTCCCCGTCGGCCACCCCAGGCGGTATGCCCGTGAGTCCAGTCCTGAGGCCAGGATCACCGCCTGCCGGATGCCGCGCGCGGCCGCTGCGGCGAAATAGTCGTCAAAGAACCTGGTGCGCATGGCCATTCCCGCGATCATCGCCTGCGCCCGTTCGGGACCTCCATCGCCCAACTGGGAGAGGTCGAGGCGGCCGTCGATCATGTCGACGAAGAAGGGGATGCCGACCGCGCGCACCAGGGGTTCGGCGAACGGGTCGTCGATCAGGCGGCGCGGGTCCTTGGTGGCCATCGCCCGCCCCGCTGCCACCATGGTCGCTGTCGCCCCGACGCTGGAGGCCAGATCCCAGTCGTCGTCATCGGTGCGGGAGTTGCCGGTGCGTTCCATGTCGTCCCCTCAGCCCAGCCGCGCGGAAACGTACTGGAAGCCCTGGAATTGTGCGGCCATTTCGTCGTCGTGGTGCTCGATCCCGTAGGCCTCGAACAACTCCTGCACGAGGCTGCCGGTGACGTTCCAGCCCAGTTCGCTCAGATACTCGATCACGTGGCTGCGTTCGCCGGCGTAGACCAGTCCGGCCAGGTCGTCGTTGAACCCGTACTTCTTCCACCGGCCGTCGTCTGCGGTGAAGGCGTCCATACTGGGCATGAATTCGGTGGCAATGCGGCTGCCCGGCGGGCTGAGCGCGGTGATGTGGTCGAAGAGCCGGTCCTGCGCCTCCGCCGGCAGATACATCAGCAGCCCCTCGGCGATCCAGGCAGTGGGGCGCTCGGTGTCGAAACCGCTGGCCCGCAACGCCGTAGGCCAGTCGTCGCGCAGATCCACCGCGACATTGCGCACCTCCGTCATAGGCTCGGCGTTCAGGGCCCGCAGAGTGGCGACTTTGAATTCGAGAACCCCGGCCTGGTCTATTTCGTAGACCACCGTGCCGTCGGGCCATTGGAGCCGGTAGGCCCTCGCGTCGAGACCGGTGGCCAGAATGACGACCTGACGGATTCCCGCCGCGGTCGCCTCGGCCAGAAAGGCGTCGAAATACTGTGTGCGGACCGCCATTCCGTCCGCCATCCGTTCGACCTGGGAATCACCGCCCGGCTCACCGTCGAGGATCGTGAGAAAGTGTTCTGAGCCCACCGCCCGGACCAGGGGTTCGGCCCACGGGTCCTCGATCACCCCGGCCCGGGTCGCCAGCGCGCGGGACGCCGCCACGGCCGTCGCGGTGGCGCCTACCCCGGAAGCCAAGTCCCAGGAATCGCCCTCGCGCCGAGCCGAATTCGATGTCATGCGGAAGCCTTTCGGATTGCGGTGACTGAGAAGGAGTTTCGCAGCGTTTGGTCCGCCGGGTCGGTGGGGAATTGCCGGCTGGGCACTCATCGATGACGCCCGCCCGGCGATGCTCGCCCCGCCGTCGGGGTGGTATTCGGTGGCGATCCGGCTACCCGGTGGCGAGAGCGCGGTGACGGCGTCGAACAGCCGGTCCTGGGCCTCGGGCGGCAGGTAGTCGTGGCCGTCCAATGCGCGGGAGAACGGCGCGATTTTGACCGCACGCACCAGCGGTTCGGCGAACGGGTCGTTCACCAGGGGGTCGCCCTGGCGGCCGGCCAGGGCCCGCGCCGCGGCGACCACGGTGGCCGTGGCTCCCACGCTGGTGGCCAGATCCCAGGTGTCGTCGTCGGTGCGGGCCATGGCTTGGGTCTCCGGCTCTGCGGGGTGGTTGGTTAGCCAATTTAACCAGCCGGCCGGTACCGGCCGGCGCTGTCGAGCGGATTCCCGGCCGGCCTGGGGTAACTGTTAGTCTCGTAGACTGATTCAAGCGTGCTGTATGCGCGCTGACCAAGGATTACCCGAACGCTGGCCAGGCCAGCCCCATCGGCACGCCGTTCTTCAGGTCCGGCGGCCCAGGAGGAAGAGTGCTTTCGGCTTTCATCTCGTCGCTGCGGACGGCCGATCTGAGGCGGAAGATCCTCTTCACCCTGGCCATGGTGATCCTCTACCGCGCGGGTGCGACCCTGCCGTCCCCGGGCGTCAACTACGGAAACGTCCAGCAGTGCATCAACGAGGTCAGCGGCGGGGCCGGCGCGCAGATCTACTCGCTGATCAACCTGTTCTCCGGTGGAGCGCTGCTGCAGTTGTCGGTGTTCGCTGTGGGCGTCATGCCCTACATCACCGCGAGCATCATCGTGCAGTTGCTCACCGTGGTGATCCCGCGGTTCGAGGAACTGCGCAAGGAAGGCCAGGCCGGCCAGGCCAAGATGACGCAGTACACGCGTTATCTGTCGATTGCGCTGGCGATCCTGCAGGCCACCAGCATTGTCGCGCTGGCCGCCAACGGCGGGCTCCTGCAGAACTGCTCGGTGGACATCCTCGACAACACCCGGATCTTCACCCTGATCGTCATCGTGCTGGTGATGACCGCCGGTGCCGCTCTGGTGATGTGGATGGGCGAACTGGTGACCGAGCGCGGCGTCGGAAACGGCATGTCGCTGCTGATCTTCGCCGGCATCGCGGCCCGCATCCCCTCTGAGGGCAAGACCATCCTCGACACCCGGGGCGGCCCGGTGTTCGCCGCGGTGTGCGCGGCGGCGCTGCTCATCATCATCGGCGTGGTGTTCGTCGAGCAGGGCCAGCGCCGGATCCCGGTGCAATACGCCAAGCGCATGGTCGGGCGCAAGATGTACGGCGGCACCTCGACCTACCTGCCGCTCAAGGTCAACCAGGCCGGCGTCATCCCGGTCATCTTCGCGTCGTCGCTGATCTATATCCCGCAACTGATCACCCAGCTGATCCAGAGCGGCCGTAAAGGCGGCGGTACCGGGTGGTGGGACCGATTCGTCGCGGACCACCTGACCAACCCGGCCGACCCGACCTACGTCGCCTTCTACTTCGGCCTGATCATCTTCTTCACCTACTTCTACGTCTCGATCACGTTCAACCCCGAAGAGCGTGCCGACGAGATGAAGAAGTTCGGCGGCTTCATCCCCGGTATCCGGCCGGGCAAGCCCACCGCGGACTACCTGAGCTATGTGCTGAACCGGATCACTCTTCCCGGCTCGATCTACCTGGGCATCATCGCCGTTCTGCCGAACCTGTTCCTTCAGGTGGGCAACAGCGGTAGCGTCCAGAACCTGCCGTTCGGCGGCACTGCGGTTCTGATCATGATCGGTGTCGGTCTGGACACTGTGAAGCAGATCGAGAGCCAACTGATGCAGCGCAACTATGAAGGGTTCCTGAAGTGAGAATCGTCCTGCTGGGCCCGCCGGGCGCGGGTAAAGGCACTCAGGCGGCCAGTCTGGCCGAGGAACTCGGCGTACCGCACATTTCCACCGGCGATCTGTTCCGGCGCAATATCGGGGCTGGAACTGCACTGGGCCTGGAGGCGAAGAAGTACCTGGACGCCGGGGATCTCGTCCCCGACAGCCTGACCAACGATCTCGTCGACGATCGGCTCGACGACGCCGACGTGGCCGACGGCTTCATCCTCGACGGCTTTCCCCGCACGGTCGAGCAGGCCGGGGCTTTGCGGGACATTCTGGAGCGGCGCGACCTCAAGCTCGATGCGGTGCTGGAGTTCCGGGTGCCGGAGGAGGAACTGGTCGCGCGCCTGGCCGGACGCGGACGCGCCGACGACACCGAGGACATCATCCGCAACCGGTTCAGGGTCTACCGCGACGAGACCGCGCCCCTGCTGGACTACTACAGCCACGAATTGAAGACCGTCGACGCGGTCGGCAGCCTTGACGAGGTGTTTACCCGGGCCCTGCAGTCGCTCGGTCGCTGAACCCATGGTGTCCCTGCCCGGGCTGCGTAATCGCAAGGCCGTACCGGCCCGCACGGCCGGAGAACTCGATGCGATGGCCGTCGCTGGAGCTGTCGTCGCCTCGGCCCTGCGCGCCGTCCAGCGGGCCGCAGTCGCCGGGGTGTCCACCAAGGATCTCGATGACGTCGCCGAGACCGTCATCCGCGAGGCCGGGGGAGTCCCGTCCTTCCTCGGCTACCACGGTTATCCCGCCAGCATCTGTTCGTCGTTGAATGATCGCGTGGTGCACGGCATCCCGTCGCCGGCCGAGGTGTTGGTCCACGGCGACCTGGTGTCGATCGACTGCGGAGCCATCATCGACGGTTGGCACGGTGACGCGGCCGTCACATTCGGCGTCGGCGCACTCATCCCGGCCGACGAGGCGCTGTCCGAAGCCACCCGGCTGTCGATGGAGGCGGGGATCGCGGCGATGGTGCCCGGGAACCGGCTGACCGACGTCTCACACGCGATCGAAAAGGCCACCCGTGCCGCCGAGCAGGCCCATGAGCGGCGATACGGAATCGTCGAGGGGTACGGCGGCCACGGGATCGGGCGTCAGATGCACATGGATCCGTTCCTGCCCAACGAGGGCGAGCCGGGCAAGGGCCCGTTCCTGGTCGCCGGTTCGGTGCTGGCCATCGAGCCGATGCTGACGCTGGGAACCGCCCGGACCCGGATCCTCGACGACGAGTGGACCGTCGTCACCACCGACGGCTCCCGAGCCGCGCACTGGGAGCACACGGTTGCGGTCACCGACGACGGCCCCCGGATCCTGACGGTCTGAGCGCGCGCCGCTGACCCGCTTAGCGCAGGGTCTCGATCACCGCGCTGAAGTCGAGTTCGGCGTGCTCCTCGGCGAACCTCGCGTAGATCTGGGCGGCATGACTGCCCAGTGGTGCCGACGCCCCGGTGGACGACACCGCATTCATGGCGAGTCCCAGGTCTTTGTTCATCAACGCGGTGGCGAAGCCGGGCTTGAAGTCGTTGTTGGCCGGTGATGCGGGAACAGGTCCCGGAACCGGGCAGTTGGTGTGCACCGCCCAGCAGTTGCCGGTCGCACCGGTGATCACGTCGAACAGCGACTGTGCGGACAGCCCCAGCTTGTCGGCGAGCACGAACGCCTCGCCGACGGCGATCTGCTGTACGGCCAGCAGCATGTTGTTGCACAGCTTGGCCGCCTGGCCGGCGCCTGAGGCACCGCAGTGAATGATCTTGCCCGCCATGGCATCCAGCACCGGCCGGGCGGTGTCCAGGTCCTCGGACTCACCGCCGACCATGAACGCCAACGTCCCGGCGACCGCACCCTTCACGCCGCCGGAGACCGGGGCGTCGAGTTGGCCGAAGCCGCGTTCGGCGGCGAATGCGTGCACGGCGCGGGCATCGTCGACGGCGATGGTCGAACTGTCGATGAACAGCGCCCCCTTCGCCGCGGTGGGCATGACGTCGCCGTAGCACTGCTTCACCAGAGTTCCGTTGGGCAGCATGGTGATCACCACGTCGGCGCCGGCCACCGCATCGGCGCCGGTGTCGACGACGTCGATGCCCTTGGCCGTAGCGGCCTCGCGGGCCGCCGGAACCGGATCGAAACCGCGCACGGGATAGCCGGAATTGACCAGGTTGGCCGCCATCGGCGTGCCCATATTCCCCAGCCCGAGAAACGCAATGGACGTCATGGGGTCTCCTTTTTGTTAGGTTCGGGCACGCACTCGCGTTGCCTCTGCCGGATTGCGAGCAACGTTCGCGGCGGAGCGGCCGATCACCACGCGCATGATTTCGTTGGTGCCCTCGAGGATCCGGTGCACCCGAAGGTCACGGACGATCTTCTCCAAGCCGTACTCCCGCAGATAGCCGTAGCCGCCAAGTAGTTGCAGCGCCCGGTCGGCCACGTCGTAACAGGCGTCGGTCACATACAGTTTGGCCATCGCGCACAGCGCCACCTTGTCGGCCTCGTCGTCGTCCAGCGCACTGGCCGCCCGCCACAGCATCAGCCGTGACGTTTCCAGTGCAGTTGCCATGTCCGCCAACGCGAACCGGATCGTCGGCTCGTCGATGAGTGCTCCGCCGAAGGCCTGCCTGTCGACCAGGTAGGCGGTTGCCTGGTCGTAGGCGGCCTGGCCACCACCCAGCGAGCAGGCCGCGATATTGAGCCGGCCGCCATTGAGCCCGTTCATCGCGATGCCGAAACCGCTGCCTTCGGCGTCGGGACCGCCGAGCATCGCGTCGACGGGCACCCGGACTCCCTCCAGGATCACCTGGGCCGTGGGCTGGGCATTCCAGCCCATTTTCTCCTCGTTGGCACCGAAACTCAATCCGGGCGTGTCCTTTTCGACGATGAACGCTGAGATGCCCCGTGGACCGTCGGCTCCGGTGCGCGCCATCACCACGTAGACGTCCGAGACTCCCGCGCCGGAGATGAATTGCTTGACACCGTCGAGCACGTAGTGGTCGCCGTCACGAACCGCCTTGGTACGCAAGGCCGCCGCGTCTGAGCCGGCACCCGGTTCGGTCAGGCAGTAGCTGGCGATGAGTTCCATCGACGCCAGCCGCGGCACCCAGGACTTACGTTGTTCGGCGGTGCCGTAGGTGTCGATCATCCAGGCGCACATGTTGTGGATCGAGATGAACGCCGAGATCACCGGGTCGGCGACGGCAAGCTGCTCGAAGATCCGCACGGCGTCGATCCGCCGCAGCCCGCTGCCGCCGACGTCCTCGCCGCAGTAGATGGCCGCGATGCCCAGTTCCGCCGACTCCCGCAGCACGTCGACGGGAAAGTGCTTGGTCTTGTCCCACTCGAGGGAATACGGCGCCAGGCGTTTGGCGGCGAAGGCGGCCGACGTCTCGACGATCACCCGCTCGTCATCGTCCAGGGTGGCGAAGTTCATTGTCGCTGAGGCTATTTCATGGTGGGGATGACGAACTCAGCCCCGTCCTTGATGCCCGACGGCCAGCGCTCGGTGATGGTCTTCGTCTTGGTGTAGAAGAGGATCGAATGCGGACCATGCTGGTTGAGGTCGCCGAAACCGGACCGCTTCCAGCCGCCGAAGGTGTGGTAGGAGACCGGCACCGGGATCGGGACGTTCACCCCCACCATGCCGACCTGAACGCGCGAGACGAAATCGCGGGCGGTGTCGCCGTCGCGGGTGAAGATCGCCACGCCGTTGCCGTATTCGTGCTCGTTCGGCAGCTTCAGCGCTTCCTCGTAGTTCTTGGCACGCACGATGCACACGACCGGGCCGAAGATTTCGTCGGTGTAGATCGACATCTCTGGGGTGACGTGGTCGAAGAGGGTGGGGCCGATGAAGAAGCCGTTCTCCAGGCTCTCGTCCCCGAAAGTCAGCTCATCACTGCCTTTCTCGCGGCCGTCGACGACGATCTCCGCACCCTCGGCGACCCCGGCGTCGATGTAGCCGCGAACCCGGTCGAGGGCGGCCTCAGTGACTAGTGGCCCGTAGTCGGCCTTGGGATCGAGGCTGTGTCCGACCCGAAGGTGTTCGACCCGCTCAGCGAGCCTGGCACGCAACCGGTTCGCGGTCTCGTCGCCGACGGCGACTGCGACCGAGATCGCCATGCATCGCTCACCGGCGCTGCCGTACCCGGCGCCGATCAGCGCGTCGACGGCCTGGTCGAGGTCGGAGTCGGGCATGACGATCATGTGGTTTTTCGCCCCACCGAAACACTGCGCGCGTTTGCCGTGGGCGGCGGCGCCGGCGTAGATGTACTGCGCGATGTCGGAGGAGCCGACGAAGCCGATGGCCTTGATGTCGGGATGTTCGATGATCGCGTCGACTGCCTCCTTGTCGCCCTGCACCACCTGGAAGACGCCCGGGGGTAGGCCCGCCTCGAGGAACAGCTCGGCCAGCCGAAGCGGCACCGAGGGGTCGCGCTCGGAGGGCTTGAGGATGAAGGCGTTGCCGCAGGCCAGCGCGGGCCCGGCCTTCCACAGCGGGATCATCGCCGGGAAGTTGAACGGGGTGATGCCGGCCACCACGCCGAGCGGCTGGCGGATCGAGTAGACGTCGATACCCGGGCCGGCGCCCTCGGTGAACTCACCCTTCATCAGATGCGGTATGCCGGTGGCGAACTCGATGACCTCGATACCCCGCTGGATGTCACCGAGTGAATCGCTGACGGTCTTGCCATGCTCGATGGAGAGCAGCTCCGCGATCTCGTCGGCGTTGGCGTTGACCAGTTCGATGAACTTCATCAGCACCCGGGCGCGCTTCTGCGGGTTGTAGGCGGCCCATTGCTGCTGCGCCTCCACCGCCGAGGCGACGGCGGTGTCGACGTCAGCCGCCGAGGCAAGCAGGACCTTGGCCTGGACAGCCCCGGTGCTCGGATTGAAGACATCGGCGGTGCGCGTGCTGGCCAGCGGGGTGCGCCGGCCGTCGATGAAGTGCGGGATGGGTGTGGTCATGGGGGTGCCTCCAAGGCGCGCGAAGAATTCCCTCACATCGTAACGTCGCCGAAACCCGCCCCAACGCGGATCAGTCGCAAGGCAGTCCGCCGATGAATGCCCGGGCGTCGTCCCACGTCGGCAGCAGTCCGGCGGCGCGGACATCGGCGAGTGACGGGGCGACCGCGTCGCGGTCGGACAGGGTCAGCCGGTCGGCAGGGATCGGCCAGTCGATGCCGATCTCCGGGTCGGTGGCGGCGATGGTGTGTTCGCGCTGCGGCGAATACGGCGTCGAGCACAGATACATCACCGTCGACTCGTCCTGCAGGGACAGAAACCCGTGAGCCAGTCCCTCGGACAGGTAGATCGATCGCCGGTCGACGTCGTCGAGCAGAACCGAGTCCCACTGTCCGAAGGTCGGCGAGCCCACCCGGATGTCGACGACGACGTCGAACACCGACCCCTTCACGCACGTGACGTATTTTGCCTGGCTGGGCGGCAACTGGGCGAAATGCAGGCCCCGCAGCACGCCCTCGGCCGAGACCGAGCAGTTGGCCTGCCGCATATCGAACCGGTGTCCGATCATCTCTGCGACGTGACGCCCGGTGAACCACTGGAAGGTGTCACCGCGGTTGTCCTGATGCACCAGCGGGGTGATCTCCCAGGCACCTGGCACCGCGAGTTCGCGCCACGCTTCATC
Organism: uncultured Actinomycetes bacterium; assembly: GCA_903884065.1. Classification (GTDB taxonomy): domain Bacteria; phylum Actinomycetota; class Actinomycetes; order Mycobacteriales; family Mycobacteriaceae; genus Mycobacterium. The sequence goes on along the minus strand of CAISDL010000052.1, from coordinate 1,851 downwards.
CATCGGCCCCATGTCACTGACCGCGTTCGGCATATCGGGCCTCTACTGGCGCTTTCAGCGGCGCCCACCACCACTCGTTGGTCCGATACCAGTCGATGGTGGCCCGAAGTCCCTCGGCGAAGTCGGTGTGCGCGGGCGACCAGCCCAGTTCGTCGCGCAGGGCGGCGGAATCGATCGCGTACCGAAGGTCGTGGCCGACGCGGTCGGTGACGTGATCGAAGTCATCGGGATCGCGATCCATCAGTGTCAGGATCATGCGCAGCACCGAGAGGTTGTCGCGCTCGCCGTCCGCGCCGATGAGATACGTCCGGCCGGCGACACCGTCCCGCAGAATGCGCCGCACCGCGCTGTTGTGGTCGTCGACGTGGATCCAGTCGCGCACATTGCATCCGCTGCCGTACAGCTTGGGACGACGACCGGTCAGCACATTGGTGATCTGCCGGGGGATGAACTTCTCGACGTGCTGGAAGGGCCCGTAGTTGTTGGAGCAGTTGGAGATCGTCGCATTGACGCCATAGGACCGCACCCACGCCCGTACCAGCAGATCCGCCGACGCCTTGGTGGCCGAGTACGGGCTGGACGGGTTATAGGGCGTGGCCTCGGTGAAACGGATCGGCTCGCCCCCTCCCGATGCGTTCAGTGGAAGGTCGCCGTACACCTCGTCGGTGGAGACGTGGTGCAGGCGGACGCCGTGGCGACGCACCGCTTCCAGGACCGAGAACGTCCCGATGACGTTGCTACGCAGGAACGGCGCCGGGTCGTCCAGCGAGTTGTCGACATGGGTCTCGGCCGCGAAGTGGGCCACCGCATCGGACTCGGCCACCAGGCGGTCGACCAGTTCGGTGTCGGTAAGGTCGCCCTCGACCAGTCGGATGGCGTTCCCCAGGGAGTCCAACGACTCGCGGCTGCCGGCGTAGGTCAGCGCGTCAAGCACGGTTACGGCGCACGCGGGGTGCCCCCGAATGGTGCTGTGGACGAAATTGGCCCCGATGAATCCCGCGCCGCCGGTCACCAAGAGCCGCATCGGGCCACCTTAACCGGCGCTGAGGGCCCCGAGCGGTCAGCGCCGTCGCCGTTTTGGAGCGTGAGCTCAGAGCGGGTATCGTGAGGCAACGGTGCGGTGCTCGCGCCGGCTCTTGCGTGCCCAGTCCTGGAACACCTTTTTAGGATCTTCACGTTTTGCAGTCGGGCGAATGCTGCCCCAACACCCAACGCAGGCTAGTGAGGATATGGGCAAGAAAGACGGTGCCATCGAGGTTGAGGGCCGCGTGGTCGAGCCCCTGCCCAATGCGATGTTTCGCATTGAGCTGGAGAACGGTCACAAGGTGCTCGCCCACATCAGCGGCAAGATGCGGCAGCACTACATCCGCATCCTGCCCGAGGACCGGGTGGTGGTGGAGCTCTCGCCCTACGACCTGACCCGCGGCCGGATCGTGTACCGGTACAAGTAGCCCGACCGAATTACCGAACGAGAACAGGATCAACAAGCCGTGAAGGTGAACCCGAGCGTCAAGCCGATCTGCGACAAGTGCAGGGTGATCCGCCGGCATGGGCGGGTCATGGTGATCTGCTCAGATCCGCGCCACAAGCAGCGGCAGGGCTAGCCCCACCGCACGATCGGCGTACGACACAACTGAATGCAGACCTCCCAGAACCACCGCGGGGATTCGCCCCGCGCCACGCCCGGAACGGAGGCCGGGCCCCGGAAAGTCCCATCAGATTGTGGAGGGCCCGACGGGAACGGTCTGGGAACGACACCTCCGCATAGAAGAAGGAATACAGCCCTGTGGCACGTCTAGTGGGCGTGGATCTCCCGCGCGATAAGCGCATGGAGATCGCGCTGACCTATAT